>DASTYO010000040.1:0-68425 GCA_035764875.1 Acidimicrobiales bacterium | reverse complement strand
CTGGGTGCAGGAGGCCGGTGCAACCCGCCTTCCCGACCCAGACCACGACGCCGGAACCCGGACCGGGTGCGAACGGCGGACCCCAGACGACGCCCGGCCGCCCGGGGGCGTGGGTCAGCGGAGCAGGAGGAGCGTGCCGATGCCGAGGACGAGGGGTTGGAGCGGGGTGGTGGCGGCGCCGAGGTGGGCGGCGGCGGTGCGCAGCCGGCGGGCCGGGCGGCGCATCCAGCGGTCGTCGTGGGCGAGGCGCACCGGACCGTCGTCCCGCGGGTCGCTGGTGAAGCCCAGGGCGTAGGCGACGTCCGGTGTCACCACGGCTGCGGTCTTCGCCGCCCAGAAGCGGAGCGCCTGGGCGATCATCTGGTCGTCACGCGCGTGCCCGGGGTGCAGGGCGGCGTGGGTGCCGTCGCCGAACACGAGGCTGAGGGTGGTGGCGTGGAGCGCCGGACGCCCGTCGACCGTGTGGTGGCGCTCCAGCGACCAGGTCCAGCCGCTCACCTGCAGCACGTGGTCGAGGTGCAGCACCCGCTCGCCGACCGGGCGGCGGATCTCGAGGCGCCCGTCGTGGTGGATGGCGATGCGGTACCGGGCCACGACGAGCACGGCGAAGGCCACGGGCAGGGCGGCCACGGCGAGCGCCACCGCACGGCTCATGGCGCCGGCGTCGATCGCCAGGGCGACGAGCGCGGTGGCGACCCAGCCGACGAAGCCGGCGACCGGTGCCGCCCACGCGGCCCACGTGGCTCGGCTGCCGCCGGTGCGGGGCAGGTCGGGGTCATCGAGCGCCCAGGGCGCCACGGTGGGCCGGCGGTCCTCGTCGGCGAGCACGTGGCGCAGCACCGCCTCCGGCGTGCGCTCGACGTTGTCGGGGACCGGCACGTGCCCGATGCCCCGGCGGCGCAGGTCGTCGGGCAGCAGGATCATCGCCACGTTGGCCGACCAGCGGGTGAGGCCCACCTGGTCGAGCCGGCGCAGCGACTGCCGGAGCCGCCACGCGCTGCGGGCGGCGAAGGCGCCGACCACCACCCCGACGATGGCCAGGAGGGCGACGCCGGTGGCGGCGCCGGCGAGCACCAGCACCAGGGCGGCGAGCGTCGCGGGGATCCACGGCTGCGAGCGGGCCCGGAAGCGCGTGGGGTGCACCGGCCGGGTCCACGGCCGCCGCGGCGGCCGGGTCGGCGCGCGCTCGGCTTCGTGCTCCATGCAAGTCCTCCGCCGATCCGGGGTCTCGCCCGCGGACAGCGACCATAGTGAGGGGTCGCCGCCGACCCGGGACCGGTGTGACACATGCCCCAACCCGCCTCGGGCGACCTTGGCTCAGGTGGGGTCGTGCCAGCCGCCCACGTCGGCCGCCAGCCGGTCGGCGCCCGGGGGGCCCCACGTGCCGGAGCGGTACAGCTCGACGGGCGGCGGGTCGTCGAGCACCCGGTCGACGATGCGCCACTGCTGGTCGATGCCGTCCTCCCGGGCGAAGCGCCGGGCGTCGCCGACCAGGGCGTCCTCGAGCAGGCGCTGGTAGGCGCCCCGGCGCCGCTCGTCGTGGGTGAACGACATGTCGAGGTCGGCGTTCTGGGCGACGAGCTCGTCGCCGGTGCGCTTCACCTGGAGCCCGAAGGTCACGCCGGCATCGGCGTTGAGCCGGAACCGCACGTGGTTCGGGTGCGGCGCCTCGGACCCCTCGGGCGCGAACAGCAGGCGGGGCGGCGCGTTGAACTCGACGACGGCCTCGGTGCGGGTGACCGGCAGGCACTTCCCGGTGCGGATGAGCCACGGGACGCCCGCCCACCGCCACGAGTCGATCTCGAAGCGCATGGCCACGTAGGTCTCGGTGTCGCTGCCCGGCTGCACGCCGGCCTCGTCCACGTAGTCGCGGTACTGGCCCCGCACGAGCTGGTCCGGGCGGAACGACTCGACCTGTCGGAACAGCTTCACCTTCTCGTCCCGCAGCGACCGCGCATCGGGGCCGACGGGCGGCTCCATGGCGAGGAACGCCACGATCTGCAGCAGGTGGTTCTGCACCACGTCCTTCAGGGCGCCGACCGAGTCGTAGAACGTCCCCCGGCTGCCGACGCCGAAGTCCTCGGCCATGGTGATCTGCACCGACGAGATGAAGTGCCGGTTCCACACGGGTTCGAGCAGCGAGTTGGCGAACCGGAACACGAGCAGGTTCTCGACCTCCTCCTTGCCGAGGAAGTGGTCGATGCGGAACACGCGCTCCTCGGGGAACGCCTTGTGCAGCACGTCGTCGAGCTCGGTGGCCGAGGCGCGGTCGCGGCCGAAGGGCTTCTCCACCACGACGCGTCCCCGGGAGTGCAGGCCCACGCGGGCGATGCCCTCGACCACGTCGTCGAACAGCGCCGGCGGGATGGCGAGGTAGAACAGCGGCGCCGAGATGCCCTCGCCGCACCGGGCCAGCGTGGCGGCCAGCTCGTCGAAGGTGCCCGGCTCCCGGTAGTCGCCGGCGACGTAGCGGGCCCGCTCGCACAGCGACGCGAGCGCGGCCTCGTCGGGGTCGTCGACCTGCTCGGCCACCGACTCGCGGATGCGCTCGCGCAGGCGCTCGTCGTCCCAGCCGGAGGAGCTCACGCCGATCACGGGCGCCTCGCCGAGCGAGCCGTCGACGACCATCTGGTACAGCGCCGGGAGCAGCTTCTTGCGGGCCAGGTCGCCGGTGGCCCCGAACAGGACGATGGCGTCGGAGCGCTCGGTGGCCACGTCAGCCGCCCTCCCCTGCCGGCATGTCGCGGGCGTCGGTGGCGACGACCACGGCGTGGCCGCCGAACTGCTCGCGCAGCGCGGCGACGGCCTTCATGGCCAGCGACTCCTCGTGCTGGGACTCGAAGCGGGCGAAGAGCGCCGCCGCGATGGTGGGCACGGGCACGCCGGCGTCGACCGCCGTCTGCACCGTCCAGCGTCCCTCACCCGAGTCGGGCGCCACGTCGTCGAGGTCGGCGAAGCCCGGGTGCGCGTCGAGGCCGCGGACCAGCAGGTCGAGCAGCCACGAGCGGACCACCGAGCCCTCCTGCCACGAGCGCAGCGTGGCCGGCACGTCGACCTCGAGCTCGTGGCGCGCCATGAGCTCGTAGCCCTCGGCGAAGGCCTGCATCACCGCGTACTCGACCCCGTTGTGGACCATCTTCGTGAAGTGCCCGGCGCCGGCGCGGCCCACGTGGGCCAGCCCCTTCCCCGTCTCCTCGGCGCCCGGCGGGGCGAGCGACACGAGGAGCGGCCACACGAGCCGGACGTGCTCGTCGGCGCCGCCGACCATGAGCGCGTAGCCGGCATCCAACCCCCACACGCCGCCGGACACGCCGGCGTCGACGAAGCCGAGGCCGGCTTCGGCGTACCGGGCGGCCCGGGCCATCGAGTCGGTGAAGCGGGAGTTGCCGCCCTCGACGAGCACGTCGCCGGGGCGGAGCAGGCCCGCCAGCGCGTCGACCGTCTCGGCCGTGGGCGCGCCGGCCGGCACCATCGACCACACGACCCGCGGCGCCGGCAGCGCGTCGACCAGCTCGGCGAGCGAGGCGACGTCGGTGGCCTCGCTGAACGGGTCGAAGCCCACCACCTCGTGGCCGTCGCGGCGGAGGCGCTCGGCCATGTTGGCGCCCATCCGGCCGAGTCCGATCATCCCGAGCTGCATGGGTGGACGCCCCCTCCGAGGTGTGGTCGTGGCCCTCCCTTCCTACCTCGCGATGTTGGATTTCGCGTCCGGAGCCGCCAGGGTGGGCGGTGGGCTCGTCCGCCTCGAGCCCGGTTTCCCCACAGGAGCGAACATGTCGCCTGCGACCACGTCCGTCGAATCGCCGTTCAAGAAGGGGGATGCCGTCATCTACCCCCAGCACGGCGCCGGCCGGGTCGTCGCCGTCGAGAAGCGCACGGTGGGCGCCGTCGAGCGCGAGTACCTGGTGGTCGAGCTCGAGCTGCAGGACCTGCGCGTCTGGGTCCCGGTCGACGAGGCCGAGCAGGTCGGCGTGCGCGAGCCGACGCCGGCGGAGGAGCTGGACGACCTGTTCGAGCTGCTGTCCGACCACGACGTGCGCATCCCGGCGAACTTCTCCCGCCGGATGAAGAACAACCAGAGCCGCATGAACGACGGCGACGTGTGGCAGCTCGCCGAGGTCGTGCGCAACCTCGCCATCCGCCGGTCGAAGAAGCACCTGTCGCCGTCGGAGAAGACGCTGTACGCCCACGCCCGCAACCTGCTCATCGCCGAGGTGGCGCTCTCGATGCGCAGCACGCACGAGAAGGCCGAGGCGGCCATCGACCAGCGCCTGCCGGCGCCGGGCGAGGACGAGTAGCCCTCAGGCGGCCTCGGCGGCCGCCTCCCGGGCCCGGGCCACGATCTCGTCGATGACGTCGTCGGTGTGGGCGAGCCCCGGGAACAGCACCTCGTAGGCGCCGGGCGCCATCGCCACGCCCCGGCCGAGCATGGCGTGGAAGAAGCGCCGGTAGCGCTCGACGTCGGTGGTCTTGGCCTCGTCGTAGGTGCGCGGGGCGGTGGGGCCGAGGTGCACGCCCACCAGCGTGCTGACCCGCGGGATCACCGCGGGGATGCCGGCGTCGGCGAACGCCCCCTCGAGGCCGGCGGCCAGCCGGGTTGCGCCGGCGCGCATGCGGTCGTACGCGGCGTCGTCGAGCAGCTCGAGCGCGGCCCGGCCGGCGGCGGTGGCGAGCGGGTTGCCCGACAGCGTGCCCGCCTGGAACACCGGCCCGTCCGGGGCCAGGGAGTCCATGACGTCGGCCCGGCCGCCGAAGGCGCCGATGTTGAGCCCGCCGCCGATGACCTTGCCGAAGCACGTGAGGTCGGCCGCGACGCCGTAGAGCTCCTGGGCACCGCCCCGGGCGACGCGGAAGCCGGTGATGACCTCGTCGAAGATCAGCAGCGCGCCGACGCGGTCGCACTCGGCGCGCAGCGCGGCGAGGAACCCGTCGTCGGGCGGGATGAGGCCCATGTTCGCCGCGGCCGGCTCGAGGATCACCGCGGCCACCTGCTCGTCGAGCGTGGGCACCTCGTTGTACGGCACCACCACGGTGTCGGCGACGGTGGCCTCGGTGACCCCGACGCTCTCCGGCAGCGAGAACACGGCCAGCGCCGAGCCCGACTGGGCGAGCAGCGCGTCGCCGTGGCCGTGGTAGTTGCCGGCGAACTTCACCAGCTTCGTGCGGCCGGTGTGGCCACGGGCGAGGCGGATGGCGGACATGGTGGCCTCGGTGCCGGAGCTGACCAGGCGCACCTTCTCGACCGACGGCACCCGGGCGCAGATCTCCTCGGCGATGAGCACCTCGCCCTCGGTGGGCGCGCCGTACGACGTGCCGCGCGCCGCCGCCTCCTGGACGGCCGCCACGATGGCCGGGTGGGCGTGGCCCGCGATGACCGCGCCGTAGCTCTGCACGAGGTCGAGGTACTCGGTGCCCTCGACGTCCCAGACCCGTGCGCCCTCGGCCCGGGCCACGAAGTAGGGCGTGCCGCCCACGGCGCGGAACGCGCGGATCGGCGAGTTCACCCCGCCGGGGATGCGGGCCTCGGCGCGCGCGTAGAGCTGCTCGTTCGTGGTCATCGGGCGAGCTCCTGCGCGATGTCGCGCGCGGCGTAGGTGAGGATGAGGTCGGCGCCGGCCCGCTTGATGCCGAGGAGGTGCTCGCGCATGACCGCGTCGCCGTCGATCCAGCCGCGCTCGCCGGCAGCCTTGACCATCGCGTACTCGCCGGAGACGTGGTACGCGGCGAGGGGCACGTCGAAGCGGCTGCGGGCGGCGGCGATGACGTCGAGGTAGGCGAGCGCCGGCTTCACCATGAGCATGTCGGCGCCCTCGGCGAGGTCGAGCTCCATCTCCTCCATCGACTCGCGCACGTTCGCCGGGTCCTGCTGGTAGCCCTTGCGGTCGCCGCCGCCGGCGATGGTGACGTCGACCGCGTCGCGGAAGGGCCCGTACAGGGCGGAGGCGTACTTGGCGGCGTAGGCGAGGATCGGCACCTCCTCGTGGCCGTCCTGGTCGAGCGCGTAGCGGATGGCGGCCACCTGACCGTCCATCATCCCGGACGGCGCGACGACGTCGGCGCCGGCGCGCGCCTGGGCCACCGCCGCGGCCGCGTACAGCTCGAGGGTGGCGTCGTTGTCGACCGTGCCGTCGTCGCGCAGGACGCCGCAGTGGCCGTGGTCGGTGTACTCGTCGACGCAGAGGTCGGCGATGAGCACGAGGTCGTCGCCGAGGTCGGCCCGCAGCGCCTCCAGAGCCACCTGCACGATGCCGTGCGGGTCGCAGGACTGGCTGCCCGTGGCGTCCTTCTCGAGGGGCACCCCGAACAGCACGACCGCGGGGATGCCGAGCGCCACGAGCTCCTCGGCCTCGCGCCGCAGGCTGTCGACGGTGTGCTGCACCACCCCGGGCAGCGAGTGGATCGGCTGGGGCTCGTCGACGCCCTCGCGCACGAACAGCGGGGCGATGAGGTCGTCGGTGCGCAGGTGCGTCTCGGCCACCATGCGCCGCAGCGCGGGGGTGCGCCGGAGGCGGCGGAGGCGTCGCTCGGGGAACGTCACGGGGCCACCCTACGAGGCGCGTCGAACAGCGCTGCCAGGCGCTCGAGGTCGAGCTCGGCGACCGAGCGGACGACGAGGTCGGCGTGCTCGAACGCCAGGTGCTCGGTCATGCCGGCCGGCACACCCACCGTGACGCAGCCGGCGGCGTTCGCCGCGGTGACGCCGGGCTCGCTGTCCTCGAGCACCACGCAGTGGGCAGGGTCGACGCCGAGGCGCTCGGCGGCGAGGAGGAACAGGTCGGGGTGGGGCTTCGTGCGCTCCTTGCCGACGTCGTCGCGCGTGGCCTTCACCGGGAAGAGGTGGTCGACGCCGAAGCGCTGGAGGTGACCGGTGATCCAGTCGAGCGGGCTCGAGGAGGCGATGGCCACGCCGACGCCGGCATCCCTGGCCTCGGCCGCCAGCTCGATGACGCCCGGCCGCAGCGGCTCCTCGCTGATGCGAGCGTGGTGGCGGGCTCGCCGGGTCTCGAGGATCGCCTCCAGGTCGTCGAGGGGCCGTCCGAGGGCGGTCTCGAGCATCTCGGTCCAGTGGGGGTGGTCGGCGGTGCCGATGATCGACACCCAGTCGTCCCGGGACAGCTCCAGGCCGTGGTCGGCGAAGCTCTCGGCGACGGTCAGGAACTCGGACGTCTCGGTGTCGAGCACCAGCCCGTCGAAGTCGAAGAGGATGGCGGCAGGCGGGGGGACCACCGCCCCATTGTCGACGACCCGCGCGGCGATGTCGGAACCGGTTCGATCCCCGTTCCTGACGCGCAGATCGACCATCGGTCGCCGATCGGTGCGGCGGGAACGGATCAGGGGGCGGACAGGTGGTGGACGAGGGCGTCGAGGAGGCCGTCGATGGTGTGCTCGGCGGCCTCGACGTCGACGGTGAGGCCGAGCTCGCGGGCGGTGGCGGCGGTGACCGGCCCGATGCAGGCGACCACCGGCGGCACCGTGTCGCAGACGGCGAGGAAGTTGCGCACGGTGGAGGACGACGTGAACGTGACGACGTCGGCGCCGGCCACGGCGGCGAGCTCGGCCGGCGTGGGCTCGCCGGCCACCGTGCGGTAGGCCTCCACGACGTCGACGTGCCAGCCCCGGTCGCGCAGGGTCTCGGGCAGGACGTCGCGGGCCTCGGCCGCCCGGGCGATGAGGACCCGCCCGCCGGCGGCAGGCGGGTCCGGGAACACCTCGAGCAGGCCCTCGGCGACGAAGCGCTCGGGCACGAGGTCGGCGGCGATGTTGCCCTCGCGCAGCGCGTCGGCGGTGCCGGGGCCGATGGCCGCGACCTTCGCCGGGCCGAAGGCGCGGGCGTCGCGGCAGGCGGCGAGGAGGCGGCGGGCGCCGTTGGGCGACGTGAGCACCACCCAGTCGTAGGCGGCGAGCTGCTCGACGGCGGCCGCGAGCGCGGCCCCGCCGTCGGCGGCGTCGTCGATACGGATCGCCGGGATCTCGACCGTGGCGGCGCCGAGCTCGCGGAGCCGATCGACCAGGCCCGATGCCTGGGCCCGGGCGCGGGTGACCACGACGGTCCGGCCGAACAGCGGGCGGCGCTCGAACCACGCCAGGTCGAGGCTCGCGACCGCCCCGATGACGATGGTGGCCGGCGACTCGAGGTCCTGATCGGCCAGCGTGCCGAGCGTGGCCCGCACCGTCCGCTGCTCCGGACGGGTGCCCCAGATCACCGCCGCGGCCGGGGTGTCGGGCGGACGGCCGGCGGCCAGGAGCCGCTCACAGATGCGGTCGATGCGGCCGACGCCCATGAGGATGACGATGGTGCCGCCCACCCGGGCCACCGCGTCCCAGTCGACCGAGCCGTCCGCGCCGATGGATGGGTCCTCGTGGCCGGTGACCACGGTGAAGCTGGTGGACGAGAAGCGCTGGGTGACCGGGATGCCGGCGTAGGCCGGGACGGCGATGGCCGAGGTGATGCCGGGGACGATCTCGAACGGCACGCCGGCCTCGGCCAGGGCCAGGGCCTCCTCCCCGCCGCGGGCGAACACGGTGGGGTCGCCGCCCTTCAGCCGCACCACCACCTTGCCCGTGCGTCCGTGCTCGACGAGCAGCCGGTTGATGCCCTCCTGGGGCACGCGGGCGTGGCCGGGCGACTTGCCGACGTCGATGCGCTCGGCGGTGGTCGGCGCGAGCTCGAGCAGCTCCTCGGCCGACAGCCGATCGTGGACGACGACGTCCGCCCGGCGGAGCAGCTCGGCCCCCCGCAGGGTCAGCAGGCCGGGATCTCCCGGTCCGGCACCCACCAGGTAGACGGTCATGCGGTGCACCGTAGGCTGGCCGGGTGCCGGCGGCCGAGCGGTTCGAGGAGGTGGTCGACCCCGTCGACGGGACCCGCTGGCGGGTCGACGTGGGCTTCCTCGGGTCAGCGTGGCGGTGCCGGTGGGGCGACGGCTGCCAGGGCATCCTCGACGAACCGGCGCCGCACCTGCAGCAGGGGTGCTGCTCGGTGGGCGCCGAGCTGCTCGACGAGGACGAGGCCATGCTCATCGGCGCGCTGGCCGCCACGCTGCCGCCCGAGCGGTTCCAGCACCACGAGGAGGCGGCGGCTGGCGGCGTCTACGCCGACGCGGAGCGGCGCCACACGCGCGTGGTCGACGGCGCCTGCATCTTCTTCAACCGGCCCGGGTTCGCCGGTGGCGTCGGCTGCGCGCTGCATCTCGCCGCGCTCGACGACGGTGAGCGTCCCATGGACGCCAAGCCGTCGGTGTGCTGGCAGCTGCCGCTCAAGGTCGAGCGGGTGGACGGGGACGACGGCGACGTGGCCGTGCTGCGCCGCTGGCGTCGGTCCGACTGGGGCGACGGCGGCGAGACGATGGCCTGGTGGTGCACCGAGGCCGACGAGTGCTTCGACGCCGAGGCGCCGGTGGCGGCGTCGATGGCCGACGAGCTGCGGGCGCTGGTCGGGCCCGAGGTGGCAGTCGAGATCCGCCGGCGGCTCAGCGAGCGCTGAGCAGCTCGTCCACCGGGAGAAGCGCGAGGCCGTCGGCCCCGATGGCGTGCTCGTCCGCACCCCGGATGACCGCCCGCTCGAGGCGGCTGCCGTCGTCGGCGCCGATCACCATGCGCAGCGTGATCTCGCTGCCGGGGTCGTCGGGGTCGGCGAGCGTGGCGTGGGCGCCGGCGGGCAGGTCGCAGTCGCCGCCGAGGGCGACGAGGAACGAGCGCTCGGCGTCGAGCTGGCGGCGGCTCGGGGCGTGCTCGATGGCCCGCAGCAGCTCGAGGGTGGCGGTGTCGTCGGCCCGGCACTCGATGGCCAGCGCGCCCTGGCCCACCTGCGGGGTCATGACGTAGGCCGGCAGCCAGTCGCTGATCGACGCCTCCAGGTCCTGGCGCAGCAGCGCGGCGCCCGCGGCGATGACGGCCGTGATGGTGGTGCCGTCGTCGAGCGTCGAGCCGGCGGTGGACACGCGCCGCTGGATGTTGCCGCGGAGCTCCACGAAGCGGAGGTCGGGGCGCAGGTCCTGGAGCTGCACCCGCCGGCGGTTCGAGCCGGTGGCCACGACGGCGCCCACGGGCAGGTCGATGAGCGTGGAGCCGACCAGCACGTCACGGGGATCACCCCGCTCGGGCACGGCGGCGAGGACCAGCCCCGGCACGGTCTGCGACGGCAGGTCCTTGGCCGAGTGCACGGCCAGGTCCGCCCGGCCGTCGAGCACCGCCTCCTGGACCTCCTTGGCGAACAGGCCCTTGCCGCCCAGCTCGGAGATGGGGGTGGCGAGGTCCTTGTCGGGCGACGCGGTGAGGTGCACCGGCTCGACCTCGAGGCCCGGGTGCGCCGCCTGCAGCAGGCCGATGACGTGCTCGGTCTGCCAGCGGGCCAGGGGCGACGAACGGGTGGCGGCGCGCAGCTTCACGACCGGGGACGGTACGGAACCGCGTCCGGTTCCGGAAAGCGGTGCGCAGGAACCGCGTCCAGTTCCTGGGGGCGGGTCAGGGCTCGATGTCGTAGAGGTCGCGGAGGGCTTGGACGAGGCGCTCGCCCTTGGCGGAGCCGGCGGCCTCGCGCAGGGCCACGGTGGGCTGGTGCAGCAGCTTGGCGACCAGGCCCTGGGTGAGCTTCTCGACGGCGGCCAGCTGGGCCTCGTCGAGGTCGCCGAGGCGGGCGCGGGCCCGGTCGAGCTCGGTGAGGCGGGTGGCCTCGGCCGCCTCCCGCAGGGCGACGATGACCGGGGCGACCTCGCGGGCCGAGGTGGCGGCCCGGAAGCGCTCGAGCTCGTCGTCGAGGATGACCCGGACGGCGTCGATCTCCCGGCGGCGCTCCGCGAGGCCCTGCTCGGCGAAGGCCGAGAGGGCATCCATGTCGAGGACGGTGACGCCGTCGAGCTCGGCGACGGAGGGCTCGATGTCGCGGGGGACGGCGATGTCGACGAGCACCAGCGGCCGGCCCGAGCGGGCGGCCATGGCCTCCTCGACCTCGGCCCGGGTGAGCAGCACCGATGAGGCGCCGGTGGAGGTGAGCACGACGTCGGCGCCCACCAGCTCGGCGGGGAGGTCGGCGAAGCGGATGGCCCGGCCGCCGACGCCGCGGGCGAGGGTGACGGCCTTGTCGTGGGTGCGGTTGGCGATGACGAGCTCGGCCACACCGGCGGCGGCCAGCGACTCGGCCATGGAGGCGCCCATCTCGCCGGCGCCCAGCACGATGGCGCGGCGGCCCTCGAGCGACCCGAGCTCCCGGGCGGCGAGGGCCACGGCGGCGTAGGACACCGAGGCGGTGCCCTGGCCGATGCCGGTCTCGCTGCGGGCCCGCTTGCCGGCCTCGAGGGCGTGGCGGAACAGCAGGTTCAAGGTGGCGCCGGCCGCCCCCTCGCTTCGGGCCCGCTCCCAGGCGCCCTTCACCTGGCCCTGGATCTCGTGCTCGCCGAGGACGGCGGAGTCGAGGCCGGAGACGACCTCGAACAGGTGGGCCACGGCGGCGCTGTCGTGGTGCACGTAGAGGTGGTCGGCCACGTCCTCGGGATCGAGGAACGCCAGCTCGGCGAGGACGGCCCGCACGTCGGCGTAGCCGCCGTGGAACTTCTCGGCGACCGCGTAGACCTCGGTGCGGTTGCACGTGGACAGCACGACGGCCTCGGACACGTGGTCCTTCGAGAGCAGCGCGGTGAGGGCCTTGCCCGCGGCGTCGTTGCCGATGGCCATCGCCTCGAGCACACCGAGCGGTGCGGTGCGGTGGTTCACCCCGATGACGACGACAGGCATGATCTCAGCAGTTCCAGCGCTTCGTTGTGGCGGTCGGCACGCAGCAGATCGAGCAGCCCCCGGTCGAGGGCTTCCTGCCACTGGAGACCCTCAGTCGAACGACCCTGGGCCTTGATGGATTCCCGCTCCGCGGAGAGGAGCTCCACCAGTGCATCGTATTCCGGACCGAACTCGGCTTCGAATCGTCTGCGCAGCCACGTGGCCAGCGCCGGGCTGCGACCCCCCGTGGCGATCGTGACCAGCAGCGTCCCGCGCCGGACCCGGGCCGGCAGCGTGAAGGTGCAGTTGGCCGGATCGTCGGCCGAGTTCACCCACACGCCGGCGGCGTCGGCGTCGAGGAACACCTGGTGGTTCACGGCCGGGTCGTTGGTGGCGGTGACGACCAGGCGGTGGTCCGCGGCCTCGGGGCTGCGGTACGGCCGGCGCTCCAGCCCCACCAACCCGTCGCGCCCGAAGGCGGCGATCTCGTCGGTGACGTCGGGGGCGACGACCAGCACGGTGTCGGCCCCGCCTTCGAGGAGGCCCTCGACCTTCTGGGTGGCCACCGGTCCGCCGCCCACCACGAGCACCGAGCGGCCCCGCAGCACCAGGTTCACCGGATACTGCGGACCCTCGACCGGCATCGTGCCTACTCGCTGCCGTGCTGTTGGTAGAAGGAGAGGATCTGCATCTCGACCGCGAGGTCGACCTTGCGCAGCGAGACCCCCTCGGGCACCGAGATGACGGTGGGGGCGAAGTTCAGGATCGACCGCACGCCGGCCGCCACCAGGTCGTCGGCCACCGACTGCGCCGCGGCGGCGGGGGTGGTGATGACCCCGATGGCGATGCCGACCTCGGCCACCACGTCGGCGAGCTCGTCGATGTGGCGCACGACCAGGTCGCCGAATCGGGTGCCCACGACCCGGGGATCGGCGTCGACGAGCGCCGCCACCGGGTAGCCACGGCTGCCGAACCCGCCGTAGTTGGCGAGCGCGGCACCGAGGTTGCCGATGCCGACGATGACGACGGGCCAGTCGTGGGTCATGCCCAGCGCCCGGCGCATCTGGTTCTGGAGGTACTCGACGTCGTAGCCCACGCCCCGGGTGCCGTAGCTGCCCAGGTAGGACAGGTCCTTGCGGACCTTCGCCGCGTTGACGCCGGCCGACTCCGCGAGCTGCTCGCTGCTCACCGTGAGGGTCTGCGGGCCGAGCTCGATCAGGCTGCGCAGGTAGATGGGCAGGCGCGCCACGGTGGCGTCGGGGATGCGTCTGCCACCGCGCTCGGCCACGGTCGGCAGGGTACGGGGCTCGTTCATACGTTCACAAAGTGCCGGGACGGCTCCCTCAGCGGAGCTCGTGCTTGCGGATCTTGCCCCCCAGCCCGGCCGGCAGCTCGTCGACGAACCAGACCTTCTGGGGGCACTTGTAGCGGGCGAGGCGCTCCTCGCAGAACGTGATGATGTCGTCCTCCTCGATGGAGGCGCCCTCGGCGGCGACGACGTAGGCCTTCACCGCCTCGCCCGAGTGCGGGTGCTGGACGCCCACCACGGCGGCGGCGGCGACGCCGGGGTGCTCGACCAGGATGGCCTCGACCTCGGCGGGGTAGACGTTGAACCCCGACACGATGATGAGGTCCTTGAGCCGGTCGACCACGAACAGGAACCCGTCGTCGTCGACCACGGCCAGGTCGCCGGTGCAGAGCCAGCCGTCGGGCGTGAGCGCCCGTGCCGTGGCCTCGGCGTCGTCCCAGTAGCCCTGGAAGACGTTGGGGCCCTGCACCCGGATCTCGCCGACGTCGCCCACGAGGACGTCGAGGCCGTCGGCGTCGATGAGGCGGACCTTCACGCCGGGCAGCGGGGCGCCGATGCTGCCGGGCGGGGCGGGGATGCCCGTGGACGTCGTGACCACCGGTGAGGCCTCGGTGAGGCCGTAGCCCTCGTCGATCTGGAGCCCGAAGCGCGTGCGGACGATCTCGCGCACCTCGGCGTCGAGCTTCGAGGCGCCGGAGCCGGCGATGCGGACCCCGGCGAAGGCGTCGGCCGCCGCGCCGGGCAGGTGGGCCCACGCCGACCACATGGCCGGGGCGCCGGCGATGAGCGTGACGCCGTGGCGCTTGATGGACTCCAGCGCCGACTCGGGGTCGAAGCGCTCGACCGCCAGCACGGCGCCGCCGGTGCGCAGGGTCATGGCGAGGACGACGTTGAGGCCGAAGATGTGGAAGAACGGCAGCACGCCGAGGGCGACGTCGTCCGCGGTCTGCTGGCGGAACGGGTTGGCCTGGATCTGCTCGAGGTTGGCGAGCAGGTTGCCATGGCTGAGCATCGCCGCCCGCGGGAAGCCGGCGGTGCCCGAGGTGAACATCAGCACGGCGAGGTCGTCGTCGTTCCGGGGCACGACGGGCACCGGCTCGCTCGCGAGCAGGTCGTCGATGCACGCGGCACCTGGCGCCGCCGGCTCGCCCCCGTCGCACTGGACGACCAGCCGCAGCTCGGGGACGGCCGACCGGTCGATGTCGGGGAGGATGCGCTTCGCCGTCGGGCCGACGAACACGGCCGACACGCCCACCTCGGCGAGCTGGCGGGTGAGCTCGGGGCCGGGGCTCGTGGGGTTCAGGGGCACGGCGACGGCGCCGACGCCGAGCACGGCCAGCCACGAGGCCACGAAGTACCAGTTGTTGGCCGCCACGATGGCGACCCGGTCGCCGGGCTCGATCCCCCGCGCCACGAGCCCGCCGCGCAGGCGTCCGACCTGGTCGCGCAGCACGCCGTAGGTGGTGTCCTTGCCCCGGGAGATCAGCGCCACGGAGTCGGCGGGGTGGTCGGCGATGATCTCGGCGAGGTTCACGCCGCAAGTTCACCACGCGCCGCACGGTCGCTGCCGACGGTCGGACTGCCGGTAGACATGCAGGCGTGCACGACGGGATCGTCACCGAGGGCCTGCGGCGCCTGTTCCCCGGCGGCGTCGGCCTCGCCGAGCTGTCGATCGAGGTGTCACCGGGCGAGGTGCTCGCCCTGCTCGGCCCGAACGGCGCCGGCAAGACCACCACCGTCCGGCTGCTGAACGGCGTCCTCCGCCCCGACGGCGGCCGGGCCCGGGTCCTCGGGCTCGACCCGGCGACCCAGGGCGACGACCTGCGCCGGCGCACCGGCGTGCTCACCGAGCACGCCGGTCTCGACGACCGGCTCACCGCCCGGGAGAACCTGCGGTACGCGGCGATGGTGCGGGGCGACCGAGGTCCCGCCGTCGAGCAGCGCATCACCGAGCTGCTCGACCGCTTCGGCATGGGCGACCGGGCCGACCAGACGGTGCGGGGGGCGTCCACCGGCCAGCGCAAGCGCCTCGGCCTGGCCCGCTCCCTGCTGCACGATCCCGAGGTGCTGTTCCTCGACGAGCCCACGTCGGGGCTCGATCCGTCCGCGACGCGCGACGTCGTCGAGCTCATCGGCTCCCTGGCCTCGGAGCAGGGGCGCACGGTCGTGCTCGCCACCCACTTCCTGGGCGAGGCCGGTCGCCTCGCCGACCGCATGGCCGTGCTCGACCGGGGCGAGCTCATCGCCTACGGGCGGCCCGCCGATCTGGCGGCCGAGCTGTGGGACGGCCTCGAGGCCGACCTCGACCTCGGCGGCCGGGCCGGCGACGACGTGCTCGCCACCGTCGCCCGGGTGCCCGGGGTGCTCGTCGCCGTGCCGGCGCCCGGCGGCGCCACGCTCCGGGTCGAGGACCGCGAGGCCCTGCCCCGCGTGGTGGCCGCGCTGGTGGGCGCCGGCGTCGCCGTGTACGCAGCCGTGCCCCGCCCGCCCACCCTCGAGGACGTCTACTTCGAGATCGAGGCGCGTCGGGCCGCCGCCGCCGGCGTGCCGCCGGCACCGGCCCCCGTCGAGGCGGAGGTGCAGGCCCGGTGACCGCCGTCGACTGGACCGCGGTGCGAGGGGTGGTGGCCAAGGACATGCGCGCCATCTCCCGCTCGAAGTCGGTGGTCATCCCGATGCTCGCCGTGCCGGTCCTGCTCATGGTGCTGCTGCCCGGGGCCATCGGCCTGGCCGCCCGGGCGACTCGGGGCGTGCACGTCGAGCGGTTCCTCGCCGACGTCCCCGGCGACCTCGCCCGGCCCATCCTCGAGCTGCCGGTGGAGGAGCAGCTCATCGTGCTCGTCAACGGCTACCTGCTGGCTCCCCTGTTCCTGATCGTCCCGCTCATGGTGTCGGCCGTGCTCGCCGCCGACGCCTTCGCCGGCGAGAAGGAGCGCCGCACGCTCGAGTCGCTGCTCCACTCCTCGATCCGCGACCGCGACCTCTTCCTCGCCAAGTTCCTCTCGGCCTTCCTGCCGGCCATCGCCGTGTCGTGGCTCGGGTTCCTGGCGTTCGTGCTGGTCGCCAACGGCGTGGCGTGGCCGGTCATGGGCCGCATCTTCGTGCCCACCCAGCTGTGGGGCGTGATGATCCTGTGGGTGGCCCCGGCGGTGGCGACGCTCGGCCTGTCCGTGATGGTGCGGGTGTCGGCGCGCACCCACACCGCCCAGGAGGCCAACCAGCTCGGCGGCGCCGTCATCCTGCCGCTCATCTTCCTCGCCGTGGGCCAGTCGACCGGCCTGCTCCTCGTCACCCTGCCCATCGCGTTCGGCATCGGCGCGGCCATCTGGGCGGTGGCGCTCCTGCTCCTGCGGGGCGGCGTGAAGCGCTTCACCCGCGACTCGCTCGTCGCCCAGGTCTGACCGCAATCCGGACGAAGGGCGCGCACCGAACAGAGCGCGTGGCCTTCGACCTCGACACCTACAAGCGCTCGGCCGACCGGCTGCACGTGGACGACATCGACTTCGCCGCGTTCCGCGACCAGCCCCTCGCCCCCGAGCACCTCCGCTGCCTGCGGTACATGCACGACGTGGAGAACCACACGTCCTGCTACCTGCGGAACCTGCTGAACACCCGGGCCCACCACGACCCGGAGATCACGACGTTCCTCACCCTGTGGAACCACGAGGAGTTCTGGCACGGCGAGGCGCTCGGCCGGGTGCTCGCCGCCCACGAGGAGCCGGGCGGAGCGCCGCGCGTCGCCTCCATGCGCCGGCGCCTCGGCTGGCGCATCACCGCGAGCCCGGTGCTGTGGATGGCGTTCTCGGCCGCGACCCGCCACTTCCTGGCCGTGCACATGACCGTCGGCGTCATCAACGAGTGGACGACGCAGGCCGGCTACGTGCGCCTCGCCGGCGAGGCGCAGCACCCGGTGCTCGACGAGGTGCTCCGCCGGATCATGCGCCAGGAGGGCACGCACATCGCCTTCTACCGCTCGCAGGCGGTGGAGCGCCTGGAGGCGAGCGCGGCGGCGCAGCGGACCACGCGCCGGGTCGTCCGCGCCCTGTGGAGCCCCGTGGGTGCGTCGGTCATGCCCGAGGAGGAGACCCGCCACCTCGTGCGCACGCTGTTCACCGGCGAGGACGGCAGCGCGGTCGCGGAGCGCATCGACCGCCGCATCGACGCGCTCCCCGGGCTCGGAGGCATGGGCCTGCTGGCCGGCGCGCTCCGCCGCTACGCCTGACGCCGCTACGTCAAGAAGACGAGCTGGAGGGTGGCGGCCCCGATGATGAGCAGCAGCAGGATGGCCATGATGATCGTGGTGCCGGGCCTCATCGGTCGCCTCCGTCGCGTCGGGGGCCGAGGCTGACCGCGCTGGTCACGCCCTCGGCGGGCTGGTCGGGGTCGTCGCCGTCGAGGCGCTCGAGGCGCAGCTCCTGGCCGGGGCCGAAGCCGAGCTCGGCGTGGGCCGAGCGGCGGTCGAGGGCCACCGAGACCAGCCCGTAGGAGTCGACAACCAGGCCGACCTCGCCCTCGCGGATCTGGCCGTAGGTGTCGACCCGGCGGGCGACCCGGCTGCGGTCGCCGAGGCGCAGGCGGATGCGGTCGCCCCAGCCGTCGAGGTCGTCGGGGTCGACGTTGAGCTGGCAGTTGCCGAACCGGTCGACCCAGAGCACGTCGGCCACCAGATCGCCGTCCTCCTCGCGGACCACGGGGATGAGGCCGGGCACGAGCGAGCTCGGGTCGATGTCGTCGCCGAGCTCGCCGATGTCGACGCCCGAGCAGAGGGCGGCGGCGACCGGTGCGAAGACGTCGCGCCCGTCGAAGGTGGGTCCGGGGGCGGGCAGGTGGAACTCGTCGTTGGTGAGGGTCACCGCCCGGGTGGCGCCCCCGACCATGGCGACCGCCGGGGCGAGCAGGCCGTTGTCGGGACCGACCAGCACCGACTGGCCGCCGCCGACCTCGACCGCGATGCCTCGCCGGTCGGTGCCGACGCCGGGGTCGACCACGGCGAGCACGACGCCGGGGCACAGGTACTGGGCGCTGCGGGCGAGGGCGAGCCCGCCGGCCCGCACGTCGTGGGGGGCGATGTCGTGGGTGATGTCGATGACCGACACGCCCGGGGCGCCCGACCGCAGGATCGAGTGGACGACGCCGACGAACTCGTCCTGCCGGCCGTAGTCGGAGAGGAAGGAGACGGTGTCGTACCGGAGCGCAGCCACTGCTGCTGACGCTAGAGGGATCTAGCCGGCTTCCGTGAACCGGTCAGCGAGGTAGGCATCGAAGTCCTCCTCGCTGATCCGGTACGACTTCCCGATGCGCAGGGCGCGCAGCTCGCCCGACTTGATCAACCGGTACACCGTCATGTCGGACACTCGCAGCGCCTCGGCCACCTCACGCGGGGTGAGGAAGCCGGGTCGCGTGGAACCGCTGGCACGGGACATGGAACACCCCTTCTCTCCGGCGGCCAGCGTAGGCCAGGCGTGGCTCCTGTGGCCACTAGCAGGTGCTGGTGCCCAAGTGGTGGATGGTGCTCCTGTGGCGCTCAGCGGTCGGCGGGCTCGCCGAGCTCGTCGGCCTTGACGGCGCCGCGGCGGCCCATCGGCTCCGGCGACCCGACGGTGCTGTCCTTGGCGGTCTGCGCCTCGAGCTCGCTGTTGATCTCGGCACCGAGGATGATGGCGAAGGCGGTGATCACCAGCCAGAGCATGAGCACGATGACCGCACCGATGCTGCCGTAGGTCTCGCCGTAGCTGCCGAAGTTCGACACGTAGACGGAGAAGGCCACGGAGCCGAGCACCCAGAGGGCGGTGGCGATGACCGCACCCCACGACACCCACCGCCAGCGGGGGGCGTCCCGGTCGGGGGCGTAGCGGTAGAGCACCGCGAGGCCGACGATGAACGCCAGCGCGAGGCCGACGTAGGACGCGACCTGGACCAGCATCCGGCCGGCACCGCCGAAGGGCAGCTCGCTCACCATGACGGGGAGGACGGCGATCACACCGATGGCGACCACGGCGAACAGCACCGCGCCGAGGGTGAGGGCGAGCGCCAGCCCGCGGAGCTTGAAGAACTTGCGGGTCTCGCACTCGTCGTAGGCCACGTTGACCGCGGCGATGAGGTTCTTCACGCCGGACGACGCCGCCCAGAGCGCGGCGAGCACGCTGACGGCCAGGGTCACGCCGATGCCCTGCTGCTCCTCGGTGATCTTCTCGAGCTGGTCGGTGATGAGGCTCTGGGCCTCCTGGGGCAGCGTGCCGGTGAGGTCGGTGACCTGCTGGGCCACCTCGCTCGGGTCGGCGACCAGCCCGTACACGGAGACGATGGCGGCCAGCGCCGGGAACATGGCGAGCAGGAGGTAGAACGCCACGCCGGCCGAGAGCAGCGAGAGGTTGTCCTCCTTCGCCTCGTCCTTGACCCGCAGGGCCACGTCCTTGAAGCCCTTCGCAGGGACCTCGCCGGGACGATCGGCATCCCGGCCGCGGTCACCGCCTGCGGTGCCGCGATCGGGGTGCCGCTCGCCCTCGGTGAGGTCGATCAGCCGTTCGCCGGTGCTGGTCGCCATCGGTCTCACTCCCCGGTGTGGTGGCGCAGCGTGCCCTGGACCTCGTCGCGGACGTCCTCGGCTGCGCTGTGCGCGTGCTCCTCGACTGCATGTTTGCGCTCGGCGGCGTCGGATGCCACGGCGTCCTTGGCCACGTGGGCCTCCTGGGCGATGGTCTCCTTCGCCTCATCGACGCGGTCGCCGACCTGGTCGGCGACCGCGCTGGCCGACTGCTTCACCTGCTCGCGGATGGGGGCCTGCGCCTTGCTCTGGACCTCACGGGCGAGCGCGTGCTCGGTGCGGCTCTCGGGCAGCACGGAGCCGGCGAGCAGTCCGGCGCCGAAGGCGACGAGCCCGGCGGCGAGCGGGTTGCCCCGGCCCTGCTGGCGGACCGTGCCGGCGACGTCGCTGCCGGTCTCGGCGAGGTGCTGGCCCGTGCCGGCGGCCGCACCCATGACGGTGTCCTTGGTGGTGGCGACGGCGTCCTTCACGCGCGCCGTCAGGCGACCGGGACCGGCGCGCTCACCGATGTCGTCGAGCGTGCGGTCCATGCGCGTCCGCGTCGTGCGGATCTGGTCGGTCAGCTCATCCGAGCGCGTAGCCATGAGAGGTCCTCCTTGATGGTGTCGATCGTCTTGCGGGGCACCGGGTTCAGCGCCTGCAGGTTCTTGCGCCCGATGAGGAACGCGATGCCGGCCACGGCCGCGAGCAGCACGCCCACGATCAGGAACGCGAAGCCGGCGGGCATGATCTCGGCGAGGCCGAGGGCGGCGGCGACCGCGAGCACGGCGAGGGCCAGGTAGCCCACGAGGGCGGCGGCGCCGAAGCCGGCACCCACGCCCGTGGCGTGCTGGGTCGACTCCTTGATCTCCGCCTTGGCGAGCTCGACCTCCTGGCGGACGAGGAGCTTGGCCTCCTCGCTCAGCTCGCCGAAGAGCGCGCCGATCTCGGTCTCGGGTGACGGTGCGTCGTGGACGGGGCGGGATCGCCCGTCGACGCGTGGCTCGGTGAGTGCCATCAGCGCACGCCCCGGTCGACGAGCGAGCGGTTCTGCACGTCCGCGGCGGACAGCGGCCGGGTCGGATCGCCGGTGAGGTCGATCTCCCGGTCGGAGGTGCTGGTCGGCGCCCGGTGCATGCCGGCATCCGTGGAGCGCTGCTCCTGCACCTGCTGCGGGTGGTCGCCGTTGCGGAGGATGCGGCCGAGGGCGAAGCCGGCGCCGGCGGAGGCGAGCAGGAAGCTGCCGGGGCTGCGCTGGGCGAAGCTGCGGACGCCGGAGAGGGCGCCCTCGATGCCGTCACGCTCGAGGCGCTCGACCACGCCGTCGAGGGAGCGGGCGGCGCGCTGGAGGTAGTCGGCGGTGGCGTCCCGGGGCGCCTCGCTGCGGGCCATGGCCTGCAGGTCGTCCCGGACCCGGCCGAGGGCCTCGGCGGCGACGTGGCTCTGGCGGTCGGCCTGTTGGCGCACCGCGTCTCGGGCCTCGTCGACGACGTCGCGCACCTCGGACTTCGCGGTCTCGGCGACGGACTTCGCCTCCTCGACGGCGTGGGTGGTGACGTCCTCGATCTCCGAGCGGGCGTGGCCGGCGACCTCACGGCCGGCGTCGGCCGGGCCGGGCTGCTGCTGCGGCTGGGGCGCCGCGCCTGCGGTCAGCGGACGGTCGGCGCGGGCCGGCGGGATGGCCCCGGGAAGCGGGGTGTCGGATCGGTGGGTGCTCATCGCAGCTCCTCGGGTCGGTCTTGACTGGCGGCTGCGCAGTTGCTACCCGCACCGTGGGGGCAGCCAGACCGGGCGCGCGCCAATGTCAGCGCCCGTGACGCAACGGGCTTCGGCCGACGATGGGCGCTTCGACCTAGTTGCGACCGAGCTCGACCGAGCGGTCGCGCGCGGCGAGCACGGCGTCGATGAGCGCGGCGCGCACCGCCCGTTGCTCGAGCACCCGGAGCCCCTCGGCGGTGGTGCCGCCGGGGCTGGTGACCGCCGCGCGCAGCTCGCCCGGCGTGGCGTCGCCCCGGAGGAACAGCGTGGCCGCGCCGAGCAGCGTCTGGCCGGCGAGGGTCTCCGCGACGTCGCGGGGCAGGCCGGCCGCCACCCCGCCCTCGATGAGCGCGTCGAGCACCAGGAAGGCGTAGGCGGGGCCGGAACCGGAGAGCCCGGTGACCGCGTCGAGCAGGTGCTCGGGCACGCGCACGACGAGCCCCACTGCGCCGAGGACGGACTCGGCCCAGGCGAGGTCGTCGTCGCCGGCGTGGGTGCCGGCGGCGATGGCCGCGGCACCGGCGCCGACGAGCGCGGGCGTGTTGGGCATGGCCCGCACCACCGGCGTGCCGTCGGGGAGGGCCGCCTCGAGCGTGGCGATGGTGACTCCGGCGGCGATGGAGAGCACCCGGCCGCCGCCGGCCCGCCCCACCGCAGCGGCGACCTCGGGCACGAGGTGGGGCTTGACCGCGACGAGCGTGCCGTCGGCCGGACCCGGGGAGTCGGCGACCTCGAGCGACGGGTAGCTGCCGCGCAGCTCCTCGGCCCGGCCGGCGTGGGTCTCCACCACTCGCAGCGGCCCCTCGTGGCCGGCGCCGAGCAGGCCGGCGAGGAGCGCCTCGCCCATCTTCCCGCCACCGACGATCTGCAGTGCAGCCCGATCCATGGGCGCCGACGCTACCGGTGGGGCGCCACCGGAGCGGGTGCGGGTTCGGGCGTGCGCCCGACCGGCCCCCGCACCTGGACCACCAGCAGGAGCACGGCGAGCAGGGCGCCGAGCACGAAGGTCCCGGCGGTCGTCGTCAGCGCCAGCGCCGCGCCGGCGAGGAGCGGACCCACCGTCTGCCCGAGGCGTGCCGCTCCCACCCACACGGCGAACACCGCGCCGCGCCGCTCCGGTGGCGCCTCCTCCGCCACGGCGTCCTGCAGCGACGGGATGAAGATGCCCTCGGCGAGGCCGTGGAGGGTGCTGGCGAGCACGACGACCGCCACGGTTCCGGCCGCCGCGACGCCGGCGAAGGCGAGCACGTACGCCGCACCGGCGGCGATCAGCAGCCCGCGCAGCGACCACCGGGCCCGGATGCGGCCGAGGTTGAAGGCCACCACGCAGGAGGCCGCGGCGGGCACGGCGATGAGCAGGCCGCGCTCGGAGGGGCCGAGCGAGAAGACCTCCTCGAGGTGCACCGGGAACGCGGTGAGGAAGCCCCCGAAGATGAGGACGAACACGAGCACGCCGGAGCCGAGCACCGACGTGACGACGGGGTTGGCGACGGCCGCCCGCGCAGCCCGCACCTGCTGGGCCACCGTCTCGGTGGCCGCGGGACGGTCGGGCGGAAGCGTGCGCCACACGAGCACCGCGACCGGCAGGCCCGTGGCGTACAGGGCGAGCGCGGCGCGCCAGCCGAGCACGTCGGCCGCGAACCCGCCGAGCGCGGGCGTGACCGCGAGGGCGAGCGTGAGCACGGCCGCGTTGCGCCCGATGAGCTTGGTGCGCTCGGGGCCCGACCAGTGGTCGCTGATGAGCACCACGGCGAGGTTGATGAGCCCCGCGGTGCCGAGCGCCTGGAGCAGGCGGGCGCCCACCATCACCTCGAGGCTCGGCGCCACCGCGCTGCCCAGGCCGAACAGCCCGTACGCCACCAGGCAGGGCACCAGCACGACCCGACGCCCGTAGCGGTCGGCGAGCAGCCCGATGAGCGGCGCGACGACGATGCCCGGGAAGGAGCCGGCGGCGACGATGAGGCCGGCGGCGGACGACCCGGCGCCGAAGTCGTCGACGATGTCCGGCAGCGACGGGACGAGGACGGTGTTGTTGAGGATGCCGGTGACCGTGATGGCGTAGATGAGCAGCCGGGGCGGCCGGCCCGGTGCGCTCACCGGCGCCGCCGGGCGTGCTGGCGGGTCGGCGCCGCCGCCGGCTTCCCCGACCGGAGCGGGCACCGACCCGCAGGAGGCATCCTGGCACAGGAGTGCATCAGATGCAACGAGAGATCACTTGCGGAACCGGCTCTCGAAGCCGATCTGGAGGGCGGGGCGGAAGAACTGCTCGGTCCACGCGTAGAGCGACCCGAGGATGCGGTCGAGCTCGTCGTGGTCGATGGCGTGGTTGGGGAGCGCCCCGGCGAGGAAGACGGCGTCCTCCTCGCCGATGCCGAAGGCCGCGCCCATGAGGCCGGTGTTGCGGCGGAGCAGGTGCTCGTAGAACCGGGCGTGGTTCTCCTCCGGCGCCGGCATCACGTAGGTCTCGTAGTGCAGCGTGCGCTGGCGCAGCTCGAACCAGATCGAGAAGACGTCCTTCTCCTCGCCCCGCACCCGCACGAACCACCGGTGCACGCCGGGGTCGGGGTCGTGCTCGACGGCGGCCACGATCGGGTTCTCGGTCCGCTGGACCTCGAGCCACTCCTCGATGGTCCGCGCCAGGGCGGCCAGCTCCTCGGGGTTGGATGCGTGCTGCACGCCGCCCAGTGTGCGCTACGCCGCCGCGGCGCACGCCACCAGCGAGCGCAGCCCGAGGTCGGCGTACACGCGGCGCAGCCGCCCGGCGGTGCTCGACCACGTGTAGCCGCGGGCGATGCGCACGCCGCCCGCGGCGAGGCGCTCGGCGAGCACCGGGTCGCCGAGCACGCGGTCGGTGGTGCGGGCCCACTCGACCGGGTCGCGGCCCTCGACCAGGAACCCGGACCGGCCGTGGGCGACGAGCGTCTGCAGGCCGCCGACGGCGTTCGCGACCACCGGCGTGCCGCACGCCGCGGCCTCGAGGGCGACCAGGCCGAAGCTCTCCGAGCGGCTGGGGACGTGGACGACGTCGGCGGCCCGGTAGAAGGTCGACAGCAGGTGGTGGGGCTGGGCCTCGACGAAGCGGATGCGGTCGAGGACGCCGAGGTCGGCGGCCTCCTTCGTGACGTCGGCCAGGTGGGCCGCACCGGCCGGTCCGCTCACGCCGCCGACGGCCAGGAGCACGGCGTCGTCGTGGTCGAGCTCGGCGAGGGCGCGCACGGCGACGTCGAGGCCCTTCAGCGGCTGGATGCGTCCGACGAACAGCACGACGGGATGGGCGGCGAGGCCGAGCGCGGCGCGGGCGCCGGCCCGGTCGCCGGGGCTGAAGAAGGCGTGGTCGACGCCCGGCGGGACGATCTCGATGCGGGCCGGGTCGGCGCCGTAGAGGCGCACGAGCTCGTCGGCCTCGGCCTCGGTGTTGGCGAGGATGGCGTCGGCGCAGCCGATGACCGACTGCTCGGCCTCGATGCGGTGGGCCGGCTCGGGGTCGCCCCCCTGGGCCTTCACCCGCCCGAGGGTGTGGAAGGTGACCACGAGCGGCAGGTCGAGCGTGTGCTTGATGCGGTGGCCGGCCACCCCGGCGAGCCAGTAGTTGGCGTGCACCGCGTCGACCGGGTGGCGATCGAGGTGCTCGAGGACGCCGTCGGTGAACTCGTCGATGACGGCCGGCAGGTCCTCCTTGGCCATGTCCGGGGCACCGGCGTCGACGTGCACGACGCGGAAGCCGGGCTCGATGTCGACCACGTCGGGCAGGTCGGCGGCCCAGCGCCGCGTGTAGACGGTGCAGTCCACGCCAGCCTGGGCGAGCGCCGCCACGAGCTCGCGCACGTAGACGTTCATGCCGCCGCTGTCGCCCATGCCCGGCTGCACGAGGGGCGAGGTGTGGAAGGACAGCACGGCGATGCGATGCACGACTGCGGTCAACGCTGGGGTCCTCCGGTTGATTCCTGACCTGTCGGATCAGGATGGTCGACATCTGCGGGCAGGGGCGAGCCTGCCTCTACCCGGAACGACCGGTAGACGCGCACGAGCGCCTGGCGCTGCTCGACCGTGATGGAGGTGTCGCGCAAGATCTCCCCGATGACGTCGGCCTCGCCGGGCCGGTGCTCCAGGATCCCGGCCCGCACGTAGAGCGACTCGGCGGAGATCGACAGCGCCCGGGCCAGCTGCTGGAGGATGTCGGCCGACGGCTTGCGCAGCCCCCGCTCGATCTGGGACAGGTACGGGTTGGAGACGCCGGCGAGCTCGGCGAGCTTGCGCATCGACAGGCGGGCCTGGCGGCGCTGCTCGCGGATGAAGCTGCCGAGCGCGGCCGGCACGCCGTCGTCGCCGCCCTCCGGTGCCACGTCGCCCACGTTCAGGCCAGCAGCTCCCGCACCGCGTCGAGCAGGTCGACGGCGGAGAACGGCTTCGTGAGGAAGCGGTCGGCGCCCGCCTCCTCGGCGGCGGCGCGGACGTCGGCCTCGTCGCGGGCCGTGAGGATGATGACCTTGGTGCGTCCCTTGGGGATCTGCTTGCACACCTCGATGCCGTCGATGCCCGGCATGAGGATGTCGAGCACCACCAGGTGCGGGCCGCGGGGCCCACCCACGCTGTTGAGCAGCAGGAGGGCGGCCGGCCCGTCGGCCGCCTCGACCACCTCGTAGCCGTCGGCCTCGAGCACGGACCGCACGACCTTGCGGACCTGGGGTTCGTCGTCGACGACGAGGATGGCGGGCGGCGTGGCGCTCATGGGCGGGAAGTCAAGCAGGTCGCCCCGGGGCGGCACCCAGCCACCGCGCCCGGGCGGACCCCGGCGACGGCCTCAGGAGAGCAGGCTGTCGACGGAGGCCTCGCCGGTGCGGTACCGGCGGGTGAGCTCGGCCTCGATGGCGTCGATGCGGTCGAAGAGCGAGCGACGGAGGTCGGACACCTTGCGCTCGTAGGCCTCGAGCGACCCGGCGACCTGGTCGAGCTCGTCGTCGCCGATCGCGTCGGGCTCGTCGAGGTGGCCGGCTGAGACGATGTCGTCGAGCTCGTCGGCCAGGTCGTCGTCGACGACGCCCGTGCCGAACTCGGAGGGGAGGCGGCCCACGCCGGGCGCACGCGTGCTGGCGGCCAGCACCTCGGGGAGGCGCTCGATGAGGTCCTCGAGGTCGTCGCCGCTGCCGGGCGCGCCCTCGGCGCGGCGGGACCTCTCCGCGCCCACGACGTCGAGGCGGCCCTGGGCGAGCCGGCGCAGGTACGACAGCCCGGTCTCGACCTCCTGGCAGGTGGACCGCCGGGCCCGCAGCTCGGCCATGTCGAGGGCCGTGAGGTCGCCCAGGTAGTCGTCGGCGAGGATCGTTCGGAGGGTGTCGCGCACGTGTGCTCCCTGGGCTCCGGTCCGGATCGGGACCTGCCGGGAGGCTACACCCGGGTCAGGCGACGAGGAGGTCGATGCCGGCGTACCAGAGCGGCGCGACCAGCAGGAGGCTGTCGACCCGGCGCAGTGCGGGGGCGAAGGCCCGGGCGTGGGGCAGCAGCACCGAGGCGAGGAGCTGGCCGGCGAACGCGCCGGGCGCCACGAGGAGGCCGAACGCGAACGCCTCGCCGACGTCGAAGGGCGGGACGCCGAGCGCGGCGATCACCAGCGTGGTCACGACGACGGCGACCCCGCCGGCCAACGGGCCCTCGAAGGCGTTGGCCGACCCGGACCCGATGAGGTAGTCGCCGCTCTCGTAGGCCGAGGTGAGCAGGACCAGCGAGATGGCCGCCCACGTCTCCAGGTCGGCGAGCAGCACGAGGCAGCCGCCGGCCACGGCCGGCGCCAGCGTGGCCTGCAGGACCAGGCTGGCCCGGGCGAGCACTGGCGAGGCCTGCGTGTCGTCGAGCTCGCGGAACGCCCGGCCGAGCACGGCGACGACCGCGAGCAGGAGGGCCACGCCCATGGCGCGGGGGTGCACGGCGGCGCCGGCGACCACCGCCGCGACCGCGAGCAGCGCCACGCGCGGATCGACCGGCGCACCCCGGGCCCGCCACGTGCGCAGCGCCTGGGCCCCCGCGGCGGCGAACGTCACGCCGAACCACAGGGCGGTGGCGGCGGTGCCGAGCGCGAGGGCCACGATCGAGCCGGCGAACCACAGCAGGCCGAGGCGGACGCGGGGCCCGTCGATGTCGTAGTGCACGAGGTAGCGGTTGCCCGACCGCGCCTTCATCCGGCGGGCCTGCTCGCGCCGTCGGGCCTCGGCACGCTCGGCTCTCGACGGCGCGCCCTTCGACGTGGCCCGCCGTGCGGCCGCCTTCTTCGCCGGCTTCTCGGCCGAGGTCTTCGACGCCTTCTTGGTCGCCTTCGTGGCTGCCTTCTTCGCCGGCTTGCCGGCCGCCTTCTTCGCCGCCTGGGCCTTCTCCGCCACGCTCAGCCGCCCGAGACCGGAGGCAGCACGGCGACCTCGTCGGCCTCGCCGACCGGGTCGTCCGCGTCCGCCGGCTCGCCGTTCACCCACACCCGGCACGAGCGGAGAACCGCCGCGAAGGCGTCGCCGTAGCGCTCGACGGCGGCGTCGAGGACGGCGCGGACCGTGGCACCGTCGAGGTGGTCCCGGTCGGTCCCGGCGGCCTCCCGTGCCCCGGCGAACAGGCGGATCGTCGGCATCGGCGGTGAGCGTACCGGGCTACCGTCGGCCCGATGTCCGAGCCATCCCGTCTGCTCCTCGTCCGGCACGGGCAGTCGACGTGGAACGCCGAGGGGCGCTGGCAGGGCGATGCCGACCCGCCGCTGTCCACCCTGGGCGTGCGCCAGGCCCGCCACGCCGCCCAGCGCCTGGGCACGTTCGACGCCGTGGTGTCGTCCACGCTCGAGCGGGCGCGGGTGACGGCCACGATCATCGCCGAGGAGCTGGGCATCGGGCCGGTGCAGACCGATCCCGACCTGCGCGAGCGCCACGCCGGCGAGTACCAGGGCCTCACCCGCCCCGAGATCGAGCACCGGTTCCCCGGCTACCTGGTCGAGGGCCTGCGCCCGCCGGCCTGGGAGGAGGACGACCACGTCCTCGAGCGGGCGTCCGCCGCGATCGGCCGGGTGGCGCTGGCCGTCGGCCCCGGGGGCACGGCCCTCGTCGTGACCCACGGGGGCGTCATCCGCACGCTCGAGCGGGCGACGCTCGCCCAGCGCGAGATGCGCCTGCCCAACCTCGGCGGGCGCTGGTTCCACGTGGGGCCCGGCGTGCTCGAGCCGGGCGACGAGGTGCTGCTGGTCGAGGAGGACGAGGTCACGATCCCCGACCAGCTGTGACCAGCGGGCGCTGCCTTCAGCAGCCGATGCCGAGCCACACCGGGAGGTCGCGCGACGTGCCGGCCAGCACGGCACGGCCGCCCACGTTGAGCTCCGTCGAGGCGCCGCCGTCGAACTTCACGAGGTCCTCGTAGCCGGCGGCGCTGGCCCAGCGCACCAGATCCCGCGTGTCCAGGTCCGTGGTGGCGGCGAAGACCAGGCGGTCGGTCTGCTCGTCGTAGAGGACGAAGGAGTGCCGCAGCGTCTGGTTCGTGTACGGGTCGCGGGCGTAGTCGACGTCGAAGTTCCTGTTCACCTGGCCGCCGATGATCAGCGGCATGCCCGCCGCCGCCCACACCCACTGCGACGGATCGACTCGGCGCTCGGGTGCGATCTCGGACAGGTAGGGCGACTGCTCGGCCGCCGACAGCCACGACTCGAGCGTCGCCCGACCCTGGTGGTGCAGCACGTTCGAGAGCCGCTGGTCGTCGGGGCTCTCGGTGTCGCCCGGCCAGACCTCGACCACGTCTCGGGGGCTGGGGTCGAACCGAAGCCCGAGGACGCCCCGATCGGGGCGGTCGCCCGAGCCCTTCACGTGCACGCCGTCGACGACGGCGATGCCGATGGCGGCCGGGTCAGGCCCGTCCTTCTCCGCCTCGAGCACCCAGTTGGCGTTGATCGAGGCCACCGAGCAGCGGTTCGCCCCGGTGCGGAACAGGTTGCGCCGGACGGCGCGCTCGTAGTCGACGGCGACGCCGCGGAAGCTGCCGGTGGCGCCGCTGGCCCGGCGCACCGGGACGTGCTGGGCCGCGTACCCGTCGGTGCTCATCGTCGCCTGGGAGAGCGGCCGCAGCGCGGGCTGGCGGCAGGCGGCCACCGCATCGTCCTCGGCGGGGTAGATGCTGTGGCAGGTCTGCGTGCGCGTGAGGTACTCGCGCAGCTCGACGAAGTTCACGACCATGTCCCAGCGGGTGAGCTGCCCCGAGCGGAGCAGGCCGGTCCAGTAGGCGCGGCCGCCGGCGTCGGGCGTGCGGCACAGGACGTTGCGGTACACGAGGTCGACGAACTGCCCGTGGCTGAGGTCGCCGTAGCGCTGTCGGAACTCGCGGCTGGTCGAGAACGAGTAGGCGATGGCGCTCTGGCTGGCGCCCCGGGCCCGCACGCCGAACCAGTAGTCGAACCCCTGCTGGTCGGGCTGGCGCAGGAAGAACGCCTGGTACAGCCGCCAGACGCGGGCGTGACCCGCCGAGATCCACACCTGCTGGCGGTACGCCGACGCCGGCGTGCTGATCTGGCACGTCGCCGCGCTCGCCGGTGGCGCGTCGGCGCTCTCCGCCACCACGAGCCCGGCCAGCGCCACCACGAGCGACAGCACCCCCACCACGATCCGCCGCATCACTCCACCCTTCTCCCGACACCGGTCTCGCCCGTGCCCCCGGTGGGACTCGAACCCACGATCTTCGGATTAAAAGTCCGCTGCCTTGACCAGCTTGGCTACGAGGGCCCGGCCACGGTAGCCGTCGCCCTCGCCGACCCGACCGCCTACGGTCCGGTGCATGCGCGTCGGCATCCACCTCCCCCAGTACGGCCGCGTCGCCTCGGCGGACGCCATCACCACGGCCGCCCGGGCTGCTGAGGACCTCGGCTTCGCCGACGTGTGGATCAGCGATCACATCGTCCACCCCGCCGAGCAGGACTACCCGTCGCCCTACCTCTACGACCCGATCGTGACGCTCACGTGGGCGGCGGCCAGCACCGAGCGGATCGGCCTCGGCACGAGCGTGCTGGTGGTGCCCAGCCACGTGCCGCTCGAGCTCGCCAACCAGCTGGCCTCGATCGACTCGCTCTCCGGTGGCCGGCTCACGGTGGCCGCCGGCGTCGGCTGGTCGGAGCGCGAGTTCGACGCCCTCGGCCACGGGTTCCACGACCGCGGCGCCCGCATGGACGAGATGATCGACGCCATGCGCCTCGTCTGGTCCGAGGACCCCGCCACCTTCGAGGGCGACCACGTCTCCTTCCGCGACATCCGCGTGCTCCCCAAGCCGGCCCACCCGATCCCGATCTGGATCGGCGGCATGAGCGAGCGGGCGCTCCGGCGCGGCGTCGAGAAGGGCGACGGGCACCAGATCATCGGCGTGAAGCCGCCCGAGGCGGCGAAGGCGGTCGAGCGCCTGCGGCGCGACCGGCCCGAGGAGTCCTTCACGATCTCGCTGCGCACCGGCTGGGATCCGCAGGGCATGGAGCCCGACGAGATCCGCGCCGAGGCCGACGCGTTCGCCGAGGCCGGCGTGCAGCACGTCGTGTCGGCGCCGTGGCGCAACGACCTCGACTCGTGGCTGCGCTCGATGGAGCTCCTCGCCGAGCTGGTCGTCGAGCGATGAGCGACGCAGCCGGGCTGGAGATCGTCAAGCCGGCGATCGACGTCGGCGTGCAGACCAACGACCTGGCGGCGCACCAGGCGTTCTGGGGCGACGAGCTCGGGCTGCGCTTCGACCACCTGCTCAAGATCGGCGGGGGCATCCACCAGCACCGCTACGACCTGCACGGCGGCGTGCTCAAGCTCAACGCGCACCGCGAGCCGCTGCCCGCCGACGCCCCAACCGGCTTCACCGCCATCGCCGTCGTCGATCCGGTGCGGGCGGCCGACGGCATCCAGGGCCGGGTCGGTCCCGACGGCGTGCGCGTCGCGCTCACGCCGCCGACGCAGGACGGCACCCGCGTGAACGTCATGCTCGAGGCATCCGACGTCGAGCGCACGCTCGACGTGCTCGAGCGCACCTTCGGCGGGGTGCGGGGCGAGTCGGGCACGCTGCGGATCGGCGAGACGAAGCTCAGCGTGAAGCACCGGCGCGACCGCCGGCCCACCGAGGGGCGCGACGGCCTGGGCATCCGCTACCTGACCGTGCAGGTGCGCGACGTCGACGCCGCCCACGCCCACGCCCTCGCCAGCGGGATGACGGAGGGCATGGCGCCGCTGCGCCTGGGCGATGTCGCCCGCATCTCGTTCGTGCGGCTGCCCGACGGCGACTGGATCGAGCTCTCGCAGCGGGCGTCGCTCACCGGCCCGCTCCCCGACGACCCGCCCACCTGACCGTTCCGGGACGCGCCACACGTCACCGGCGGCGTCTCCAGCGTCCCAGGACGGGGGGTCAGGCGGGGCCTCGGGGCGTCATCCACTGCCAGCGGTCGCCGTCGTGGCAGCGCACGACCTGGGCCGGGTTGCCGGCCACGACCGTGAAGTCGGGGACGTCGCGGCGGACGACCGTGTTGGCGGCGACCACCGCGTTCTCGCCGATGCGGATGTTGCCGACGATGGCGGCGCCGATGCCGATCCACGCGCCCCGGCCGATCTCCACCCGGCGGCCGTCGCGCAGGCCCTGGCGCTTGATGGGCTGGGTGACGTCCTCGTACACGTGCCCGGTGTCGGACACGTAGACCCGGTCGGAGAGCATGGCCTCCTCGCCGATGACCACCTCGCCCACCGCGGTGATGCGGGGGAAGTTGCCGATGTAGGCCTTGTCCTCGATCCGCACGGTCACCCCGCGCTCGGGCACCAGCGCCTCGATGACGGCGAACGCGCCGATCTTCACGAACGACCCGATGTGGATGCCGGCGGGGTTCTCGATCGACACCGTGGGCTGGGCGAGCTCGCTGTACGGGCCGAAGGCGGCGAAGGCCGGCAGGTCGGTGGGCGGCTCCCACGGCGGGAGGTCGAGCGCGTCCATCGGCACAGTGTCACCGATGACCCGTCGCCCTGCGCCAACCGACCTGCGGCCGCGGCACGGAACCGGACATTTCGGACGGGTTGACGGACGCCGGTACGCTCACCCGCAGTCGACGAGCGAAGGCCCCGAGGTGGCGTGGTGGACCTGATCCCCAGGGAGATCTCCCGATCGGTGGTGCGGTTGGGCCAGGCGGCGCAGAACGCCCTCGAGGTGGCGCGCTTCGGTGGCCTGGAGACCGGCGAGGAGCCCACGCCCTACGAGGTCGTGGCCGCGCACCGCATGTACCGGCTGCGCCGCTACGGCGACGGCGACCGCCCCGACGACGCCTCCCCCGTGCTGCTCGTGCCGCCGATGATGCTGTCGGCCGAGATCTACGACGTGTCGCCCTCGTCGAGCGCGGTGGGCTCCCTCGCCGCGGCCGGGCTCGACCCGTGGGTCGTCGATTTCGGGGCGCCCGAGCGGGAGGAGGGCGGCCTCGAGCGCACGCTCACCGACCACGTCGTGGCGCTGAGCCAGGCCATCGACGAGGTGCGGGCCGCCACCGGCCGCGACGTCCACCTGTCCGGGTACAGCCAGGGCGGCATGTTCTGCTACCAGGTCGCCGCCTACCGGCGCGCCGAGGGCCTCGCCAGCCTCATCACCTACGGCAGCCCGGTCGACACCCAGGACCTGCTGCCGTTCGGCCTCGACGACGACCTGCTCATCGACGCCGTCGACTTCGTCGCCGACAAGGTCCTGCCCGGCTTCACGGTGCCGGCGTGGATGAGCCGGGCCGGGTTCCGCATGCTCGACCCGATCGCCACCGTGCGCAACCAGCTGCAGTTCGTGCTCCAGCTCCACGACCGCGACTCGCTCCTGCCTCGCGAGGGGCAGCGCCGGTTCCTCATGGACGAGGGCTGGGTGGCCTGGCCGGGCCCGGCGCTGGCCGAGCTGGTGAAGCAGTTCCTCGTCTCGAACCGCATGGTCTCCGGCGGGTTCGTGATCGACGGCCAGCCGGTCACGCTGGCCGACATCGACTGCCCGATCCTGTGCTTCGTGGGCACCTCCGACGACATCGCCCCGCCCGACACGGTGCGGGCCGTCGCCCAGGCGGCCCCCGCGGCACGGGTCTACGAGGCCACCCTCGACGCCGGGCACTTCGGGCTCGTGGTGGGGTCGCAGGCAGCCGAGCGCACCTGGCCGACGGTGGTCGAGTGGACCCGCTGGCTCGACCACGACGGCCCCGAGCCGGCCGCCACCACCGCCCTGTCGGCCGACGGCCCGGCGTCACGGCGACGCAAGAGCGACCTCGAGCGCGCCGTCGGCCTGGCCACCAACATCACCGCCGGCATCGGGCGCACGCTGAGCACGGCCGGGCGCGTCGGCCTGCGGGGCGCCCGCGCCCTCGCCGTCGACACGGCCGGACAGTTCGTGCGCCTGAACCGCATCGACCACGTGCGCCCCACCAGCAAGGTGTCGATGGGCCGGATCTTCGCCGAGCAGGCCCTCGTGGCGCCCGACGACACCGCGTTCTTGTTCGAGGGCCGGGGCCACACCTACGCGGCAGCGAACGAGCGCATCGACAACGTGGTGCGCGGCCTCATCAGCATCGGCGTCCGCCGCGGCTCCCACGTCGGCGTCCTCATGGACACCCGACCGAGCGCGCTCGGCATCATCGCCGCCCTCAACCGGCTCGGCGCCGTGGCCGTCCTCCTGCGGCCCGACGGGCAGCTCGACCTCGAGGTCGAGCTGGGCCGGGTCACGCGCATCATCGCCGACCCCGAGCACGGCGAGCAGGCCTCGCGCATCGAGGGCGTGGTGAAGGTCCACGTCCTCGGTGGCGGGGGCGGCCCCCGCGACCTCGGCTCCGCGGTCGACGACATGGAGGCCATCGACCCCGACTCGGTGACCCTCCCCGGCTGGTACGAGCCCAACCCCGGTCGGGCGCACGAGCTCGCGTTCATCATGTTCACGGGCAGCGGCGACCGCACCCGGGTGAACCGCATCACCAACGGGCGCTGGGCGCTCTCGGCCTTCGGCACCGCGGCCGCGGCGTCGCTGAACCGCTCCGACACCGTGCTCAGCCTCACGCCCATCCACCACCCCTCGGCGCTGCTCACCGGCATCGGCGGTGCGCTGGCCGGGCGGGCCCGCCTGGCCATGACGCGCGGCTTCGAGCCCGAGACGTTCTGGGAGGAGGTGCGCCGCTACGGCGCCACCGCGGTCACGTACACCTGGACCATGGCCGCCGACATGCTCGACGCGCCGAGCGGCGGGCGCGACAAGCACCACCCCATCCGGGCGTTCATCGGGTCGGGGATGCCCGCTGGCCTGTGGCGCCAGGTCGAGCAGCGGTTCGCCCCGGCCAAGGTCGTGGAGTTCTACGCGTCCACCGAGGGCGACGCCGTGCTCGTGAACCCGCGGGGCGACAAGGTCGGCTCGCTGGGGCGGCGCCTGCCCGGCAGCGCACCCCTGAAGATCGCCCGGTTCGACGTCGACGCCAACCGGCTCGTCGAGGGCGAGGACGGCTTCGCCGAGGAGTGCGCGGTGGGCGAGGTCGGCATGCTCCTCGCCCGCCTGTCGAGCCGCGACGGCGGCTACCCCGACCGGGCGCTGCGGGCGCTGTTCGAGGGCGGCGACGCCTGGCTGCCCACCGGCGACCTGTTCCGAGTCGACGTGGACGGCGACCACTGGCTGATCGGCGGCGTGCAGTCGCTGATCCGCACGCCGCAGGGCGCCACACCGCCGATCCCGGTGCAGGACGCGGTGAGCGAGCTCGACGCGGTGCGGCTCTGCGTCGCCTACCCGGTCGACGAGCCCGACGGCACCGTCGCCGTGGGCGTCGCCGTCACGCTCTGCGACGGCGAGGAGCTCGACGTCGACGCGCTCGCCGAGGCCGTGCGCGCCCTGGCCCCGGGCGACCGACCCCGCTACGTCCGCGTCGTCGACGAGATCCCCCGCACCACCTGGTACCGGGTGCGCACGGAACCGCTGCGCGCCGAGGGCATCCCCACCGACGGCACCGCGTACGTGCTCGATCCGAAGAAGGGCACCTACCGGCGGTTCACGGGCGGATCTCGTAGTACACGTTCGACGGCTCGCCCGGGTCGTGCCGCTGGAAGCGGGTGAAGCCGGCGGCCGACGTCAGCTCCTGCAGCTTCGACGCCGGCAGCCCGACGGTGCCGAGGCCCATGCCGCCGGGCTCGCTCGTGGCCGACGACATGCACGACGTGATCGAGAAGCCGAGCATCATCGCCAGCATCGGGTTGGCCTTGTTCTGCTCGAGCGTGTCGGCGCACTTGATCTCCTTGACCAGCAGCGTGCCGTCCTCGCGCAGCGACCGACGGACGGCCGCCAGCGCCTCGTCCGGGTGGGTCATGTCGTGCAGGCAGTCGAAGGTGAGCACGAGATCGAAGGTGGGCTCCGCGGGCAGGTCCTCGGCCCGGGCGTGGACGATCTCCACGTTCGTGAGGCCGGCTTCGGCCATCTTCGCCCGGGCCCGCTCGACAGCGTGCCGTGACAGGTCGTAGCCGGTGAAGCGCGACTTCGGGAAGGCCTCCGCGAGCGCCTCCAGCGCCACGCCGGCGCCGCAGCCGACGTCGCACACGTCGGCGCCCGCCTCGAGCTTCGCCACCACGTCGTCGAGCATGGGCAGGATCACCGGCACCAGCGCGAGCCGGGCCCACGGGCCGAGCATGCGCTCGGTGCGGTGGGCGCCACGCGGGCCCTGGCGGTCGTAGGGGAGGCCGACACCGGTGCGGAAGGCCTCGGCGAGGTCGTCGACCAGGTCCGGTGGCGCCAGCTCGCTGAACGCGCCGGCGGCGAAGAACAGGGAGGAGTCCTCGTCGACGAGGACGGCCCGGCCGGCCCGCGACAGCTCGAAGCGGTCGACCTCGCCGGCCGTGTGCTCGACCAGCTCGGCGGCGGCCATGGCCCACACCCACTCCCGGACCCAGCGGGGGTGCAGCTCGGCCCGCTCGGCCAGCTCGTCGGCGGTGAGCGGCCCGGCGCCGGCCATGGCGCGGAACAGCCCGAGGCGGTCACCCAGGTGGATGAGCAGCGACACCTGTTCGCCCTGCTTGTAGCCCCACACCCGGAAGGCCATGAGGCGGATGGCGTCGTCGTCCAGCTCGCGCAGCGCGTCGGTGCTCATGGCCAGGCAGGCTGGCACACGTGGTACGGAGCCGCGTCCAGGTCGGGGAGGGAGAGGCGGTGCCGCCGGTGCTCGGGGTGGACGGCGCCCGGGGCGGCTGGGTGGGCGTGCGCTGGGACGGCGCCGACGTCACCTGCGCCTTCGGGGCCGACCTCGCCGAGCTGGTCGACGCGGTCGCCCCGGTTGCGCTCGTTGCCGTCGACATGCCCATCGAGCTCCAGGCCGACGGCACGCGGGCTGCCGAGGACCTGGCCCGGCGCCTCCTCGGCCCCCGGCGCTCCAGCCTGTTCCAGTCGCCGTGCCTGGGCGCGCTCGACTTCGCCGATCACGACTACGCGGGTGCCAACGCGTGGTCGAAGGCGACGGTGGGCCGGGGGCTCTCGAAGCAGGCGTGGTTCCTCGTGCCGAAGATCCGGGAGGTCCGGGCCTTCGCCCGTTCATCGACGGTGGCGGTGCGCGAGGCGATGCCGGAGCTGTCGTTCCGGGCCATGCACGGCGGGGTGCCGCTGCCCCACCCGAAGCTCACGTGGTCAGGGCTGCGGCTGCGCGTGCGACTGCTGGCCGAGCACGGCATCGACCTGCCCGACGACCCCGGCGCCGCCGGCCGGGTGGCGCCCGACGACCTGCTGGACGCCGCGGCCGTGGCGTGGTCGGCCCGGCGCATCGCCGGCGGCACCGCCGAGTGCGTACCCCTCGACGGCGACCCGGCGGCCGCCATCTGGTGGTGATCGTCCCCTCCGACCGGAACTGGCAGCGGTGGTGGAACGACGGGCTTCCGTTCCGCCACCGCTGCCAGTTCCCCCGGAGCGTCCCGGACTGGTCGACGGTCAGCCGCCGACGCGGCCCTCGGTGACGTCGTCGCCGAAGAGGGTGCGGGACCAGTGCTCGAGGTCGGGGCCCCGGCGCAGGGTGTGACCGCCGTCGACGCCGAGGGCCTGGCCGGTGATCCAGCCCGACTCGGGGCCGCACAGGAAGCGCACCGCCCGCGCCACGTCCTCGGGGGTGCCGGTGCGGGCGAGGGGCATCTGCGCGATGTAGTCGTCGTGGACCTGGGGGTCGCCCTCGAGCGCCGAGGACAGCTCGGTGGGCACGAGGCCGGGGCGCACCGCGTTGCAGCGCACGTTCGACATGCCGAGCTCGTCCGCCGCCGTCTTGACCAGCGCCTCGAGGCCGATCTTCGAGACGCAGTACGCCGACATGTAGCGGTGGGTGAGCGGCGCGGCGATGGACGAGATGCCGACGAACGCCCCACCGCCCGCGGCCACCATGCGAGGGGCGGTGTGCTTGAGGGTGAAGAAGGCACCGGTGAGGTTGACGCCGAGCACCTGGTCCCACTGCTCGGCCGACATGGCCACGACCGGGCCGAGCGTGCCGGTGCCGGCCGCAGCGACGCAGAGCTGGAGCGGGCCGAGCGAGGCGGCCTGCTCGACCGCCGCCACGACCTGGTCCTCCTGGGCGACGTCGCAGATCGCGTAGCCGACCGACGCGCCCTCCGGCGCGGCACCCTCGAGGGTGGCCACCGCGGCCTGCAGGCGCTCCTCACCCCGTCCGGCGACCGTGACGGAGGCGCCGTCGCGGAGCAGCGCCTCGGCGCAGGCGAGGCCGATGCCGCTGCCGCCGCCGGTGACGAGGGCGGCCTGGCCGGAGAGGGGGAGGGTCTCGGTCATGGGCGCTGAACCTAGAGTCCCGCCGATGGCCGAGCGAGCGACCGCCCATCCCTCCCCCGCCGGGCTGCTCGAGGGCATCGTCGTGCTCGACCTGACCCGGGTGCTCGCCGGCCCGATCTGCGGGCGGGCCCTGGCCGACCTCGGCGCGCGGGTGGTGAAGGTCGAACCCCCGGCCGGTGACCTCAGCCGCTTCTCGGTGCCGCGGCACGGGCCGATCTCGGGCTACTACGCCCAGCAGAACGCCGGGAAGCAGAACGTCTCCATCGACCTCGACCGGCCCGGCGGCCGCGAGCTGCTGTTCGACCTGGCGTGCGCCGCCGACGTGGTGCTGGAGAACTTCCGGCCCGGGGTGTGCGACCGGTGGGGCGTCGGGTACGAGGCCGTGGCCGCGCGCAACCCGGGCGTCGTCTACGCCTCGCTGACCGGGTTCGGCCAGACGGGGCCGTGGGCCGGACGACGGGCGTACGCCGTCATCGGCCACGCCGTCGCCGGCACCACCCACCGTCAGCTCGAGCACCAGGAGGTGGTGGCCGGGCAGGCGCTGCTGGCCAACGACGCCTTCTCGCACGGCGACGTGTACACCGGCCTCGTCGGGCTGTCCGGCGTCCTCGCCGCGCTGTTCGCCCGCCAGCGCACCGGTCGGGGCCAGCACCTCGACGTGGCGATGGTCGACGCGCTGCTGTTCGCCAACGAGCACGCCCAGGAGCAGCTCGCGGGCGAGACCGAACCCGGGGACCCCGCCATCCTCGGGAGCGGGTGGTCGCCGGTCGTGGAGGTCGCCTCGGGCGAGCGGGTCAGCGTGGCCGGTGACCCGGCCGGGCACGGTTGGGCGAGCTTCGTCCGGCTCCTCGGCCGCGACGACCTGCTCGACGACCCCGACATGCGCTCCTGGGACGGACGCCGCTCCCGGTCGGCGCAGCTGCGGGACGACTTCCGGGCCTTCGCGGCGACGATCCCCACGGGTGAGGCGCTCGTGGCGCTGCTCGACGAGGTCGGGCTGGCCGCCGGGGTGGTCCGCTCGGTGGCCTCGCTCGTCGACGAGGACCACATCGTGCAGCGGGGCTCGATCGTCGAGGTCGACGACCGGGCCGGCGGCAGCTTCGCCATCCCCCAGGCACCGTGGCGCTTCTCCGACGCGCCGGCGGCCGTCGCCGGGCCGCCCGCCTGGCGGGGCGAGCACAACCGCGCCGTGCTGGTCGAGCTGCTCGGACGCACCGACGACGAGGTCGACGCCCTCGAGGGGGACGGCGTCCTCGTGGCCCGACCGCCACGGGGGTAGGGAGCCACCCGTGCCCGACATCCCCCTGCCCATGAAGGCCACCGCCGACGAGCTCCCCACCGGGGACGGCTGGGTCTACGAGGTGAAGTGGGACGGGATGCGGGCGATCGTGGCGGTCGACCACGGCGAGGTGCGCCTGCAGACGGCGAACGGCAAGGACGCCACCGCGTCGTTCCCCGAGCTCGACGGGCTCGGCGAGGCGCTCGGCGTGACGTCGGCCGTGCTCGACGGGGAGATCGTGGCGTTCGACGCCCGGGGCCGGCCCGACTTCGGGCGCCTCCAGCAGCGGATGCACGTGGGCGACCGCCGGGCCGCCGCTGCCCGCGCCGAGGTGGTCCCGTGCGTGCTCATGCTGTTCGACCTGCTCGCGCTCGACGGGCGGTCGGTCGTCGACCTCCCCTGGTCCGAGCGGCGCCGGCTGCTGGAGGCGCTGGTGGAGCCCGGCCCGCACTGGCAGGTGCCGGCCGTGTACGACGACGGTCGGGCGCTCTTCGACGCGGCCGAGGCCAACGACCTCGAGGGCATCATCGCCAAGCGCGCCGACTCCACGTACCGGCCGGGCTCCCGCACCCGGGAGTGGCGCAAGGTCAAGGTGCGCCGGCGCCAGGAGTTCGTCGTGGGTGGTTGGGCGCCGGGCAAGGGCGGCCGGACGGGGCGCATCGGCGGCCTGCTCGTCGGCTACCACGACGCCCCGGGCGGCACGCTCCGGTACGCCGGCCGGGTGGGCAGCGGCCTCACCGAGGCCGAGCTCGGCACGCTCGACCTCCTCTTCGCCGACCTCGTGTCGCCCGGGTGCCCGTTCGAGCCGCCACCGCCGCGTGCCCACGCCGCCGGCGCCACGTGGCTGCGACCCGAGGTGGTGGTCGAGGTGGCGTACGCCGAGTGGACCTCGGACGGCCGGCTCCGGCACCCCACGTACTGCGGGAGACGGATCGACAAGGACGCCGACGCGGTCACCGCCGAGCCGTGAGGAGCGGGTGATGCGGTCCACCGGGGTTGACGTGCGCGAGGATTCGACCCTGATGCCCGACGGCGCCGCTCGACCATGACGGACACGATCCGGATGAAGATCCCGGCCGTGCTCGCCTACGTGCGGCTCCCCCGGGTGGCCATCGCCGGACTCGCCACCCGCTCGGGCTTCTCCTACGACGAGGTCGAGGACCTGCGCCTCGCGGTGGGCGAGGTGTGCCAGGTGCTGCTCGACGGCGCCGACCGCGACGGCACCCTCACCATCGAGTTCGAGGTGGCTCGCGGGGAGCTCGGCGTCACCGTCACCGTCGATGCCCCGCCCGGGCGCCACGACGGCGTCGTCGAGAAGATGGCCGAGCAGATCCTGGTCGCCACGGTCGGCAAGGTCGAGGTCGGCGACGACGGCCGGCGCATCTCGTTCGCGATGACCGCGGCCGAGGACGAGGACTGACCACGCCCACGCACGGTCAGCGGCCGGTGGAGCCGAAGCCGCCCGTGGCGCGGTGGCTGGTCGGCAGCTCGTCGACCGCCTCGAACGCGGCGGTGGCCACCGGTCGGAGCACGAGCTGGGCGATGCGATCGCCCCGGTGGACCTGGTAGTCGGCGGCGGGATCGGTGTTGACGAGGACGACCTTCAGCTCGTCGCGGTAGCCGGCGTCGATGAGGCCCGGGCTGTTGAGCACGGTGACCCCGTGGCGGAGCGCCAGCCCGGAGCGGGGCTGCACGAAGCCGGCCCACCCGGCGGGGATGGCGACGGCGATGCCGGTGGGAACGAGCGCCCGGCCGCCGGCGGCGGGGAGCAGCACGTCCTCGCGGGCCACCAGGTCGGCGCCGGCGTCGCCGGGGTGGGCGTAGCCGGGCAGCGGCAGGTCGGGGTCGAGTCGCTTCACCGGGATGTAGAGGCCTTCCACGAGGCGCCAACGTAGGAGCCGCGGGACCGCTGTCGGACCCCGGCGATAGGTTCGCCGTCGATGTTGGCGTGGATGGACCTCGAGATGACCGGCCTCGACCCGGAGCAGCACGTGATCGTCGAGATCGCCACGCTCATCACCGACGACGACCTGGAGATCGTCGCCGAGGGTCCCGACCTGGTGGTCCACGCCACCGAGGAGGAGCTCGCACGCATGGACGAGGTCGTCGTGCGCATGCACACCGAGTCCGGCCTGCTCGAGCGCATCCGTTCGTCCTCGCTCACCCTGGCCGACGCCGGTGCCCAGACCCTCGCCTTCATCCGCGAGCACGTGCCCGAGCCCCGCACGGTCCCGCTTTGCGGCAACTCCATCGGCACCGACCGGCGGTTCCTCGCCCGCCACCTGCCCGAGATCGAGGAGCACCTCCACTACCGCAGCGTCGACGTGTCCACCATCAAGGAGCTCGCCAAGCGCTGGATGCCCGAGCTGCTGAGGGAGGCGCCGGTGAAGGCGGGCTCGCACCGGGCGCTCGACGACATCCGCGAGTCCATCGAGGAGCTGCGCTTCTACCGCAGGGTGCTCTTCGTGGAGGGCGCGGCCCGGGCGGCCGTCACCGCCGAGGCGCCACCCGACGGCCCCGCCAGCTGACCGAGCCCCTGGCCAGGCCCCACGCCGACCAGGCGAAGGTGCCCAGGAACACGACGAGCGGGGCGGGGAAGGCCACGGCGGTCAGCGGACCGAACCGCCCGACCCGGCGGGCCATCCACCACACCTCGAGGGCCACGACGCCGTAGAGCACCAGCGCCCAGGCCAGGCCGTCACCGGATGCGACCGCCCGCAGCGGCGCCACCGCCGCCTGCACCAGCAGCGTCACCCAGGCGACCACCAGCGCGACCGTGATCGGACGGACGGAGGCGGCGCCGGCGGCCAGGTTCTTGGCGAACCCCTCCACCAGCTGGCCCAGCCCGCGCGGGTACATCCGGAACGACACGTCGTCGCCGCCGGCCAGCACGCGCACGTCGAGGCCGGCCCGCTCGTACGCCTCGGCCAGGCCGACGTCGTCGTCGACCCGGTGGCGCACCACCTCGTGCCCGCCCACCCGCTCGTGGTGCATGCGGCGGGTGGCCAGCACGGGGCCGAAGGCGGCGCGGCTGCCCCACCCACGTCCGAGGGGGCTGGCCATGTCGGTCGCAGCGAGCGCCACGACGTTGCACAGCGCAGCCAGGTGCTCCACGGGCGCGCCCGGTTCGTGGAAGGGCTGCACGCTGACCAGCCCGTCGGTGCGTTCGAGGCAGGCGAGCACGGCGTCGAACCCCCCGGGGGCGAAGCGCACGTCGGCGTCGACGAACACCAGCCGGTCACCGGTCGTCGCTCCGGTGCCGACGGCGCACGCCCACGGCTTGCCCGCCCAGCCCGGCGGCAGCGGCGCCGACGAGCGGACGGTGGCGCCCAGCTCCCGGGCCACGCCGGCGGTGGCGTCGGCCGAGTCGTCGTCGACCACCACGACCTCGACGTCGGGCGGGAGTGAGCGCAGCAGGTGCGGCAGCTGCTCGGCCTCGTCGCGGGCCGGCACGACCACCGAGACCCCCGACCGGTCGACCGGCCCGGCGGGGCGGGGGAGGCGGGGCAGCGACCAGAGCAGCCAGACGCCGACCGCGAGGCGGGCCGCCACGAGCACGACGTCGACGGTGCTCACCGGCTCGGCCCCGGAGCACTTGACCGAGCGGTCAAGTAGGGTGGTCGGGCATGGAAGCGACCACCGAGCGCCAGGAGAAGCAGCGGGCCTCCACCGAGGTCACCGAGGTCGCGCCGGACATCCTGCGGATGCAGCTGCCGATCTCGCTCCCCGGCCTGGGCCACGTGAACTGCTACGCGCTCTGCGACGACCGCGGCGTCGCGGTGGTCGACCCCGGCCTGCCCGGCAAGGCCAACTGGAACGCCCTCGTCGACCGGTTGCGCCAGGCGGGCTACGCGCCGAAGGACGTGCACACCGTCATCGTGACGCACAGCCACCACGACCACTTCGGCGGCGCCGGCGTCCTGCGCCATCAGGTGGGCGCCGAGGTCGTCACCCACCGGGCGTTCCGGACCTGGTTCGACCCCGACGAGGGCGACGACCCCGGCCCCGACGCCCTCGACGACAGCCCGGATGCGGGCGACGACGAGGCCGGCGAGCGCGAGCGCCCGCGCCCGGGTGCCCAGTCCGGGCCGTGGCGCGAGATGCCGTGGCGTCCCGGCACGCTGCGCCCGCCGCTCAAGCGCCGGGTCGCCATGAAGGCGGCACGGACCTTCGGCCGCCGCTGGATGCGCGCGCCCGAGCCGAACCGGCGGGTCGACGACGCCGACGTGCTCACCTTCGGGGGTCGCGAGTGGGTGGCGGTGCACACGCCCGGCCACACCGAGGACCACCTCTGCCTCTACTCCCCCGCCGACGGCATCGTCCTGTCCGGCGACCACGTGCTGCCCACCATCACCCCGCACATCTCGGGGATGTCGGCCGGGCACGACCCCCTCGACGAGTTCTTCGCCAGCCTCGACCGCGTGGCCGCCCTCGAGGGCGCCACCCTGGCGCTGCCCGCCCACGGCCACCCCTTCGACGACGTCGCCGGCCGCTGCGCCGAGATCCGCACCCACCACGAGGAGCGCCTCGACGTGCTGCGGGAGGCGGCCCGCTCGACCGGCGAGGCCAGCGTCGAGGAGCTGTCGAAGCACCTGTTCAAGCCGCGCTCGTGGGGACCCATGGCCGAGTCGGAGACCTTCGCCCACCTCGAGCACCTGCGCCTCCACGGCGAGATGGTGCGCCGGCGGGTCGACGAGGAGCTGCACTTCCAGCTCGTCGAACCCGACGCCTGACCCGTCCCGCCGGCCTTCCTGCCCGGTCCGGGTCCCGCCGGCCTTCCTGCCCGGTCCGGGTCCCGCAGTCGAGGTCTGGTCACTGGAGGGCGGCCAGAGCCGCCCAACGCACCCGGACCACGACTCCCACACCCGGACCGGGCAGTTCGGGCGCCCCGGGGCTGCGCGGTCAGGCTGGGCGGACCTGCGCGGTCGAGGCGGCGATGCCGTCGACGAGGATCCACAGGTCGAAGCCGCCGTCGGCGTCGACCACGGCCACCTCGGGCTCGGCGCCGGGGTCGATGGGCGCCGGGTGCTCGACCGACACCCGCAGCGGCGCCCGCAGGCCCGGCCGGGTGGCGAGCTCCTCCTCGACCGGCACCCAGGACACGGCGTTGTTGACGTGCTCCATCATGTCGAAGTCGCAGAACCGCAGCGGGAACGGCTGCGTCGCGACGCCCTCGGGCGGGCGGGGCTGGTGGTGCAGCCGAGCCCGCACCTTGCGGCCCCGGGCAGCTTCGGCGAACAGCGGCTCGAAGCGCTCGGGCAGGCGAGCCGGCCGGCCCTGGGCGTCGAGGTGGACCCACAGGGCGGCGGCCTCGATGCGGCCTCGGGCCTCGACCGCCTCGATGCGCACCCGCCGCTCGGCCCAGCGGGCGCCGATGCCCGAGCACCACGTGGTGACCGCCACCTGGTCGCGGAAGGACGGGAAGGCGTGCACGGCCATCTCGACCCGTCGGACCACCCACGGCTCGCCCGGCGGGAAGCCGGCGTCGGTCGTGTCCTCGTCGCTGACGTCCTGGAGCATGCGCGCCGCGGCGTCGAGGCGGAGGCGGCCCCGCGGTGAGCCGTCGGCGAGGTGCACCCGCCGCCGGTGACCGTGCACCCGGCCGGCGGGCGGCGGCTCGATGGCGAGCGGGTCGTCCAGTCCTTCGGCAGGCATCCGGGCATGTTGCCGGAAGATGTCACGAGATCGGAGAAATTCGATTGACGGATCCCCGGCATCGTGCTGGCATGAGCCGCACGGCTGCACGGGGGGCCCTCCCCGCCCGGCCCCGATCGAGCCCCACGACGACGGAAGCGAGGTGACCACGGTGAAGCTGACCCACCTGCACGACCTGCAGACCGCCACCACCGCCGTCGCCTGCTCGCGCCCGAAGTCGGCCGCCATCGCGCCCGCCACCGGTCTCGGCATCCGCCTCGGCAACGGTGCTGCGTACGCCGCCCCCTCGTGGTCCGTCGCTCGCAAGTCCATGACCGTGCCGACCTTCCACGATCGATGGCCTCTGTGCTCCCCCACCTGACCCACGGGTCAGGACGCAAGGACCGCAGAGGCCGTCGGGAACATCCCGGCGGCCTTTCGCTTTCTCCGGTCACGAGTCCCCCGTACCGAACAGACCCCGCCACACCACACGTCCAACCCACGAACCCCACCCACCAGCGCAAGAGAAGGGAGCGGGCCATGCTCGCTCAACTACCCGAACACGACATCGAGATCAGTTCCCGGCTGGCGGTCGACTCGCCGGCCGGCGACCGTCAGCGCGACCCGGTGTTCGAGGTGGCCCTCGAGGTCGACACCTCGTTCTGGTCGGAGGCGGCGTGCGCCGCCGACGGCGGCACCCTGGCCCACCTCTTCTTCTCCGAGGAGCTCCAGGACATCGCAGCCGCCAAGCGCATCTGCGCCGAGTGCCCCGTGCTCGAGCAGTGCCTCGAGGGGGCACTGGCCCGCAAGGAGCCGCTCGGCGTGTGGGGTGGCCAGCTGTTCTCGAACGGCAAGGTCCTGGCGTCCAAGCGGCGCCGTGGCCGGCCGCCCAAGAACCCTCGGCCCGAGGACGAGTTCGTCCACGTCGAGGTCCCCGTGGCCCTGCAGCGGCTGGTGGAGCTGCGCACCGCGTAGCCCACCGCTGCTGACCACGAACCCCCCGACGCCGCAGGGGTGGGCGGGCCGGAGCGACGACCATCGAGCTCCGGCCCGCCAGCGGCCCAACCTCACACGGGACCGCACCACGAGCAGCGGCCCGATGTCACGTCGCGCGCCTGGGTGAGCGCGATCGAGCGGCAGTACCGTCGGTGCCGACGCGCCATGTCCTCCACCACCCGCACCCGTCTGCCGTGGCAGGTCGTGCTGGCCGCCACCGTGCTGGCCGGGCTGGCTGCCATCGGCGCGTACCTCCTCCTCGACGGCGATGACGACGACGCTGCGGTCGAGGCCGTCGACGGTGGCTCCACCGGGACCCTGGAGCTCACGCCCGCCGACGAGGCCAGCACCTCGGACCCGCTCGACGTCGTGGTCACCTTCCCCGACGGCACGGAGCAGGCGGTGGGCGACGCGCTGGACGGCCCCACCGTCGTCAACCTGTTCGCCTCCTGGTGCCCGCCGTGCGTGCGCGAGATGCCGGCGTTCGAGGCGGTGTCCCAGGAGCTCGCCGGCGAGGTCGCCTTCGTGGGGCTCGCCGTGCAGGACCGCACCGACGACGCCACCCGGATCGTCGAGGAGACCGGCGTGACCTACCGGTGGGCTCGTGACGCGAAGGGCGACTTCGCCACCGCGGCCGGCATCACCCAGATGCCCTCGACGCTGTTCGTCGACGCCGACGGCGAGATCGTCCGGGTCCACAGCGGCGCGCTCGACGCCGACGAGCTGCGCGACCTCATCACCTCCGAGCTGGGGGTCGACACCCGGTGATCGAGGCGCCGCTCGCCCTCGCCTTCGCCTCCGGACTGGTGGCTGCGGTGAACCCGTGCGGCTTCGCGATGTTGCCCGCCTACGTGTCGTTCTTCCTCGGCAAGGAGGGCGACCACGTGCCCAGCCGGGGCGAGTCGGTTGCCCGGGCCATCCCGGTCGCCCTGGCCGTGTCGGCCGGCTTCGTCGTCGTGTTCGGCGTCGTGGGCATCGTGCTGCGGCCCATCAGCTCCACCGTCCAGGAGTACGCGCCCTGGGCCACCATCGTCATCGGGCTCGGGCTCGTGGCGTTCGGCATCGTCGTGCTCGCCGGCCGCGAGCTCAACCCCCGCCTGCCGAAGCTCGACCGGGGTGGGCGCAGCACCGGGCTCGGCTCGATGTTCCTCTACGGCGTCTCCTACGCCATCGCCTCGCTCACCTGCACCATCGGGATCTTCATCGCCAACATCGTCAACGCCTTCTCCCGCACCGACTTCGTGTCCGGGGTCGCCGTGCTGGTCGCGTACGCCGCCGGCATGGGCCTGGTGATCACCGCGCTCACCGTCGCCATCGCCCTCGCCCGCGACTCGGTGGTGCGGTTCCTGCGCTCGGGCATGCGCTACGCCAACCGCGCCGCCGGCGTGCTCATGGTCGTGATGGGCGCCTACGTCGCCTGGTACGGCGTGTTCTCGCTGCGGGTGCGCAACGACCCCGGCACCGCAGCCGGCCCGGTCGACCTGGTGGAGGACTGGTCGGCCGAGGCCACCCGGTTCGTCTCCGACGTCGGTGCCACCCGGCTCGGCCTGTACCTGCTCGCCGCCATCGCCGCGATGGTGTCGATCTCGGTGCTGGTCGCGTCGCTGCGGCGGGACGGCGAGGCTGCAGCCAGAGAGGCGACCCTCCCCGCAGGCGAGGGCGCCGCCACCCCGGCCCACGAGCCCGAGCAGGTGCCCTGAAGCACCTGTCGGCGCTGCTGGCGGCCGAGGGCGTCGTCGAGGACCTGGTGGTCGGCTCGCGGATCGGGGTGATGGCGTACCACGGCGGCAACCTCGAGGAGGGCACCGACCTCATCGCCGACGAGGTCGCGGCCCGCACCGGCGCCTCGCTGTACGCCCTCCGGCAGCCGCCCGGCATGCGCCACCACGTGCCGTCGCGCCACTTCCGCCCCGAGGAGTCCGAGCGGCTCGCCCGCTTCGTCGATCACGTGTCGGTGGTCGTCACCCTGCACGGGTACGGCCGGCGCTCGATGTTCCGCAGCGTCCTGCTCGGCGGCCGCAACCGCGAGCTGGCGGCCATCGTCGCCGGTTCGCTCCGCCGGCACCTGCCGTCCTACGAGGTCATCGACGAGCTCGACGACATCCCGCCCGACCTCCGCGGCGTGCACCACCGCAACCCGGTGAACCTGCCGCGGCACGCCGGCGTGCAGATCGAGCTGCCGCCCCGGGTGCGCGGGCAGGGCCCGTTCTGGAACGGCTGGGACGGCGGCTGGCCGACGCCGCACACCGAGCGCCTCGTCGACGGGCTCGTGGCCGCCCTCGACACGATCGCCGCCCAGCTGCCCGGTCCGGGTCCCGAAGGCGAGGTCCGGGTCCCGAAGGCGGCCCCAGCCGCCCGCCAGTGACCAGACCACGACGCCCGGACCCGGACCGGGCAGTTCGGCGGGGGCTGGGGGGCGCTCAGGGGGCGAGGCGCTCGCGGACCCAGCGGCCGCCGTCGCGGCGGTAGCGCACCCGGTCGTGGAGGCGGCTGGGGCGGCCCTGCCAGAACTCCCAGGTGTCGGGCACGATGCGGAACCCGCCCCAGTGCGGCGGCCGGGGCACGTCGCCGGGGAACCGCTGCTCGGCGGCGGCCAGCCACTCCTCGAGCCGGGCGCGGCTCTCCACCACCTGCGACTGCGGCGACGCCCAGGCGCCGAGCTGCGAGCCTCGGGGGCGGGTCGCGAAGTACTCGTCGGACTCCTCGATGGGGACCTTCTCGACCGTGCCCCGCACCCGCACCTGGCGGTGCACCGGCATCCACAGGAACAGGCCCTCGACCTCCGGCTGCAGCTCCATCGCCTTGGCCTTGGCGCTCTCGTAGTTCGTGAAGAAGCTCAGGCCGCGCTCGTCGGCGCCGCGCAGCAGCACGGTGCGAACCCCGGGCGCCCCGTCGGGCTGGACGGTGGCGAGGATCAGGGCGTGGGGCTCGTCGAGCTCGTCGGCGACGGCGTCGAACCAGCGGCCGAACTGGACGAGCGGGTCGGGGTCGGCGTCGGCGACGTCGAAGCCCTCGGCCTCGTACTGGATGCGGCGGCGGGCGAGCTCCTCGAGGTCCACGTCGCCCTGTCTACCCTCCGCTCCCCGGACCGTCGGAGCGGTTGCCCACCACCGCGTCGCGCACGGCCCAGAGCACGTCGGCGTCGGCGAGGGCCTCGGTGTTGCGCACCTCGCGACCGTTCACCGCGTCGGCCACGGCCAGCTCGACCAGCTTCCCCGACCGGGTGCGGGGCAGGTCGGGCACGGCCACGATGCGGCGGGGCACGTGGCGGGGCGAGCAGCTGGTGCGCACCACGTCGGCGATGCGGGCGCGCAGGGCGTCGTCGAGCTCGACGCCCTCGTCGAGCACCACCAGCAGCACGATGCGCACGTCGGCGCCGCCCTCGGGGTCGGTGACCTCCTCGCCGAACACCAGCGACTCGGCGATGCCCTCGATGCCCTCGACGGCCCGGTAGATCTCGGCCGTGCCGATGCGGATGCCGCCGGGGTTGAGCGTGGTGTCGCTGCGGCCGTGGATCACCACGCCGCCGTGCTCGGTCCAGCTGGCGAAGTCGCCGTGGTGCCACACGTCGTCGCCGAAGCGCTCGTAGTACGCCGCCCGGTAGCGGCTGCCGTCGGCGTCGCCCCAGAACCCGAGGGGCTGGCTCGGGAACGGCTGCGTGCACACGAGCTCGCCGCGCTGTCCCGCGGGCAGCGGCCGGCCGTCCTCGGACCACACGTCGACCGCCATGCCGAGCCCGGGCCGTTGGATCTCACCGGCGTGCACGGGTGAGGTGGGATCGCCGAGCACGAAGCAGCCGCAGAGGTCGGTGCCGCCGCTGATGGAGGCGAGGTGCAGGTCGGCCTTCACGTGCTCGTACACCCAGGCGAAGCGCTCGGGGCTGAGCGGCGAGCCGGTGGAGGCCAGCGTGCGCAGCGACGTCAGGTCGTGGTGCTCGGCGGGCGAGTAGCCGGCGTTGGCGATGGCGTCGAGGTACTTGGCGCCGACCCCCAGCACGTCGACGCCGTGCCGGTCGACGAGCTCCCACAGCCGGGCCGGACCGGGGTGGGCGACGTTGCCGTCGACGGCGACGATGGTGACCCCCGAGGCGAGCGCCGACACCAGCCAGTTCCACATCATCCAGCCGCACGTCGTGACGTAGAGCAGCCGATCGCCGGCCGACAGGTCGGTGTGGAGCTGGTGCTCCTTGGCGTGCTGGAGCAGCACCCGGCCGGTGGCGTGCACGATGCACTTGGGCACGCCCGTGGTGCCGCTCGAGTAGAGGACGTACCAGGGGTGGTGGAAGCTGCGCCGGGTCAGCGGCGCCGGCGTTCCCCGGTGCGGGGCGAGGAAGGCGTCCCACTCGGTGCGGTCGGCGTGGCCGAGCGTCACCGTCCGCTGCAGCGTGGGCAGGCCGGCGACGATCTCGTCGCGCACGTCGCGCCGGTCGAAGTGGCGGCCGCCGTAGTCGTAGCCATCGACCGCGAACAGGACCGTGGGCTCGATCTGGCCGAAGCGGTCGAGCACGCCGCCGGCGCCGAAGTCGGGGCTCGTGGAGGAGAACACGGCGCCGAGGGCCGCGGAGCCGAGCATCGCCACCACGGCCTCGATGCCGTTCGGGAGCCAGGCCACCACCCGGTCGCCCTCGCCGACGCCCTCCGCCGCGAGCGCCGCAGCCATGGCGCCGACCTCGACGGCGAGCTCGTCCCAGGAGATCGTGCGGGTCTCGCCGGACTCCGACTCGGCGATGATCGCCGGGTCCGGACCGGTGTGGCGCAGCACGTGCTCGACGACGCTGAGCGACGCATCCGGGAAGAAGCTCGCCTCGCGCATCGTGGCCCCGGCGTCCAGCACCCGCTCGCCGGGATCGCCCACCAGCCCGCACTCCTCCCACACCGCCCGCCAGAACGCCTCTGGCTCGTCGAGGGAGCGGCGGTGCAGCGCCGGGTAGCCGTCGCAGCCGAGGCGGGAGGCGAAGGCCGCCATGCGCGTGGTCTCGGCCCGATCGGGCGACGGCGTCCACAGCAGCTGGCCCTGCTCGGTCATGGCGGGCAACGTACCGCCCGTCGGGCGGGTCAGCGGGCGGCGACGGCCAGCATCCGGCAGCCGGGCACGGCGCGGGCGATGCGGGCCGTCCCGGCGCCGAGGCCGTCGAGCGCGCGGGGCACCCCGACGACGAGCAGGTCGGCCGGACCCACGACGTCGGGCAGGACCACAGGCAGGGGGCGGGTGTCGACGAGCATCTCGGGCTGCAGGTCGAGCTGCTCCGTCTCGGCGATCACCGGCGCGTCGGCGGGGGTCACCACGAGCCAGTCGACCTTGTACGCCGCGGCGACGCGGGCGGCGATGAGCAGGGTGAGGTCGAGCGTGCGCCGTCCCGAGGGCGACAGGTCGGCCGGGTCGACGGCGAGCACCACTCGGCGGACGCCGGACTCGGCGCCGTCGCGGTGGACCAGCACGGGCACCGGCGACAGCGCGAGCAGCACGTCGAGCTGCTCGCCGAGGACCGCGTCGCGGCGGTTGGTGTAGCCCCGCCAGCCCAGCAGGAGGCAGGTGGCCTGCTGCTCCACGGCGCTGTGCAGCAGGCCGGCGTTCGGCGTGAGGTCGAGCCGGACGATGGGCGTGGACTCGGCGCCGATGCCGAGGATCTTCGGGTCCAGCTCCTCGACCATCGTCTTGCGCCGGGCCGCCACGTCCGCGGGCTGCGCCTCGAGGTCGAGGACCTGCACCGGCATGACCAGGCCGCTCTCGGGCGCGGCGAGCCGGGCGGCGAGGTCGACGATGGGCTCGGCGTGCTCGCGGTCGGTGACCCCGACGAGGACCCGCTGGCCGACGGTGAGCTCCTTCAACGGCGGGGCGGGGAGGCGCGAGCCGAACCGGGCGGCGCCGAGCGAGGACAGGACGCTCGTGACCAGGATGACGACCACGACGGCGTTGACCGCCTCCTGCTCGATGATGCCGGCGTCGAGGCCGACGAACACGGCGGCGAGGGTGGCGGCCGCCTGCGCCACCGACAGCGAGAACATCGACCCGATCTCGGTGCCGTCGAACCCGAGGGTCCGCCCGGCGATGCCGGCGGCGACGAGCTTCGCGCCGATGACGATGGCGCAGAACCCCGCGGCCCAGCCGAGCGTCTCGGTGTCCCCCAGCGCCCCCAGATCGACGAGCATGCCCACCGAGATGAGGAAGATCGGCACCAGGAAGGTGCCGCCGAAGAAGTCGATGCGCTCCATGAGCAGCCCACCCTCGGGGATGAGCCGGTTCAGGGCGAGGCCGGCCAGGAACGCGCCGATGATGGGCTCGATGCCGGCGATCTCGGCCACGGCCGCCGAGCCGTAGAGCGCCAGACCCACGAACAGGAACCGGCTGATGCGGTCGCGCCCCGCCCGCTTGAAGAACCACCGGGCGAGCCGGGGCAGCAGCACGAGGATCACCGCGAACGCCGCGACGAGCGACGGCACGAGGCCGGCGACGAAGGCCACGTCGAGGTCGCCCTCGTCGGCGCCGACGACCACGACGAGCACGAGCAGCGCAGCGACGTCGGTGATGATGGTGGCGCCGACGGCGGTGGACACGGCCCGGTTGGTCACCACGCCGAGGCGTTGGAAGGTCGGGTACGACAGCAACGTGTGCGACGCCCAGCACGACGCCAGCAGCACCGACGCGGCCCCGTCGAACCCGAGCAGCAGGTGACCCACGGTGCCCAGCACCATCGGCACGAGGAACGTGGCGATGCCGAACACGACGGCGGCGTTGCGGTTGGCGGCGAAGTCGTCGAGGTCGAGCTCGACACCGGCCTGGAACATGAGGAACAGCAGGCCGGCCCCGCCGAGCAGCTCGACCGCGCCCACCCGCTCGACCCAGCCGATGCCGTTCGGGCCGATGAGGACGCCGCCGGCGATGAGCCCGATGATGGGCGGCAGGCGCGCCTGCGTGGCCGCCACGGGTCCGAGCAGCACCACCGCGAACAGGGTGGTGAGCACCAGCGCCGGGTCGTCGAACGGCACCGTCACGGCCAGCGCCGACCCGAGCGTCGAGATCATGCGGGGATGTGGGTGGCGCCGCCCAGGCGGGGCCGGAGCACCTCGGGGATGGCGATGCTGCCGTCGGGCTGGCGGTGGGTCTCGAGCAGGGCCGCCACCGTGCGGGGCCAGCCCATGGCCGAGCCGTTGACCGTGTGGCACACCTGCGTGCCCTTCTCGCCGGCCGCCTTCCAGCGCACGTTGGCCCGGCGGGCCTGGTAGTCGCCGAACCAGCTCACCGAGGAGACCTCGAGCCAGTCGCCGACCCCGGGGGCGTAGGCCTCGATGTCCCACGTGCGGCGGGCGGAGCCGCCGAGGTCGCCGGCGCAGAGGTCGAGCACCCGGTAGGTGAGCCCGAGCTCCTGCAGGATGCGCTCGCTGCGGGCGAGCACCTCCTCCTGCAGGGCGATGGCCTGGGCCTCGCCGTCGGCGTACCCCATGAGCTCGACCTTGTCGAACTCGTGGCTGCGGAGCAGGCCGCGCGTGTCGCGACCCGCCGCACCGGCCTCCCGGCGGAAGCAGGACGTGTAGGCGGTGAAGCGCACGGGCAGGTCGGCGTGGTCGAGGACCTCGTCGGCCGCCATCGACGTGAGCGGCACCTCGGCGGTGGGGATCGTCCAGAGGTCGTCGCGCTCGACGTGGTACGCCTCGTCCTCGAACTTCGGCAGGTGGCCGGTGCCGATCATCGTGTCGGTCTTCACCAGCGTGGGCGGACGGATCTCCTCCCACACCGGCCCGTTCGCCGGGTCGGCGCTGGCGTCGAGGCTGTGGCCGATGAGCGCGCGCAGCAGCCGGGCACCCCAGCCCCGGTACATGGTGAACATCGACCCGCTGATCTTCACGGCCCGCTCGCCGTCGAGGATGCCGAGCTGGGAACCGATGTCCCAGTGGGGCACCCGCTGGTGCTCGGCGAAGGTCTCCGGGCCGGGCCCGTGGGTGCGCAGCACCACGTTGTCGGCCTCGCTGGCGCCGTCCGGGGCGTCGTCGCTCGGCAGGTTCGGGATCCGCAGGAGCGTGTCGCGCAGCTCGCCCTGGAGCCGGTCGACCTCGGCGGCGAGCTCCTTCTCGCGGTCGCCGAGCCGGCGCGACTCGTCCTTGCGCGCCTCGGCCTCGTCGCGCTGGCCGGCCTTGAACAGCTCGCCGATCTCCTTGGAGACCACCTTCACCTGGTTGCGCAGCTCGTCGACCTCGACGCCGAGCGCGCGAGCCCGCTCGTCGAGCTCGAGCACCCGGTCGAGCAGGGCGAGGTCGGCACCCCGGCGGGCGAGGCCGGCGCGGACCAGCTCGGGGTCGGAGCGGATGAGGCGCAGGTCCAGCACGGCGGGCGACGGTAGTGGAGGGCTGCCCCGGCCACAGAGGAAGAAGACCCGCACGGTGCGGGGCGCGGGCCCTGCCGATCCGGGCCGTCGGTCCCTCCGAAGGTTTCCGAACAACACCGGTCCGTCATCGTTCCGTAACATTTCTTTCGTACGGTCTGATCCCGGCCCGCCTGGCAGCGGGACCCCGAAGTTGACGAGGAGTGCCATGTCCAACCGTCATCGTTCGTCCAAGGAAGCCGCCCCGGGTGCAGCGCTCGCCCCCTCCAAGGAGGAGCGCAAGGCGCAGAACCGCAAGGTCCGCCACCGCACCCACGAGCTGCTCGCCCACGCCGACATCGAGCTCGGAGAGGAGATCGTGGCGCCCCGACCGGTGCACACCCGCCTGGAACCCGATCGGGGCGAGATCGCGGTGGACGCGGGACGACCTCGACGCGAGTTCCGGCACTGGAAGCAGAAGTTCTGGAAGCGCCGCAACAACGTGCGGGCGCAGCGGGCCGTGATGGCCAGCACGGAGATGCCGCTCCCCGAGATCGGCTGATCCGCCCACGAGACACCAGGAGGCGGGGCCCGCGGGCCCCGCCTCCTGCGCGTCCGGGCGACGGCCGACCGTCAGTTCACCTTGCGCTCGCGCCCCTCCCAGAACGGCTCGCGCAGGTCCTTCTTGAGCATCTTGCCCGTGGGGTTGCGGGGGATCTCGGCGATGAAGTCCACCGACTTGGGCACCTTGAAGCCGGCGAGCTGCTCGCGGGCGAAGGCGAGGATCTCCTCCTCGGTGGGCTCCTGGCCCTCGGCCTTGACGACCATGGCCTTGCCGACCTCGCCCCACTTCTCGTCCGGCACGCCGATGACGGCCACGTCGGCGATGCCCGGGTGCTTCATGAGGGCGTTCTCGACCTCGGCCGGGTACACGTTCTCGCCACCGGACACGATCATGTCCTTCACCCGGTCGTGGATGTACAGGTAGCCGTCCTCGTCGAGGTAGCCGATGTCGCCGGTGCGGAACCAGTCGCCGTCGACGAAGGCGCCCTTGGTGCCCTCCTCGTTGCGCCAGTAGCCCACCATGTTCTGGTTCGACCGGGTGATGATCTCGCCGACCTGGCCGACCGGCACCTCCTCGAAGGTGTCGGGGTCGACGATCTTGAGCTCGACGTTGTCGTTGGGCTTGCCGGCGGCGCGCAGGCGGTGCTTGTTCGGCCCGTCGGGATCGTGGTCCTCGGGCGGCAGGGTGACGATGGCGCCGGTGGTCTCGGTGAGGCCGTAGGCCTGGGCGAACTTGCAGCCGAACGTCTTCACCGAGGCGGCCAGCACCTCCTCGGTGATGGGGGACGCGCCGTACACCAGGAACTTGAGGCTCGAGTAGTCGCCCTCGTTCACGTTCGGCATCATCAGCATGAACTGGAAGACGGCGGGCACGAGGAACGCGTGGGTGATCCTCCGCGTGCCGATGAGGTCGATGAGCGCCGCGGGGTCGATCTCGCGGACGATCACCGACGTGCCGCCGAAGTACATGCCGGCCACGGCCCAGCCGGCCCCGCCGATGTGGAACAGCGGCATGGCGACCATGCTCACCATGGAGTCGTCGAAGTCCCAGAAGTCGGCGGCGTCGGGGGCCAGGGCGAAGAGGTTGTCGTTCGACAGCATCACGCCCTTCGGCAGCCCGGTGGTGCCTGAGGAGTACAGCTGGAACGCGACATCGGAGCCCGTCGCCTGGATGCCGGGGTCGGTGGCGTCGTCGCTGAGCCAGTCCTCGTAGGAGTCGAACCGGTCGTCGCCGTCGAGGCACACGAACGTCTTCACCGTCTCGAGCTGGTCGCGGATCTGGGCGACCGTGTCGCAGAACTCCTTGCCGAAGAAGAAGACCTTGGCCTCGGCGTTGTTGACGATCCACGCCACCTCGGGCGGGGCGAGCCGCCAGTTCACGTTCACCGTGACCGCGTTCAGCTTGGCGCAGCCGAAGAAGACCTCGAAGTACTCGTAGCCGTTCTTGTCGATGAAGGCCACGCGGTCCTCGGGGCCCACGCCGGCGTCGCGGAGCGCGTTCGCCACCCGACTGGACCGCTGGTCGAGCTCGCTCCAGGTCTCCTGGAAGTCGTCCTGGATGATGGCGACCTGGTCGCCACGCTCCTCGGCGTGCGTGCGGATGATGTCAGCCGTGGTGGCGATGGTCGACATCTCGTCGTTCCCCCTGACGTCGGACGGTGATGGGCGTCACATCCTGCCAACCCGGCGTCCGGCGCGCACCGCGGCGCACCGAATCGCAACACGGAGCAGGCGGCAGCCACCTACCCGCGGAGCAGGTCGCCGAGCACCGAGGTGTCGATGCCGGCGAGCAGGGCCCCGGCGTCGTCGTGCACCTCGACGGCTCCCGCGGCGACGAGCTCGTCGTGGCCCCAGCCACCGCTGCGCAGGCCCACCGCGGGTACGCCCGCCGCCCGGGCGGCGGCGAGGTCCCAGCCGGTGTCGCCGATCACGAGGGCCCGGGTCGGCTCGCCGCCCACCTGGTCGAGGGCGGCCACGAACACGTCGGGCGCCGGCTTGGCCTCCTCGACGTCGGTGTCGGTGGTGATGCCGGCCAGGTCCTCGGCGCGCAGGCCGAGCGCCTCGAGGTGGTGCTCGACGAGGTCTTCGGGCGACGAGGTCGCCCACACGGCCCGCCCGCCCCGCTCCTTCACCGCGTCGACCAGCCCCCGGGCGCCCGGGAACGCCCGCACCTCGGGGGCGAGCTGCTCGAAGTGCGTGCGCCACGACGACTTGACGTCATCGTCCGGTCGGCCGATGCAGTCGGTCATCAGCTTCGTGCTGGACGCGCCGATCAGCCGGTGGATCCGCCACGACGCCACGTCGTGGCCGTGGTCGAGGAACGCCCGGCGCCACGCGAGGGTGTGCAGGTAGTTGGTGTCGGTGAGCGTGCCGTCGACATCGAACAGGACCACGGGGTCGGACATGCGTCGCTCCGTACCCGCCGCAGCACCGGGCCCACCCGTCCGCCTGCGGGCGGATGTCCGGTCATCCCCCGGGCGGACGCCGCCGTCGGGAGGCCTGGGTACCGTGAGATCGTGCCGCGACACCCTGCCCAGTGGCTGCGCACCCACCCGGGCCACGCCGACGCGCTGCTCGCCGCCGCGCTGGGCCTGGTGAGCCTCGTCGGGCTGCTGACGATCGACCCGGCCGACGTCGCCGACTCCGTGCGCGACGCCGACCCCCTCGGCGCGGTGCTCGTGGTGGCGATCTGGACGGCGGCGGCGTTCCGGCGCCGGTGGCCCGAGCCGATGGCCTGGACGGTGGCCGCCCTCACCATCCCGTACTGGGTGCTCGACTACGTCGACGCCGGCGCCAGCCTGGCGGTGCTGCTCCTGGCGTACACGCTCGCCGCGCACGTCGACCGGCCCCGCTCACTGGTGGTCGGCCTGGTCATCGGGATCGTGCTCGTGGGGGTCATGGTCACGGGGGTGATCGTCGACGACGAGGACCTGCCCGCCATCGCCGTCGTGGGCAACTCCATCGTGTTCGCCACCGCCTGGACCATCGGCGACAGCGTCCGGAACCGCCACGCCTACCTCGCCGAGGTCGAGGCCCGCGCCGATCGCGCCGAGCGCGACCGGGAGGCCGCGGCCGAGCGGGCCGTGCAGGACGAGCGCGTGCGCATCGCCCGCGAGCTGCACGACGTGGTGGCCCACAGCGTGTCGGTGATGGTCGTGCAGGCGGGCGCGGCGCGGCGCGTGCTCGACCGCCACCCCGACCAGGCCGCCGAGTCGCTGTCCGTCATCGAGACCACCGGCCGCGGCGCCCTGGACGAGCTCCGCCGCCTGCTGGGCGTGCTGCGCTCCGAGGACGGCGAAGCCGCGGTGAAGCCCCAGCCCACCGCCGACGACGTGGCCTCCCTCGTCGCCGAGTGGCGGGAGGCCGGCCTCGACGTCGACCTCGAGGTCGAGGGTGCGCGGCCCGAGCTGTCCGACGGCGTCAGCCTCACCGTCTACCGGGTGGTGCAGGAGGCGCTCACCAACGCCATGAAGCACGCCGGTCCGGCGCACGTCGACGTGGTGGTCCGCTACGGCGACCGGGTCGAGGTCGAGGTCACCGACGACGGACGTGGCCCCTGCGGCGACGCCGCCGTTCCGTCCGCGGGGCAGGGGCACATCGGCATGCGCGAACGGGTCGAGCTGTTCGGCGGCGAGCTCCAGGTGGGCCGGCGGCCGGGCGGCGGCTACCGGGTCCGGGCCACGCTGCCGCTGACCCCGCTGGCCACCGCATGAGCCCGGTCCGGGTCGCCGTCGTCGACGACCAGGAGCTGGTGCGCACCGGGTTCCGGATGATCCTCGACGTCGAGGACGACATCGAGGTCGTGGGCGTGGCGGGCGACGGAGACGAGGCGGTCGAGCTGTGCCGGCGCACCGAGCCCGACGTCGTCCTCATGGACGTGCGCATGCCCCGCGTCGACGGCATCGAGGCCACGCGGCGCCTGCGCGACGTCGGGTGCCCCACCCGCGTCCTCGTCCTCACCACCTTCGACCTCGACGAGTACGTGTTCGACGCCCTCCGCGCCGGTGCCAGCGGCTTCCTGCTCAAGGACGCCCCGCCCGACGAGCTCGTCCACGCCGTGCGGGTGGTCGCCGCCGGCGAGGCCCTGCTGGCGCCCAGCGTCACCCGGCGGCTCATCGAGGAGTTCGGGCGGGCCGCCCCGGCCGCGGCGACGGCGGACGACACCCGCCTCCACCGGCTCACCGAGCGGGAGCGCGAGGTCCTGCAGCTGATGGCCAGAGGCCTGTCGAACACCGAGATCGCCGAAGCGCTGTTCCTCGGGGAGGCCACCGTGAAGACCCACGTCGGGCGGATCCTCATGAAGCTCGAGGTGCGCGACCGCGTGGGCGCCGTGGTGCTGGCCTACGAGACCGGGGTCGTCACCCCCGGCGCCTGACCGCCGGCGGAACGCGTCCCGCTCGGCGGCATCCCACCGCAGATCGCGGTGTGACGTCGGTCATCATCCCGCAGGACGACCCGCGATCCGACCCGGGCCTGACGACGCGGATCACCGGCGTCCGTACCGTCAGCGCCATGAGCCCCACCATCACCACCACCCCGGCCGCACCCGTCCGCACCGTCGCCGCCCGGGCCGTCGATGCCGTGAAGGTCTACGGCTCCGGATCCACCGAGGTCACCGCCCTCGACGGCGTCGACGTCGAGCTCGAGGCCGGCGTCTTCACCGCCATCATGGGTCCCTCGGGGTCCGGCAAGTCCACGCTGATGCACTGCCTCGCCGGCCTCGACCGACTGTCGTCCGGGCAGGTGCTCGTGGGCGACGTCGATCTGTCGACACTCTCGGACAAGCAGCTGACCGAGCTGCGACGCGACCGCATCGGCTTCGTCTTCCAGGCCTTCAACCTGGTCCCCACCCTGACGGCGCTCGAGAACATCGTGCTGCCGAGCCGCCTCGCCGGCCGCGAGCCGGACCGGGCCCGCCTCGACGAGGTGATCGCCGCGGTCGGGTTGGCGAGCCGGCTCGACCACCGCCCCTCGGAGCTGTCGGGCGGCCAGCAGCAGCGCGTGGCCGTGGCCCGCGCCCTGGCGGCGGACCCGGCCATCGTGTTCGCCGACGAGCCGACCGGCAACCTCGACTCGGCCACGTCGGCCGAGATCCTCTCGTTCATGCGCAACGCGGCCCGCGAGATGGGCCAGACCATCGTGATGGTCACCCACGACCCCGCGGCGGCCGCCTACGCCGGCCGCGTGCTGTTCCTCGCCGACGGCCGGATCGTCGACGAGATGACCGACCCCACGGCCGAGCGCGTGCTCGACCGCATGAAGCAGTTCGGAGACCGGTGATGTTCCGCCTGAGCGTGCGCCAGCTGCTGGCGCACAAGATCCGCTTCGTCATGACCAGCTTCGCCGTCGTGCTCGGCGTGAGCTTCGTCGTGGGGAGCCTCGTCGTCACCGACACGGTGCGGCGCAGCTTCGACACCCTGTTCAGCGAGATCACCGCCGGCGTCGACCTGCAGGTGCGCTCGGAGGCCCCGTTCGACGAGCAGTCGTTCACCGGGAACCGCGAGCCCCTGCCCGCCGAGCTCGTGGACGTCGTCGCCGGCGTGGACGGCGTGCAGGTCGCCGAGGGCGGCGTGGGCGGCACGGCCCAGCCCGTCGCCCCCGACGGCGAGCCCATCACCACCACCGGGGCGCCGCTGCTCGGCACCTCGTGGGGCGCCACCGACCGGCTCTACCCGGTGACGCTGAACCTGGGCGAGAAGCCCGACGCCCCCGGCGAGATCGCCTTCGACCAGGGCACCTTCGAGGACAACGGCTACGAGCTCGGCGACCAGGTCGACGTGCTGCTGCCCGACGGCCGCGAGACGTTCACCCTGGTCGGCACGGCGACGTTCGGCGAGAGCAACTCCCTGGCCGGTGCCGTGCTCACCATGTTCGAGCCCGGCGAGGCGCAGCGCGTCTTCGACAGCGAGGGCCGCTTCGACGAGATCTACATCGGCCTCGACGAGGGCGCCGACGTCGCCGAGGTGCGCGGCGCGGTGGCGGAGGCCCTGCCCGACGGCGTCGAGGTGATCACCGGCGAGGCCGTGGCCGAGGAGGGCGCCGACGCGGTCGGCGAGTTCGCCGACCTGTTCGGCAACATCCTGCTCGGGTTCGCGGCGGTCGCCCTGTTCGTGTCGGCGTTCTACATCTACAACACGTTCTCGATCATCCTCGGCCAGCGCGTGAAGGAGCTCGCCCTCCTGCGGGCCGTCGGCGCCACCGCCCGGCAGATCCGCCGCACGGTGGTGCTCGAGGCGCTGCTCGTCGGGGTCGTGTCCTCGGTGATCGGCATCGGCACCGGCATGCTCACGGCGATGGGCCTGCGGGGCCTGCTCAACGCCGGCGGGTTCGGGCTGCCGGCCGACGCCATGGTGCTGAAGGCCAGCACGGTGGTCACCGCCCTCGTGGTCGGCGTGGGCGTCACCCTCGCCGCCTCGGTCATCCCCGCCCGCGGGGCCGCCCGGGTCTCGCCGATGGCGGCGCTGCGCGACGGCGTCGACGCCACCACCCGCTCGCCCCGGCTCCGGTTGGCCATGGGCGGCGTGCTCACCGCAGTCGGCGCCCTGCTCGTGGCGGTCGGGCTGTTCGGCACGGGCGGGACGGCGGCGGTGCTCACCTCGCTGGGCATCGGTGCGGTGCTGGTCTTCCTCGGGATCGCCGGCCTCAGCCCGCTGGTCGCCGGCCCGGTGGCCCGGGTGCTGGGCGCCCCGGTCGCCCGGCTGCTCGGCGAGCCGGGCGTGCTGGCCCGGGAGAACGCCGCCCGCAACCCGTTCCGCACGGCGTCCACCGCGTCGGCGCTGGTCATCGGCCTCGCCCTGGTCACGATGGCGTCGGTGGTCGGCACGTCGGTGAAGGACACCTTCGCCGCCAAGATCGACCGGTCGGTCGAGGCCGACTTCGTCATCAGCGAGTCGTCGTTCGCCGGCTTCTCGCCCCGCCTCGCCGACCAGCTGGCGGGTCAGCCCGAGCTCGATGCCGTGTCGGGCATCCGGTTCGGCCGGTTCCAGTTCGAGGGCGGCACCCGCGACGTGATCGGCGTCGGCACCGACGGCGGCGAGCTCGTCGACGTCGACGTGCAGGCCGGCGGCACCATCGCCGACCTCGGCGCGGAGGGCATCTTCGTGCACGAGGACCCGGCAGAGGACCTCGGGCTGGAGCCGGGCGACCAGGTGACGGTCGCGTTCAGCGCCACCGGCGAGCAGACGTTCACGGTGGTGGGCATCCACGCCGACGCCACGTTCGCCGGCAACTACGTGATCTCGAACGAGGCGTGGGACGCCAACTTCACCGACGTCGTCGACGGGGTGATCATGGCCCGGGCCGCCGAGGGCGTCACGCCGGAGGCAGCCCGCGCCGCGGTCGAGGAGGCCACGGCCGAGTTCCCGCAGGCCGACATCGAGGACCGCCAGGAGTTCCTCGACTCCCAGCAGGCCCAGGTCGACCAGATCCTCGTCACGGTGAACGTGCTGCTGCTCCTCGCCGTGGTCATCGCCGTGCTCGGCATCGCCAACACGCTGGCCCTGTCGGTGTTCGAGCGGACCCGGGAGCTCGGCCTGCTGCGGGCGGTGGGCATGTCCCGGCGCCAGGCCCGGCGCATGGTCCGCTGGGAGGCGGCGATCGTGTCGCTGTTCGGCGCGGTGCTGGGCGTGGCCGTCGGCGTGGTGTTCGGCTACGCCGCCACCGAGGCCATGCCCGACTCGTTCCTCGACCGGCTGGCCATCCCCACCGGCTCGCTCGTCGGCCTGCTGGTGCTGGCGGTGGTGGCGGGCCTGCTCGCCGCCATCTTCCCCGCCCGCCGGGCGGCCCGCCTGGACGTGCTCCGGGCCATCACCACCGAGTAGCGCGACGACGGCCGCTCACGGCACGGCCCGGAAGCGGTCGTCGCCGGCCCGGGTCTCGACGGCGTCCACCCGGACGCCGTCGACCCGCGCCGCCGGCGGCCCGTCGTGCAGCCACCGGAGCAGCTCCTCCACGGCCGGCTCGGGGCCCTGGACCTCGAGCCGGACCGAGCCGTCGTCGTGGTTGCGCACCCAGCCGGTGAGGCCGAGGCGCTCGGCGTGTCGGACGGTGTGGTAGCGGAACGACACGCCCTGCACCCGGCCGGAGACGGTGGCGGCGCGGCGGACGAGCTCCACGGCTACCCCAGCGACGCCAGCTCGGAGGAGATGTTGATGCGGGCCCGGGCCTCCCAGCGCTCCCGGCCGGGGATCGTGCGGAAGATGCTCGGCCGGTCGAGGAAGGACCGCAGGACCGTCCGCCGGCCCGTGCGCCACGTGGCGTCGTCGAGGTGGGCGTACTCGGCTCGGACGGCGGCGGCGTAGGCCCGGTAGTCGGGCTCGTCGCCGGCGAGCACGGCGAGATCGGCGTCGTTGAGCAGCGCCCCGTTGCGGTCGCCGGGCAGGGGGTCGTGGTCGGCGGTGAGGCAGATGAGCCGGCACACCTCGCCGGTGGCGGTGAGGGTGGCGCCCATGGCCTCGAGCGCCCGGCGGGCGAGCACGGCCGAGGCACCCTCGTTGGCGCCGGGCGGCGCGACGGGGTCGTACACGGCGTCGTGGTACCAGGCGGCGAGGACGGTGGGCGCCCAGTCGTCGCCCGCCGAGTGGAGCGACAGCACCCCGTCGACCACCGCCGAGGTGTGGGCGAGGACGTGGTGGTGGCGGCCAGGGCCGCGGTGGCGCTCGACCAGCTCGGCGAAGGCGGCGTGGCGGTCGCCGCGCACCGCGCCGACGGCCTCGAGGGCGGCGTCCCAGCGCTCGTCGGGTCGGTCGACGGGCACGGGGCTAGATCGTGTACGCCGCGTTGGCGACGACCCGCCGACCGAGGTCCTCGTCGCCCTCCACGGTGACGTCCGGGTGGTCGACGTCTCCCGGCCGCCGACCCGCCGCGTAGCGGAACCACAGCAGGGTCGGGATGGTGATGGTGGTGGTGGGCTCGTCGAGGTCGTCGACCACGCGGGCCCGCCCGTCGACCCGGACGTCGATGGTGCGCTCGGTCTCGCCGGTGAGGCGGAACCGCACCGACTGGCCCTCGGTGGCGCCGGCCTTCTTGCCGACCACGAACCCGATGCCGTTGGCGTGCTCGTCGACGGACACCTCGACGGCCGTGCCGGACGCGTGGCCCGGCATGCCGAGCGCCTCGCGCACGTCCTGCTCGTGGATCCAGCAGTCGAACACCCGGATCTGCATGAACCTCCCGTAGGTGTCCTGGCCGGCCGGAGTGAAGGACTCGGCGTCGAAGTCCTCCTGCGTCATCGCGTCGAGCGCGGCGAGGCGCTCGGCCGCCACCTGCTCGAGCTCGGCGAGGACGTCGGGGCCGGACCGGCCCCGACGGGCGGCCACCGACACCTCGTTGAACTCGCCGATCTCGTTGTGGAGGTGGGGGGCGTCCCCGACGTCGACCTTCTCGTCGGGCCGCCCGAGGAGCATCAGCTCGGTGCCGATGACGTGGCTGTACACGTCCTTCACGGTCCAGCCGGGGCACTCGCTCGCGGTGGCCCACTGGCCGTCGCTGAGCTCGTGGCCGAGGGCGATGAGCGCGTCGAGCTCCTCGCGGACGGCGGCGACGAGGGTGTCACGGTCGGAGGCGGCAGGCATGCCGCGGACCCTAGGGCGTCGAGGAGGTCAGGTGGGGCGGCTGGACAGGTCGCGCCACAGCGCCCGGTACGAGGGGTACACGTAGTCGTCGGTGACCCAGCCGGCGGCCACGAGCTCGTCGTGCAGCCGGGGCAGGTTGCGGAACGGGACGCCCATGTCGACGTGGTGGGCGAGGTGCCAGCCGGTGTTGAACGGGGCGATCCAGAAGCGGGCGAGGAGGCTCTGGCGCACGTGGTGGGTGGTCTCGCGCCGGTCGGGCGAGGCGCGGAGGCCGCCGTGCTCGGCGATCGAGCGGAGCCGGTTGATCACCCGCCAGATCGTCAACCACGAGCCGAGCCAGAGCACGGGGTAGGTGAGCACGCCGACGGCTCCGGCGACGGTGACGCCCCACGCGGTGAGCACGGCGGCGAGGACGACCTGGGCGACGAGGATGCGGCGGGCGATGCCGAACCCCTGCTCCTTGCGCACCGCCTGCAGCAGCACCTTCAGGTTCTTCCAGCCCGAGGTGCCCCGCAGGTCGCGCCACAGCTTGCGCTTCAGCGACGCCCGGGTGATGGGGTAGCCCTGGTACAGGTTGAGGTCGGGTTCCTCGGGGCCGAACTCCTCGCGGTGGTGGGCGAAGTGGCTGCGCCGGTACAGCTCGGTGGGCACGAACCCCGGGTAGCCGGCGAGCCATCGGCCCACGAAGTCGTTCGCCGCCTTGTTCGTGAACAGCAGCTTGTGGGCGGCCTCGTGCATGAGGATCGCCATCCGGGCGTGCACGGCGCCCATGAGCACGAACGCCGCCGCCCAGGCGAGGGGGTGGCCCAGGTGCAGGGCGAGGGCCATGGTGCCGAGGGCCTGCCCCCAGGTCAGCAGCACCGAGCCGACGTTGCGGGCGTCGTCGATGCGGCGCAGGTCGTCGCGCAGGTCGCGCACCGGCTTGCCCGACGCCAGCAGCCGGTCGGTGGGCAGCACCTGCGGGAGCGCCTCGGGCGGGGCGACCATCGTGCCGCGGGCGCCCGCACTCGTGCGGGCGGGCCCGGGCGCTGTGTCACGATCGGTCACGGCCATGCACCCACCTTACAGTTCTCCTGCACGTGTCGACAGATCGTGATGTTCCGGGCCGGCCGCTCACGGCGCGGTCGGTGATCGCCTCGACCCTGCTCGGCGTCGATCCGCCGCGCCTGCCCGCGCTGGCGCTGGTCCGCTCCGGCGAGCTGTTCGGGCTCTCGGAGGGCGCGACGCGCACCGCCCTGTCGCGCATGACCTCGGCCGGCGAGCTGGAGGCCGCCGACGGCAGCTACCGCCTCGCCGGGCGCCTGCTCGAGCGCCACGCCCGCCAGCGCGAGGCCCGGGAAGCCGGGGCGGCCCCGTGGGACGGCACGTGGGAGGTCCACCTCGTGGTCGTCGAGCGGCGGTCGGCGGGCGAACGGGCCCGCCTGCGCGATGCGGCGCGACGCCTCCGCCTCGCCGAGGTGCGCGAGGGCTGCTGGGCGCGCCCCGCGAACCTCGACCCCAGCCGCGCACCGGCGGCGCGCGCGATCGTCGACGCCCAGTGCACCACGCTGCGAGGAGGCCGCCCCGACGACCCGGTGGCGCTCGTGGCCGCGTTCGAACCCGAGGCGTGGGCGACCGCCGCCCGCTCGCTGGCCGACGCCATGGCTGCGGCCCAGCCCGCGCTCGACCGGCTCGACACCGATGCCCTGGCCGACACCTTCGTCCTCGACGCCGCGGTGGTCCGCCACCTGCTCGCCGACCCGGTGCTGCCCCACGAGCTGGCGCCCGAGGGCTGGCCGGCGCCGGCGCTGCGCGAGGCCTTCGACCGGTTCGACGCCGGCTTCAAGGCGACCTGGCGGGCCTGGTACCGGGGCTTCCGCACCGACCGCCCGGGCCCCTGAGACGTCGCCGCCTGCGCGTTTGTTCCTCATGTCTCGGCCGGATCGTGCCGAGGAGTAGGTCATGGAGCCCATGGGAGGGACGCCGCGCCGACGTCGTGCCGCGCTCGTCGCGTCCCTCCTCGCTGCCGTCGCGCTCCTGGGCGCGTGCGGCGGCTCCGGTGCGGAGGTGTCGTCCCGCGACGACGCGACCGGGGTCGATGCTCGCACCACCGAGCCCAGCGACCGTGAGGGCGCGCGCCGCTCGGCCGTCGAGGACGACACCGAGGAGCGGGTCGTGGCCTCGACCACCACCTCGACCACCTCCACGACGACCACGACCGCGGCCCCGCCCACCACGGCAGCCGCACCCACCACGACCGCACCGCCACCTCCGCCGCCACCGCCCACCACGGCACCGCCCCCGCCACCACCGCCCCCCACCACGACGCCGCCTCCCCCGCCCTCGGGACCGGTGCACGGCAGCCGCAACACGGGCTGCGAGCAGTACATGTACGACCAGATCAACGCCGCCCGGGCCAACGCCGGCCGCGGCGCCCTCGCCTTCGACACCGGCATCCAGTACATCGCCGTCGACTGGTCGGACGAGATGGCCGGCACCCAGACGCTGAAGCACAACCCCAGCTACGGCGACCAGATCCTGCGCCACCGCGACTACCGCACCGCCGGCGAGAACGTCGGCCGCGGCGGCGACCTGGCCGGGCTGTTCCAGGCGTTCATGAACTCACCGGGCCACCGGGCCAACATCGAGTCGACCGCCTACCAGCACGTCACGGTGGGTTGCCTCACCGACGGCAGCGGCCAGCTGTGGGTGACCCAGAACTTCTGGGGCACCTGACGCACCGCCGGTTCAGTCGATCGACGACCAGAACCGCTCGAGCACGGCGGCCGCCGCCTCGGGCGCCTGGTACGGCCAGAAGTGGCCGGCCCCGTCGAGCGCCTCCCACCGGGCGCCGAGCATGCGGGCCGTGTCCGCCGAGAGCGCCTCGTCGCTGAAGGGGTCGGCGGTGGGGTGCAGCACCATGCCGGGGACCGCCGTGGTGCCCCAGGGACCCCAGTCGGCGTGCGGGTTCGGCACGGCCGAGCGGTACAGCGCCAGGATGCACGCGCCCATGGTGGGGTCGCCGGCGGAGGCCATCTCGAGCGCGTCGTCGGCCGGGACCCCCATCGCCTCGAACATCGGCACCCGGTCCTCGGGGGGCGTCGACGCCTGCGCCTCGAAGAACGCCTCGCCGTCGCCGGGCGCCTGCCAGATCCGTGCGAGGTCGTGCCACGTGTAGTCGGGGTGGGCGATGTTGCCCACGTCGGCCACCCACGACCGGAGCAGGTCGGGGCGGGCGGTGGCGATGCGGTAGGTCAGGCCGGCGCCCCAGTCGTGACCGACGAGGTCGACCGGCTCCCCGATGGCCGCGAGCTCGTCCGCCAGCCAGCTGGCGTAGTCGTCCTTCGTGGCGCCGAAGCCGTCGGGACGGGGGCAGCCGAAGCCGGGGAGGGACACGGCGGTGGACGGACGGTCCAGCGCGGCCTGCACCTTGCGCCAGATGGCCGCCGTCTCGGGGACGCCGTGGACGAAGACGATCACGGCCGCACGGTAGGCCACCGAGGCCGGCGCGAGGTCGGTTCCTAGGATGGCCGCCATGTCCGAGGACCGCCTGTACTTCCGCCAGCTGCTCGCCGGGCGCGACTTCGCCCGCGGCGACCTGCTCGCCCGCCAGATGGTGAACTTCGTGTACCTGATCGGCGACCGCCAGACCGGCGAGGCGGTGGTGGTCGACCCCGCCTACGACGTGCAGGGCCTCGTCGACATCCTCGCCGAGGACGGCATGCGCCTCACCGGGGCGCTGGCCACGCACTACCACCCCGACCACGTGGGCGGGGACATGATGGGCCACTCGATCCAGGGCGTCGCCGACCTGCTCACGGTGGACCCGGTGCCCATCCACGTGCAGGAGGACGAGAAGCCCTGGGTCCAGCGGGTCACCGGCGCCAGCGACACCGACCTGGTCACCCACGTCTCGGGCGACACGGTGATGGTGGGCGAGATCCCGATCGAGCTCATCCACACACCCGGCCACACGCCGGGCAGCCAGTGCTTCTTCGTCGACGGCCGCCTGGTGGCCGGCGACACCTTGTTCCTCGAGGGTTGCGGTCGCACC
>DASTYO010000039.1:0-4601 GCA_035764875.1 Acidimicrobiales bacterium | reverse complement strand
GCGACGGTCGACGGCGGCCTCGACGACGCGCTCGCCCAGCTGCTGGCCGGTCCCACCGAGGAGGAGGCGGCCGAGGGCCTCACCAGCTGGTTCTCCGCCGAGACGGAGGGGATGCTGAACGGCGTCGTCGTCGAGGGCGGGCTCGCCACGGTCGACTTCCAGGACTTCTCCGAGATCATCCCGAACGCCTCGTCGTCGTGCGGCAGCGCCGGGCTGCTCGCCCAGCTCGACGGCACCGTGCTGCAGTTCCCCGAGATCGAGCGGGTGCTGTACTCGTTCGAGGGCGACACCGAGGCCTTCTACGGCTGGTTGCAGCTGGACGTGCCGGAGGTCTGAGCGGAGAACCGACAAGCGGCTGGACAGGAGTTCACCCGCCGCCGGGCAGGGACCGGCGCCGCGCGCATCGAACCACTGGCCCTGGGAGCACACCACCGCCGGCCGCTCGCCGCCGGCGCCGGGACCAGGAGCCAGCCACATGCAGATGCACCACCGGATCATCGCGGCCGTCGCGGCTGCGCTCGCCCTCGCGGCATCGCCCCTCGCCGCCCAGGCGACGACGGCCGCCGACGACGGCGCGACCCGGGCGATCGCCGACCTCACCGGCGTCACCGACCTCACCACCACGGTCGACGCCGCCTCCGTGCCGGCCCAGGCGACGGGCATCGGTCCGGGGTCGCACCTGCTGATCGAGATGGACGGCGATCTCTACGGGTGCACCGCGAGCTACGTCTTCACCGACGGCAGCCGGCTCCTGCTGAGCGCAGCCGGCCACTGCTTCCTCCCGCCCGAGTCCACCGCGACCCACGGGCCGGGCGCCGACTGGGACCCGAAGGACACCCAGGTGCGGGTGTGCGTGGCCGAGTGCTCCTTCGGTGGGCAGACCGGCTTCCTCGTCGAGGGCACCACGGTACCGCTGGGCCCGGTCGCCTACGCCCGCCAGGCCGAGAGCGCCGACGGCGAGCAGGTCGGCTGGGACTTCGGCGTCGTCGAGATCCCGAGCGCGCTCCACGACCTGGTGCGCACCACCATGCCGGTGTTCGGCGGGCCCGTCGAGGACGGCACCCTGGCCACCGGCGATCAGGTGTGCCACTACGGCAACGGCATCGCCGTCGGCGAGGTGTGGCCCACGATGGGCCGCACCGGCGTCGGCCTGTTCGCCGAGGACGATGCGTGGTACGTGGCCAGCGCGGCGGCGCCGGGCGACTCCGGCTCCGCCCTGCAGACCTGCACGGTAGGCGACGAGGGCATCGAGGGCGTCGCGGCCGTCGGGACCCTGACGCACATCACGACCCTCGGCATCGCGGGCACCACCAACGCGAGGTCGGTCGAGATGGCAGCCGACGACGCGAACCTCCGGCTGTCGATCGTGCTCGGCGACGCCGCAGCGACCGGCGACGGCGCCACGAAGGGCAAGGGACGGTCCGACCGGCGCAGCCCCAAGGGCTAGCGCCGATCGGGCCGGCGACATCGCCGTCGGCCGGACGTTCCACGAAAGCGCCGGCGTGCGCTCGCCGTTCAGGGGCCGGCCGGCTCGAAGAACGCCCGGCCCAGGGCGAAGACGCCACGCTGGGGGATCCAGAAGTCGCCCAGGGCCGCCTGCTGCGGAAGCGGGCCCATCGGGCCGAGATCGACGTCGCCGAGCTGCGCCGACGTCTCAGCCACCAACCAGACCGCCAGCGGGTTGGCCACGAAGCGGTGCCCGTTCGGAGACCGGCCGGTCATGCCCACGCGCCCGGCGCGCAGCGCCATGCCAGCCACCGGTCCGAGCACGCCCAGCACGGCGGGCGAGCGCCAGAGGCGGTCGGGCATCAGCGAGCCCACGGCGTTGAGAGCCCGCGTGACGGGCGTGGCCTCCATGGTGGCGGTCCACGCCAGCCCCACTTCGGGGACCGCGACCTGCAAGGTGGCTGGGCCTGGCCACGCCACCTCGACCTCGACCTGCCGACTCTCGGCCAGCGCGGCGGAGAAGTAGCGGGGGCAGGCCTGCTCGTCCGGGCGGTCCTGCCAGAACGACCACCGACCGCCGGGGTCCCGGTGCCACACCGACGTGTACGCGGGGCCGATCGACGAGGCCGGGAACCGCCGCAGGGCCAGGACGTGCCCCGACGAGAACGGCAGTCCCATCACCCCGTAGCCGGCGAACCGCTCCTCCGAGCCGGACGGAAGCGCGCCGTGCTCCGCATCGACCGCTCGCGTCCTCAGATCGACCATCGGTCCCCCTCTGCCGCTGTGCCCGCATCATGCCCGATGGGCGAGGTTCGTGGGGAGGCGCCGGGCGGACCCACCCCGCCCCTCGCGCCTACGACCGCGACGGCGCGATGACCTCGGCGCCGTAGCGCGCGAGCGCCTCGACCGCCGACGCCACGGAGTCGCCCGGCACCGTCGTCGAGCTCCACGTGATGCCGAGCTCGCCCATCCGCTCGAGCGCCTCCAGGTGCGCGCCCGGCTCGAACCCCTCGTGGTCCGGACCCGCCAGTCCCGTGGTGAAGGCGACGTCGATCTCGGACCGGTCGCGCCCGGCGGCGTCGGCCTCGACCCAGAGGTGGTCGAGCATCGGGGCGAGGTCGCCCAGCCCCTCGAGGGGGATGGTGCGCGCCGTCTGGGCGAGCCAGGCCGGTGCGGGGAACGGGTTCCACCCGTCGCCGGCCCGGGCGACGCGCCGGCGGGTGAGCGGGCTGTTCCCACCGATCCAGACCGGCACGTGCGCCGGCTTCGGGTTGGCAGTGACGCCGACGGCGGTGAACCCCGGGGCCTCGTAGCTGAACTCGTCGAGCGACCACACGCCCCGCAGCACGTCGAGCGCCTCGTCGAAGCGGGCGTTGCGCTGCTCGAAGTCGACGCCGAGCGCCCGGTACTCGCTGCGCAGGTAGCCGGTGGCCACCGACAGCACGAACCGACCGTCGGACAGTGCGTCGAGCGTGGCCGCGGCCTTGGCGACGATGAACGGGTTCCGGTAGGGCAGCACGACGATGTTCGGGATGAGCCGCAGCCGCTCGGTGCTCGCCGCCACCACGGCGAGGGCGACGAAGGGGTCGAGCGCATCGTGGCCACCCGCCTGCAGCCACTTGTGCGACGGGGCCGGGTGGTCGGTGAAGCCGATGCCGTCGAAGCCGGCGGCCTCCGCGGCCTGCGCGACGCGAACCAGTCCCTGCCGGCTGACGAGCTCGGGCTCGTAGGGGTGCTGGATCAAGGGGTAGGTGAACCAGTGCTTCATCGGCTCAGCCCATCAGCTGGGCGACGGCGCCGCCGTCGACGAGCACGTCGGTGCCGGTGACGGCTGACGCCGCGGGCGAGAGCAGGAACTCGACGACGGCGGCGATCTCGTCGGCATCGATCATCCGGCCCAACGGGCTCCCGGCGACCAGGTCGGCCATGACCGGCTGCTGCTCGAACTCCTTGCGGCCCATCGGTGTGTCGATGATCCCGGGCGACACGGAGACGATGCGGGCTCCCTGCGCCCCCCACGCCGGCGCGCGGCGCCGCACGAGCCGCATCAGCGCGCGCTTGCTGATGCCGTACGCCATGCCCGGCTCGTCGACGTCGAGGCCCGCACCGACGAGGTCGTCGAGCACGGACGGCGCCAGCGGGTCGTCCAGGATGCGGTCGACCTCCTCCATGGCCGGGAACATGTGCCCGGCCATCGACGCGAGCAGCACGGCGACCGACCCCTCGCCCGCCAGCGGCTCGAAGGCCTGGACGAGGCGGGCGGGGCCGATGATGTCGACCTCGAAGATGCGCCGGCCCGGCGCCATCGTGGGTGACAGACCAGCCGTGAGGACGAGTCGCCCGAGGTCGCCGGTGGCGTCGGCCAAGGCCTGCAGGTCGGCGGGGTCGGTGAGGTCGCAGCGGAGGACCTCGATCCTGCCGCCCAGCTCGCCGGCCACCCGCTCGACGGCGGCCGCGTCGATGTCGGCGAGCAGGAGCCTGCCGCTGTCCGCGGCGAGGCGGCGGGCCACGGCCTCGCCCATGCCCGAGCCGGCGCCGAGGACGACGTCGGTCCCGGTCGATCGGTCTGCTGCCATCAGGCCCCCTGGTGCCGTGATCGGACGGCTGCGCACGTTAGTGACGCCGGTGTCCGAACAGAGGCGCCCGGCGCGCGCGGGGACGCAACAGGAGCGACCCCCCGGGACGTCGACCCACTCGCGCGGCTTCTCGATCACGTCGGCATCACCGCGGACGAGATCCAGTCTGCTCGTCGAGCCGAACGCGATCGGCTGCTTCCAGCTGCCCCGCCAGCCGCCCTCGGGCGCAGTTCCCCCGTGAGGGCGCATCCTGCCCGGGCAGCGATTCGGCGCGGGTCAGCTCAGCGCAGGGTGGCGAGCTTGGCGGGGTTGCGGACCCAGCGGATCGTGGCGGCGTTGCCGTCGGCGCCGGGTTCCACGAACACGGCGCCGATGATCTGGCCGGTGCCGCTCGTGAAGCGCGCGGCGGGGCCGCCGTTCAGGGTGACGGGTGCGATGCGCCCGCCGTCGGCGGCGACCCGTCCGATGACGAAGGCGAGGAAGCGGGCGACCCGTCCAGCACTGCGGATCGGGTGGCGCGCGGCGGTCCGGATCTCGGTGCCGCCATCGACGACCAGTTCGGCATCCTCGGCGAGCAGC
>DASTYO010000038.1:0-2370 GCA_035764875.1 Acidimicrobiales bacterium | reverse complement strand
TGGTTCAAGCAGGTGGGTGAGCAGGTGGCGGAGGACGAGCCGCTGTTCGAGGTGTCGACGGACAAGGTCGATTCCGAGGTGCCGTCGCCGATGAGCGGGACGCTGACGGAGATCCTGGTGCAGGAGGGCGACACGGTCGACGTGGGCACGGTGCTGGCTCGCATCGGCGACGCCGGCGAGGCGCCCGCCGAGGCGCCCGCCGAAGCGCCCGCCGAGGAGGCGGCTCCCGCGGAGCAGGCTGCGCCGGCCGAGCAGGCCCAGCCGGCTGCCGAACCGACGACCCAGGCCCAGGCCGAGGCCGAGCCCGTGCAGCCGGAGGCGCCGGCGCCCGCCCAGCCGTCTGCGCCCGCCGCCGCCTCGGCCGGCTCGCACGCCGGCGGCGAGGTCGACCGCCAGGAGCAGCACTTCGACGTCGTCGTCATCGGCGGCGGCCCCGGCGGCTACGCCACCGCCCTCTACGGCGCCTCCGCCGGGCTGAACATCGCCATGATCGAGAAGAACAAGATCGGCGGCACCTGCCTGAACGTCGGCTGCATCCCCGCCAAGGAGCTGCTCGAGAGCGCCCACGTGCACCGCACCATCAAGGGCGCCGCCGAGTTCGGGTTCGAGGTCGGCGAGGTCGGGATCAACTGGTCGCGCACGATCGAGCGCAAGCAGGAGGTCGTCGACAAGCTGGTCGGCGGTCTGGGCAGCCTGCTCAAGAACCGGAAGGTCACCGTGTTCGACGGCCACGGCAAGCTCCACGCCGGGCACAAGGTCACCATCAGCGGCGGCGAGTCCGGCGACGTGGCCATCTCGGGCGACGCCGTCGTCATCGCCACCGGCTCGCTGCCCCGCACGATCCCCGGCTTCGACGTCGACGGCACCATCGTGATGACGTCGGACGAGTTCCTGTCGATGGACCCGCTGCCGTCGTCTGCGGTCGTCATCGGCGGCGGCGCCATCGGCTGCGAGTTCGCCTCCACCATGTCCGACATGGGCACCGAGGTCACCATCCTCGAGGCGCTGCCCCAGATCATCCCGGGCTGCGATGCCGACGTGGTGCGCGCCGTGCAGCAGTCGTTCAAGAAGCGCGGCATCGACGTGAAGACCGGCGTCAGCGTCACCGGCCACCAGCCCAAGGACGGCGGCGGCACCACGGTGAGCTACGGCGACGGCGAGACCATCGACGTCGACGTCGTCGTGGTCTCCGTCGGGCGGCGGCCCAACACCGACGACATCGGCCTCGAGGGCACCGGCGTGGAGCTGTCCGACCGGGGCTTCGTCGAGGTCGACGAGCGCTGCCGCACCGGCGAGCCGGGCGTGTGGGCGGTGGGCGACTGCATCGCCACGCCGGCGCTGGCCCACGTGGGCTTCGTCGAGGGCATCCTCGCCGTGAAGGACATCCTCGACGAGGACCCGGTGCCGGTCGACTACACCAACGTGCCCTGGGCCATCTACTGCCACCCCGAGGTCGCCTTCGCCGGCCTCACCGAGCAGGCCGCCAAGGACGCCGGGTACCAGGTCGTGACCTCGAAGCACCGCTGGACCGGCAACGGCCGGGCGCTGATCATCGGCGACACCGAGGGTGTGGTGAAGATCATCGCCGAGAAGCGCGAGGACGGCACGGCGGGCCGGATCCTCGGCGTGCACCTGTGCGGGCCGTGGGCCACCGAGCAGCTCGGCCAGGGCTACCTGGCCGTGAACTGGGAGGCCACCGTGGACGAGGTCGCCCACTTCATCCAGCCGCACCCCACCCTGTCCGAGCTGTTCGGCGAGTCGGTGCTGGCCATGACCGGCCGCTCCCTCCACGGGTAGCGGCCGAGCCGGGCGAGGGACGCTAGTTCTTGTAGCGGAAGGTGAGGCGGCCGCGGCTCAGGTCGTAGGGGCTGAGCTCGACCTGCACCCGGTCGCCGGGCAGCACGCGGATGCGGTGGCGGCGCATCTTGCCCGAGATGTGGGCGAGCACGTTGTGCCCGTTGTCGAGCTCCACACGGAACGACGCGTTGGGGAGCGACTCCTGCACGACGCCCTCCATCACGATCATGTCGCTGTTCTTGGCCACGGATCTCCTCAATCTTCGTCCAGCCGAACCCCTCCACGATGGCACGATCGGCCCCGGAATCCTCCATCTCGCGGGGCGGAGGGGGCCGACCACCGCCCGCGCGGCGCGCCGATAGAGTCCGGCGCATGGCCGATGTCCAGATGCCGCAGCTCGGGGAGACCGTCACCGAGGGAACGATCACCCGTTGGTTCAAGCAGGTGGGTGAGCAGGTGGCGGAGGACGAGCCGCTGTTCGAGGTGTCGACGGACAAGGTCGATTCCGAGGTGCCGTCGCCGATGAGCGGGACGCTGACGGAGATCCTGGTGCAGGAGGGCGACACGGTCGAC
>DASTYO010000037.1:0-16732 GCA_035764875.1 Acidimicrobiales bacterium | reverse complement strand
GGCGGGCGCCGCGGGCACCAGCCGTGTACGAGACCGCGGCGAACGCCGCCGTCGCGGCAACGAGCAGGAACCCGAGCCACATCGGCATCGGGATGATGCCGAGGACGGCGCCGCCCACCCAGATCAGCTGGAAGCGCGTCTCGAACCGGGCGAACGACCGCCCCCGGTTCGCGTCCGGCGCGTCCCGCTGGACGATGGCGTCGAACGCCTGCTTGGCGGCCGCGGCGCCGACGCCGACGGTGAGGGCGACGAGGGCAGCGCCGGCGAGGCCACCCAGCCAGGCGCTCACGACCGCCAGCGCCGAGACGACCACCAGGAGGCCGCTGATGATGCGCTCCTCCGACGCCTGCTGGCGGAGCACCGGCGCGAGGGCGGCGCCGGACACCGCGCCGATGGCCGAGAGGGCCAGCACGACGCCGAAGTGCCAGGTGGGGTGGTCGCCGCTGCGCAGGGCGAAGGCCAGCAGGAACGTGAGGAACCCGACCACGCCGCGGAGCAGGCCCATGGCGGAGGCGGCGAGCAGCACGCCCATGCCCCGCAGCTCGGCCCGGCTCTCGGGGGTCTCGGGTTCGGGGGCCACCTGCACCTTCGGGACCTGCCAGGCGACGGCGGTGCCCGCGGCGAACACGACGGCGGCGAGGGCGAGCACCCACTCGCTGCCACCGAGGCGCAGCAGCAGGCCGCCCGGGACGGCGGCGACGAAGCCCACCATCCCGGAGATCAGCGACAGCTTGGAGTTCGCCTCGACGAGCGCTTCGTCGGACGTGACGACGGCAGGGACGAGCGCCGACTTCGAGACCTGGTAGCCCTTCGCGAGCACCAGCAGCGCGAACGCCTCGGGGAAGAGCAGCAGCGAGTCGACGTCGCGGACCATGAGCAGGCACACCAGCGCACGCAGCGCCGCCGAGCCGATGACCATCCAGCGCCGACCACCGGTGGACCGGTCGAGGGCCGGTCCCACGAGCGGAGCGACCACCGCGAACGGGGCGACGGTGAGGGCGAGGTACAGGAAGACCTCGCTGCGGGCCTCGGCGACGTCGATCGAGAAGAACAGCGTGCCGGCCAGCGCGATGGCCACCAGCGTGTCCCCGGCGATGGCGACGGCGTGGGCCCGCGCGAGGCGCGCGAAGGGCGACAGCTCGAACGCCTCGGCCCCCCGGCGGGGCCCCTGGAGTGGTCGCCAGCCGTCCGATGCCATCACCGCTGCATCGTAGGGGCGGCCCCGGAGGGCACCGCCCGCAGGCCTACGGTGCCTCGTACTTGTAGCCGAGCCCGCGGATCGTGACGATGTGCGTGGGGTGGGCGGGGTCCGGCTCGATCTTGGCCCGCAGCCGCTTCACGTGGACGTCGAGGGTCTTGGTGTCGCCCACGTAGTCGGAGCCCCAGACGCGGTCGATGAGCTGCTCGCGGGTCATCACGCGGCCGGCGTTGCCCAGCAGCACGTGCAGCAGGTCGAACTCCTTCAGGGGCAGCGACGTGATCTCGCCGCGGATGCGCACCTCGTGCTTCTCGGGGTCGAGGGTGACGTCGCCCACCTGCATGGCGTCGCCGGTGAGATCGGCCTCCCGCTCGCCGGCCCGGCGCATCACCGCTCGCATCCGGGCCACGAGCTCACGGATCCGGTACGGCTTGGTCACGTAGTCGTCGGCGCCGACCTCGAGGCCGACGACCGTGTCGATCTCGGAGCCCTTGGCCGTGACCATGATGATCGGCACCCGCGACCGCTTGCGGAGCTCGCGGCACACGTCGACGCCGGACACCTTCGGCAACATGACGTCGAGCAGCACGAGGTCGGGCCGCACCACGTCGAACAGCTCGAGCGCGTCGGCCCCGTCGCGGGCGACCTGGACCCGATAGCCCTCGCGCGTCAGGCCGACGGTGAGCGCCTCGATGAAGGACTCCTCGTCCTCCACCACGAGCACGGTTCCCTCTGACATGTCACCTCTCCTGGGTGTCCGTCGCCCGGTCGTCCCCGCCCGACGCGGAGGTCCGGTGCGCGCGATCGGCGGGGGCACCGTCGGCGACCGAGCCGGCCGCCACCGCGGCGGGCAGCACGAGGGTGAAGGTCGAGCCCTCCCCCTCCCGGCTCTCGACCGTGATCTCGCCGCCGTGGTTCGACGCCACGTGGCGCACGATGGCCAGACCGAGGCCGGTGCCGCCGGTCTCGCGGCTGCGGGCCCGGTCGACCCGGTAGAAGCGCTCGAAGATGCGCTCGAGGTCGCGACGTGGGATGCCGATGCCCTCGTCGGCCACCGAGATCCGCACGGCGTGGTCGTCCGACCGGGCCGCCACGGTGACGCTGGATCCGGGCTCGCTGTACTTGATGGCGTTCTCGAGCAGGTTGTACACGGCCGACGCCAGCTGGCGGCGGTCGCCGCGCACCTCCAGGCGGTGGGGCGGCTCGCGCAGGTCGAGCCTGATGCCGCGCCGCTCGGCCGCCGCCGACGCCCGCTCGGTCGCCTCGGCGAGCACGAGGTGGACCGGCACCAGCTCGAGGCCGGCCGCCTCGCTGGCCTCGATGCGCGACAGCTCCAGGAGGTCGTCGATGGTGCGGCTGGCCCGCATGGCCTCGTGGTGCATGCGCTGGGCGAGGCGGCGGATGACGGTGAGGTCGTCCTCCTCGACGATGGTCTCGGCGAGGACCGACAGCCCGCCGACCGGCGTCTTGAGCTCGTGGCTGATGTTGGCGACGAAGTCCCGGCGCACGGCGTCGATGCGACGTCGCTCGGTGACGTCCTCGATCACGACGAGGGCGCCGATGCTGCGGCGGCCGTCGTCGAGCGAGCCGGCATGCAGCACCAGCGTGCGCCGCGGGGGCCCGAACAGCTCGAGGGTCTGGGTCGTCGCCTGGCCCGCAGCCGCCCGGGCCGCCAGCTCCTCGATCGCCGGCTCGACGAGGGCGTCGCCGTGGCGGGCGCCCAGGAAGCGGGCCGCCTGGGGGTTCCGGAACACGACCTCGCCGCGCTCGTCGAACAGGACGACCCCGTGCTCGATCGCCGCGAGGGCGTTCGCCATGCGGGTCTCCGCGGCCGAGGCCTCACCGCCGGAGCTCACCGCCGCGTCGACCGCCCGCTCGAGCTGGCCGAGCGTCCGCTCGAGCCCGCGGACCTCCGAGGGCGGCTCGGTGGCCAGACGGGTGGCCGCGAGGTGGAGGCGCTGGCGCACCCGGCGCCGGGCCCGCCACGTGAGGAGGACCACCGCGACGAGCACGACCCCGAGGACGACGGCGAGGGCGACCGCCCCGTCGCGGCTCATGGGGTGGCGGCCGGGGGCACCTCGGCCGCGGCGTGCGCGTCGTCGGACATGGGGACCAGTGTTGCTGCCGGGCAGCGCGCCTGCGCGGGCCCGGCCACTCAGCGGACCTCGGCGGTGAGGTGGTCGGGGTCGCCGGTCAGCAGGTACCGGAGGCGGGCGCCGATGATCGCCGCGTGGTCGGCGATGCGGTCGAGCGACCGGCCGGCGAGCAGCGTGCAGGTGGCGATGCGCACGGCATCGGGGCCCTCCAGCGCCAGCAGCTCGGCGCTGAGCCGCGAGGCGTGGGCGTCCATGACCCGGACGTGCCCGGCGAGGTCGGTGGCCAGCGCCAGGTCCTGGGCCGACCAGGCCCGCAGCGCCTGGCGGAACGCGTCGACGGCGGTGTCGCCCATCGAGCGGAGCAGCTCGAACGTGGCGCGCTGCGACGCCCACAGGTGGCGGTCGGGCAGGAGCTTGACCACGCGCAGCGACAGGTCGCCCACCCGCTCGAGCTCGGACAGGATCCGCAGCACCGACACGACGAAGCGCAGGTCGGAGGCCACCGGGTTCTCGCGGGCGAGGATGTCGTAGCAGCGCTCGGTGAGGCTGACGTTCATCGCATCGATGTCGTCGTCGCCCCGGAGGGCGGCGGCCGCCGCGGCCTCGTCGCCGGCGTCGAGCACCGCCCGCATGCGCTCCAGGTTCTGGTCGACCTTGATGCCCATGAGCTCGACCTGCATGCGGAGCTGGTCGAGCTCCTCCTGGAACGAGCGGCGCATCACCCGAAGCGGCCGGTGACGTAGTTCTCCGTGCGCTCGTCGTCGGGGGTCGAGAAGATCTTGTCGGTGTCGGCGAACTCGACCAGCACGCCGGTGCGCCGATCGCTCTCCTCGCTGACCTCGGTGGTGAAGAACGCCGTGCGGTCGGACACCCGGGCCGCCTGCTGCATGTTGTGGGTCACGATGATGATCGTGTAGCGGTCCTTGATCTCGACCATCAGGTCCTCGATGCGGCCGGTGGCGATGGGGTCGAGCGCGGAGCACGGCTCGTCCATCAACAGCACCTCGGGGTCGGTGGCGATGGCCCGCGCGATGCACAGGCGCTGCTGCTGGCCGCCGGACAGCCCCATGCCCGACTCCTTCAGGCGGTCCTTGACCTCGTCCCAGAGGGCGGCGCCCTGGAGCGCCTGCTCGACGACGTCGTCGAGGTTGCCCTTCATGCCGGCGACCCGCGGGCCGTACGCGACGTTGTCGTAGATCGACTTCGGGAACGGGTTCGGCTTCTGGAACACCATGCCGATGCGGCGGCGCACCTCCACGGGGTTCACCGCGGGGTCGTAGAGGTCGACGCCGTGGTAGCTGATGTGGCCCTCGACCCGAGCGGTGTCGATCAGGTCGTTCATGCGGTTGTAGCAGCGCAGCATGGTGCTCTTGCCACAGCCGGAGGGGCCGATGAAGGCGGTGATCTCGCGTTGGCGCACCTGCAGGCTCACGTCGCGCACCGCCCGGAAGGCGCCGTAGTACACCGAGACGTCCTGCGTGTCGAAGACGAGGGCGTGCGCCGGGTCGGCGTCGGTGGCGGTGGGGGTGGTGACGAGGCGCGGCTCGTCGGACTCGGTCACGGTGCGGGACTCCTCGGTTGCGTGCTCGGGCACCTCAACCTCGCTTCTTCTCGTAGTGGTTGCGGAGCAGGATGGCGACGGCGTTGGCGGCGAGGACGACGACGAGCAGCACGACGATGGCGGCGGCGGTCGCCGCCTCCCAATCGGCGCCTGGCCGACCGGCCCAGGTGGTGATGACGATCGGCATCGCCGTGAACCGGTCGTCGAGGGTGATGGGCGAGAAGCTGGTGCCGCTCGACAGGAACCCGGTCACGGCGCCGACGAGGATCAGGGGCGCGGCCTCGCCGAGGGCCCGGGCGAGCGCGAGCACGGTGCCGGTGAGGATGCCGGGGGCGGCGTAGGGCAGCACGTGGTCCTTGATGACCTCCCACCGCGTGGCGCCGACGCCGTAGCCGGCCTCGCGGAGGCTGTCGGGCACGGCCCGGACCGCCTCGGCGGCGGTCATGATGACGATGGGCAGCACGAGGATCGCCAGCGTGAGCCCGGCCGAGATCAGCGACCGGCCCTGGGCGTCCGGGCCGGTCAGGCCGCCGAGCGCCTTGACGAAGATCGCCAGGCCGAGGATGCCGTAGACGACGCTCGGGACGCCTGCGAGGTTGCGGATGCTGAGGTCGATGAACCGGGTGAGCCGCGTCTGCCGGGCGTACTCCTCGAGGTAGATCGCCGCGGCGACGCCGATGGGGAACGCGAACACGACGGTGAACACGCCGATGTAGAACGTGCCGCGGAGCCCCTGCATGATGCCGGACTCGGCGGGCTGCGAGCGGAGGCTCCCCGTGAGGAAGTCGCCGAGGCGCTCGGTGAGCGGCTCGCTGCCGGTGACGACCATGTCGTACACCAGCACGACCAGGATGAGCACGGACGCCGCCAGCGCGGCGACGAGCAGGCCCTGGAACAGCCGACCGGCGAGGTCGGTGCGACGGCCCGTGAGCTGGCGCCGGACCTGCTCGGGCACGACGGCGCCGGCGCTCGCGGCGGGGGTGGTGAGGGCCATGGTCAGTACACCTGCCGGACTCGGCGGACGAAGCGGGTGGCCAGGATGTTGAGCACGAGGGTCATGAGGAAGAGGAGCAGGGCGACGAAGAACAGGCTCTGGAAGGTGAGCCCGGCTCCCCGCACCTGGTCGGTGCCCGCGGCCTGCGACGCGATCGCCGCCGTCATGGTCTGGCCCGGGCCGAACAGGTCGGTGCTGAACAGGGCGCCGCCCGTGGCGCCGGCGGCGATGAACACGACCATGGTCTCGCCGATGGCCCGGGAGACGGCCACGATGAACGCGGCGACCAGGCCGGAGACCGCGGCGGGGATGACGACCCGCACGGTGGTCGTGATCTTGCGGGCACCCAGGCCGTAGGAGGCCTCGCGCAGCGCCCGCGGCACCGACCGCATGGCGTCCTCGGAGATCGAGGCGACGAGCGGGATGGTGAGGATGCCCACGCCGATGCCGGCGGCCGCGATGTTGAACTGCGTGGCCTCGTCGCGGAGCCGCTGCACGATCTCGGGCGAGATGAAGGTGAGGGCGAAGAAGCCGAGCACCACGGAGGGGATGCCGGCGAGGATCTCGAGCGCCGGCTTGAGCACCTTGCGGACGCCGCTCGGCGCGTACTCGGACAGGTACACGGCAGCGCCGAGGCCGAGCGGCACGGCGACCAGCATCGCCACCACGGTGACGATGAGGCTGCCCACCACGATCGTCTTGATGTCGTACATGTCCCGCCGGGGGAACCAGCCGTCGGTCCACAGGCTCGCCAGCTCGACCTGGCTGATGAAGGTCCACGCCTCGCCGACGAGGGAGCCCACGATGAGCACGGAGATGACGATCGACATCAGCGCGGCGCCGAGGAAGGCGAGGCGGATGGCCCGCTCCTTGCGCATGCGCCGGGGGGAGCCCTGGAAGTCGGCCACCGTGAGGGTGCGGGGCGAGGTGGGGGCGAGGTCGGTCATGCGGCACCTGTGGTGCGCGCGTCCCAGCGCGCACGGGTCTCGGCGAGGTCGGCGTCGGAGAGCGACACGTAGCCGACCTCCGGTACCGAACCGATCGCGTCGTGCAGGTAGAAGTCGACGAAGCGCTCGAGCAGCGGGTTGTCCACGGCGTGATCGGCGTTCACGTAGATGAAGAGCGGCCGGCTCACGGGGTAGCTGCCGTCGGCGATCGTCTCGGGTGTCGGGGCCACGCAGCCGTCACCGCCGTCGACCTCGAGGACCTTGACGCCCTCGGCGTCGGCGGCGAACGCGAAGCCGACCCAGCCGAGGCTCGTGTCCGAGCCCTGGACGCCCTGGAGGATCACGTTGTCGTCAGCGGAGGCCTGGTAGTCGGGGCGGGTCTCGGCCTCCTGGCCGCGGTCCTCGTTGAACTCCTCGATCACCAGCTCGACGTAGGAGGCGAAGGTGCCCGACTCCTCGCCCGGCCCGATGATGTCGAGGGGTGCATCGGGCAGCTCGGTGGACGATCCCAGCTCCTCGGCCAGCGGCGCGGCGGCGCTCCAGCGGTCGACGCCCTGCGACTCCGGACCGGTGAGGGCGTAGAGGTCCCCGAAGGTCACGCAGTCGACGGCGTCGTTGGCCTCGTTGGTGAGGATGGCGATGCCGTCGTTGGCGATCTGCAGCTCGATGAACTCGACGCCGCTCTCCGCGCACTGCTCGATCTGCTCGGGCTTGATCTTCGAGGAGGCGTCGTTGATGTCGGTCAGCCCGTCGCAGAACAGCTCGAAGCCGTCACCGGTGCCGGGCCCGTCCACGGAGATGCTGACCTCCGACTCCGACACGTCGTCGGTGAAGCCCTCCGCGACGGCGATGGAGATCGGCTCGACGGTGGACGAGCCGCTCACCACGACGGTCTCCGTGTCGCCGCCGCACGCCGCCACCCACACCGCGGCGGGGGCGATGAGTGCGACACCGCTGCGACGCCATGCGTGTGCCAAGCCGACATCCTCCGGAGGGGGTTCGAGGGCTGCGAGCAGGTCGGCGCTCACGCTACGGACTCCAGGTGGACGGGAGGGCGGCCGGAGGTGAACGGGAGGTGAACGACGGGGTGCGCGAGCGCGAACAGGCCGGCCCGTGGTCCCCTGGCCGGGCGGTGAACGAGCGGGGGCCCACCGGCGAACACGTCCGGAGCCGGGGCGGAACGCCCGGTTCGCCGGGTTCAGCCGGGGGCGAGCAATTCGAGGAGGCGGGCCACGATGGCCCGGTCGTGCCCGTAGGTGAGCGTGTGGGCGGCGGCCGACGAGGGCTGCCAACGCCGCTCGTCCACCTCGTGGTTCGGCGTGAAGCCGGCATCCGCAGCGACCGCCATCGCCCAGTACCGGACCCGCTTCGGGCGCCCGTACCGGTCGCGGTACTCGGCGGCCCCCAGCTCCTCGCCGAGCACGGGGATGATGCCGGTCTCCTCCCACACCTCCCGCACGGCCGCCTGCTCCCAGGTCTCCCCCGGGTCGAGCTTCCCCTTCGGCAGCGTCCAGTCCCCGTGGCGCTCGCGGTGGATCACCAGCACCTCCACCGCGCCGTCGCCGGTGCGGCGCCACGGCACGCCGCCGGCGGCGCGCACGAGGTCGTCGGGCTCGGCCGCCACGGGTCAGCCCTCGCGGGAGCGGCGGGCGCGTGCCAGGGCGAGCTCCTGCAGGCGCAGGTGGCTGTCGACGCCGGGACCGTCCGGGTCGTGCGGCACGCGCGACCAGGTGCCGTCCGCAGCCAGCGTCCACGCCAGGTGGTCGTCGGTGAGCACCACGTCGAGGATCTCCTGCAGCCGCAGCTGCAGCGCCGTCGTCTCGACCGGCACGAGCGCCTCGACCCGGCGGTTGATGTTGCGGCCCATGAGGTCGGCGGAGCCGATGAACCAGGCCGGCATGCCCCGGCCGTTGCCGTTGGCGAAGTAGTAGATGCGGCTGTGCTCGAGGTAGCGGCCCACGATGGACCGCACCCGGATGTTGTCGGACAGCTCCGGCACCTCGGGGCGCAGGCAGCAGATGCCGCGCACGATCAGGTCGACTTGCACCCCGGCCTGCGAGGCTTCGTACAGGGTGTCGATCATCCCGGCGTCGGACAGCGCGTTCATCTTGGCGGTGATCCGGCCGCTGGTGCCGTGGGAGGCCTCGTTGGCGATGAGCTCCTCGAGCCGGGTCCGCAGGTGGTCGGGGGCGACGATGAGCTTGTCGTAGTCGACCGCCCTGCCGAACCCGGTGAGGTAGTTGAACAGCTGGGACAGGTCGGTGCCGATGGCCGGGTCGGTGGTGAAGAGCCCGAGGTCCTCGTAGATCGTGGCGGTCTTCGGGTTGTAGTTGCCCGTGCCGATGTGGCAGTACCGCCGGAGACCGTCGCGCTCTTCGCGCACCACGAGCAGCGTCTTGGTGTGGGTCTTCAGGCCGACGAGGCCGTAGACGACGTGAACGCCGACCTCCTCCAGCGCCTTCGCCCACTCGATGTTGCGGGCCTCGTCGAAGCGGGCCTTCAGCTCCACCAGCACCGCCACCTGCTTGCCCGACTCGGCGGCCCGGATCAGCGACCCGACGATGGAGCTGTCGCCCGAGGTCCGGTACAGGGTCATCTTGATGGCGACGACGCGGTCGTCGTCGGCCGCCTGGCGCAGGAAGGCCTCCACGGTGTTGTGGAAGCTGGCGTAGGGGTGGTGCACGAGGATGTCGCCGCGGCGCATCTCGTCGAAGAAGTCGGCCGGCGTGTCGTCGTCCCTGACGAGGCGGGCCTGCGTGATCCCCTGCCAGGGCGGGTCCTTCAGGTCGGGCCGGTCGAGGCGGTGGATCACCCACAGGCCGGTGAGGTCGAGCGGACCCACGACCTCGTAGACGTCGTCTTCGACGATGTCGAGCTCGCGGACCAGCAGGTCCCGCAGCTCCTCGCTCATCTCGGCGTCGATCTCGAGGCGCACGGCCCGCCCGAACCGCCGGCGCCGCAGCTCGACCTCGACGGCGGCCAGCAGGTCGTCGGCCTCGTTCTCCTCGAGGGTCAGGTCGGCGTTCCGGGTGACCCGGAAGGCTGCGCACTCGAGGATCTCCATGCCCGGGAAGAGCTCGTCGAGGTTGGCGGCGATCACCTGCTCGAGGGTGACGAAGCTGGTGTCGTCGCCCGGGACCCGCACGAAGCGGTCGAGGTTCGAGGGCACCTTCACCCGGGCGAACCGGCGCTCGCCGGTCTCCGGGTCGACCACCCGCACGGCGAGGCTCAGCGAGAGGTTGGAGATGTACGGGAAGGGGTGGCCGGGGTCGACCGCGAGGGGCGTGAGCACCGGGAAGATGTGCTCCTCGAAGATCTGGAACAGCCCCTTGCGGTCGTCCTCGTCGAGCTCGTCCCAGCTGCGGAAGCGGATGCCGTGCTCGGCGAGCCCGGGCATCACCTCGGAGAGCAGGAGCCGCTCGGCCTCGGCCTCGAGGGCGATCACCCGGTCACGGATGGCGAGCAGCTGCTCGGCCGCGGTCCGGCCGTCGTGGGAGGTCTGGTCGACGCCGGCGTAGACCTGGTCCTTGAGGCCGGCGACGCGCACCTGGAAGAACTCGTCCAGGTTCGACACGAAGATGGCGAGGAACTTCGCCTTCTCGAGCAGCGGCACGGAGGGGTCGCCCGCCATGGCCAGCACCCGGGCGTCGAACTCCAACCACGACAGCTCGCGGTTGATGAACCGCTCGGGGCTGGTGCGCAGATCGGTGCGCGGGTCGGAGGTGTCGCCGTCGGCCACGCCCTGCACGGTAACGGGGTGACCGGCGGTTCGGGGGCCAGCCGCCAACCGATGTGGCAGCGGGGTCAGCGGGATTCGAGGACCAGGCGGGCGGCGCCGAGCGCGCCCGCGTGGTCGCCGAGGACCGCCGGGCGCACCACCGGCTGGATCCCGGCGTGCACCAGGCGGCGCAGGCTGCCGTCCAGGCGCTCGCACACGAGGGCCTCGAAGCGCTCGCCGAGCCCGCCGCCGACCAGCACGGCCTCGATGTCGACGGTGACGGCCACGTTGGCGACCGCGGTGCCGAGCACCTCGATGCCCTCGTCGATGAGCTCGCGGGCGACGGCGTCGCCGGCGTCGTAGGCCTGGCGGAACACCTTGGACTTCATCGGGGCGTCGCCGGCGAGCTCGACCAGCGCGGTGTGCCGGCCGGCGGCGTGCAGCTCGCGGGCGTGGACCTCGAGCGCCCGACGACCGATGTAGGCCTCGACGTGGCCGAGCCCGCCGCAGCCGCAGCGCCGTCCGCCGGGCACGGCGACGACGTGGCCGAGCTCGCCGGCCAGGCCGTGGGGCCCGACTCGCAGGCGGCCGTCGAGCACGAGGCCGGCGCCGAGCCCGGTGCCGAGCCACACGGCGAGGACGTCGTCGTGCCCCACGCCGGCCCCGGCCCGCACCTCTCCGAGGGCGGCCACGTTGACGTCGTTGCCCACCGCCACCGCGCAGCCCAGGCGCGCCCGGAGGAGGTCGGCGACGGGGACGGGCCGGTCGAAGCCGGCGAGGTTCGGGGCGACGAGCACCCGGCCGCTCCCGGGCTCGACCACGCCCGGCGTGCCGACGCCCACGGCGCTCGGCGCAGGATCGAGGCGGCGGACGACCTCCTCCACCGCCTGGAGCACGTCGTGCACCCCGCCGGTCGGCGTCGGCGCCTTGGCGTCGGCGATCACCGCGTCGAGGCCCACCCCGGCGGGGTCGACCAGGGCGCCGAAGATCTTCGTGCCGCCGAGGTCGACGCCGACGACCGGGCCGGTCATCGGGCGCGCCGGCGGCCGGCCACGGGGGCGGACCCCCGGCTCAGCCCTCCTCGGGGTAGCCGAGGTCCCACTCGAGCTGGATGCGCTCGCGCTCGGCGTCGCGGTTGACGCGCTCGCGGTTGCGCCGGAACTGCGGGTCGTGCGGCGGCAGCAGGACGAGGCGAGCCCGGACCCGCGAGCGGAACGCCTCGATGAGCGCCTCGTCGCCCCAGTCGGACTGGATCTCCCAGTGCGGCGCGACCGGGCCCAGGTAGACCAGGCGTGCGTGGGCCACCGGCGGTGCCGGGGCTTCTTCCATCTCGACGTCTGACATCGGCTCTCCGGGACGGGGCGTGGCTACGGGCCCGACCACCGTACTCGGGCGGCCCGACGCCTCCACAGGTGCGGTCAGCCCCGCTGGCCCAGCGTGACGGCCAGGTCCTGCTCCGCGCCCTGGCGCACGATGCGGATCGCCACCTCGTCGCCCGGCTTGCGCTGGCGGATGATCTCGCCCACCGAGACCGAGTCGGGCGTGGCCTCGCCGTCGACCGAGACGATGACGTCACCGGCCTGCAGCCCGGCGTCGGCCGCGGCACTGCCGGGCACGACGCTCTGCACGTAGGCGCCCTCGTCGAGGGTGATGCCGTAGCGGGTGCGGTTGGCGAAGGACTCGGTGGCGACGTCGGTGGTGTTCACCCCGAGGAAGGCCTGGTCGCCGCGCACCTCACCGCCCCCCGCCCGGATGTCCTCGATCAGCGGCTTCACCGTGTCGATGTCGATCGAGAAGCCGATGTTCTGGGCGTCGCCGATGATGGCGGTGTTCACGCCGACCACCTGGCCGGACGCGTTGACGAGCGGGCCGCCCGAGTTGCCCGGGTTGATGGCCGCGTCGGTCTGGATGAGGTTCGACAGCGTGATGCCCTCGGCGCTCAGGCTGCGGTCGAGGGCCGAGACGATGCCCCGGGTCACCGTGGGGCGCCCGCCGAGGTTGAGGGCGTTGCCGATGGCGATGACCTCCTCCCCCACCTCCAGGGAGGCCGACGACCCGAGCTCGGCCGGCGTGAGGCCCGACCGGCCCTCGATCTGGATGAGCGCGATGTCGGACTCGGGGTACGAGCCGACGAGGCGGGCCGGCGCCCGCTCGCCGCCGAACAGACCGACCTGGATCTCGTTCAGCCCGGCGACCACGTGGGCGTTGGTGAGCACGAGGCCGTCGCCGGTGAGGATGATGCCCGACCCCGCGCCGGCCTGGCCCTCGGCGAGCGAGCTGCGGGTCTCGATGGAGACCACGGACGGCTCGACCGCGGACAGCACGGCGCCGACGTCGACCGTGGCCCCGTCGACGGCGGCGGCCGGCCGCTCGTCGCCGGCCCCGTCGCCGCCCGGCCAGAGCGCGGCGATGCCGAGGATGACCAGGGCGACCAGGGCGCCCACCACGCCACCGACGAGCGCCGAGCGTCCCACGGCCCGGTCGCGGTCGCCGGGGTGGGGCGGCGGGTCGAGCCGGGGCCAGCTCCGGGGGGCGGCGAGCTCGCCCAGGACGTCCCGGGTCGGCGGCGCGCTCGGCAGGACGGGTCCGGGCCCCGGGGTCGGCTCGTCGACGGCGCTCATCCGCACCAGTCTCGCCCGTCGAGCGAAGGTTCCCCACCCGATCCCGTCCGGCTCGAGGGTGCCGGGTGAAATTATTCGATGCTAAAGTGTGCTGAATCGGGAACCGAACGCCCGTCGGCTTCGTAGAACAGGTGGAGGTCACCTGATGGAAACGCCCTGGATGAACGACGGCAGCTGCCGCAACCACGAGCCGGAGGTCTTCTTCCCGAGCGACGGGGTCGGCGTCACGATCGCCCAGCGCATCTGCACGTCGTGCCCCGTACGGGTCGCGTGCCTCGAGTACGCCCTCGACAACCGCATCGACCACGGGGTCTGGGGCGGCACGTCGGAGCGCGAGCGGCGCCGGATCCTCAAGGCCCGGCGCGACCTCGTCGAGGCGGTGGCGGCCGGCGCCAGGCCGTAGACACCGCCCCCCGGGCGGGTCACCCGCCGAGGGCGAACACCTCGGTGAGGCGCTGGGACGCGTCGTGGATCCGGTCCCACGTGCCGTGCCGCCGCCACTCGGGCATGCCGGACAAGGCGGTGACCACCGCAGCCCGGTCCTCGGAGACGACGGTGATGACGAGATCGCCGAGCTCGGCCACGGCCACCACCGGCGATCCGGGCCGGAACCAGGCCAGGTGGCCGCCGACCGCCATCACCTCTCCCGGAGGCAGGGCGTCGCGGTCGAGGCGGCCCGGCTGCTCGTACACCGACAGGGCGACGTCGCCGTCTCGGTACACGACGGCCGTGAGGTCGGTGCCCTCGAAGACCGCGTGGCGGCTGAGGCGGGCATCGGAGCCGATGAGGCCGGGCGGGGCGTCGTAGTCGCCGGCGTCGCCGGTGACGGGCCGCACGTCGCCGAGGCGGTCGTGGGCGCCGGCCACGTGGGCGTCGGCCATCCCGTCGAGGTCGGGGACCACCTCGGGGCGGACGGTGGCGGCGGTGAGCCCGATGGCCGCCAGCACCAGCGCCGCCACCCCCACGAACGCCGCACCCGACCTGATGAGGGCGCGGTGGCGCTCCAGGAAGCCCTCGATCACCGGCGAGGCGTCCACCGGCGGCAGGTTCCGCAGCAGGGATCGGGCCTCCGCCAGCTCCTCCGCCGCAGCGCGGCATGCGGGGCAGGCGGCGAGGTGCTCGACCACCCACGCGTCGGTGGCCGGATCCAGCTCGCCGTCGAGGTGCGCGGAGAGCAGGTCGTCGGCGTGGCTGCCGGGTGCGGTCACGCCAGGGCCTCCCGGAGGGCGAGGCGGCCCCGGTGGATGCGGCTGCGCACCGTGCCCACCGGCACGTCGAGCTGGTCGGCGATCTCGGCGTAGGGCAGGCCGACGACGTCGGCGAGCACCACGGGCACCCGGTACTCCTCGGGCAGGGTGGCGAGCGCTGCCTGCACGTGGTCGGGCAGTCGGGACGCCTCCGCGGCCTCCGCGGCGTCGGGAGCCGGGGGCAGGACGTGGTCGGCGTCGTCGGGCAGCGCGCTGGCCGGACGCCGGGTGCGGCGCCGGGCGTCGTCGAGGAACGCGTTCGTGGTGATGCGGCTCAGCCAGCCCCGCAGCGAGCCGGGCCGGTAGGTCCGCAGCCCCCGTTGCACCCGCACCAGCACCTCCTGCACCAGATCCTGCGCGTCCTCTCGGTTGCCGGTGAGCCGGTAGGCCACCGTGTAGATGAAGTCGCCCTCCTCCCGGGCGACCTCCTCCCACGTGGGGATGCGGTCACCGGCGTCGGGCGCGGAGGGTGCGGCGGGGCGACGACGGTCGGACCGGCGGATCACGACGGGCGCACCGCCGACCGGCGACGGCGCCGGCCACACCCGTGCCAACGACGGTGGCGCCGGCGAGGTTCCCGACGCCCGTCGCAGCCCATCGGCGAGGAGGCTACCGGCGAGTGGTCGAGCGGCCAGTGGGACGCGGCGCGCCCCGTGCCGGAGGGGGAAGCGGCACGGGGCGCGGGAACGGGGGCCGTGGGGCCCGCGTCGATCAGGCGGTCTCGAGGGCAGCCCGACGGGCGATGGACCGGGCCCGCCGGATGCGGCGCCGCTCGCGCTCGCTCATCCCACCCCAGATGCCGAACTTCTCGCCGTTGGACAGGGCGTACTCGAGGCAGTCCTCGCGGACCACGCAGCCACGGCAGACCTCCTTGGCCTCCTTGGTGGACGCGCCTCGCTCGGGGAAGAACAGGTCGGGATCGACCCCGAGGCAGTTCGCGTACTCCTGCCACACTCGGGCTTCGGGCTGGCCACCGATGTCCACGGGGACGCTCATATGCCAGGACCTTTCTGTCGTCGGACTCCGCTGGTGGAGAGCCGTCGAGACCAGTGACCCCCTCCCGGTGGAGACCGGGAAGCGGGACCGCCCCTCGTCCGACGCCCTTACCAGACGTGTAATTACAACGGTGTGATCATCGCCGAGATCGCGGCCGAACGCAAGGGAGACCTGGAATTCCGTGACAAGTGGTCCTGACGGACCACTCGCGGCAGCGCATCCGACCCACCTCGCGGGACAGCACCCGAAGGTCAAGGACCCTCCCCGGACCAGGGCGGCGGCGTGCGCCGGAGGACGCCGGAGCGGTAGCCATGGCGGCGTGATCCAGGACTGGGAGCACCACGACCTGCGCCGCTCGCGGCGGGACCTCTACCACCTGAGCCACGAGGTGGCCCTGCGGGAGGTGCACGCCGCGAGGCAGGCCGGCGCTCCGGGCTGGCTCGCCGGCCACGACTTCCGTGCCATGGCGCTGCTCGTCGACGCGGTGGAGGCCTGCGCGGCCACCTCCCGCACCGGGTCCCGGCCACCGGAGGAGCCGGCCGTCCCGGACGACGGCGTCAACGGCTTGGTGCTCGAGCTCGCCGAGGCGGTGTGCGCCGAGCTCGAGCAGCGGCGGGCCGAGGCGACGGGACCGGCCGTGACGGCGTGCGCCAACCTGCTCGACAAGGCGAGCTGGGCGGCCGACGTGCTGCGGCTGCGCGCCTGACGGCGCCTACCGGCGGGCCTTGGTGCGCAGCGCCCGCTTGTGCTCGACGAAGTCCACGAGCACGTAGTCGCCCAGCGTCTCGGGCGTGGTGAAGAAGGCCCGTCCCCCGTTGATGCGGGAGATCTTCTCGATGAAGCTCTTCAGGTACGCCGTGGCGTCGAGCATGAAGGTGTTGATGCGGATGTCGTCCTTCGTGCAGCGGATGACCTCGCGCACGGTGGCGTCGATGGTCTCCTGCACCGGCGGGTAGTTGAAGTACGGCTGCGCCATGCCCGGCTCGTAGTGGGCCGTCGGCTCGCCGTCGGTGATCATGATGATCTGCTTCGTGCCCGACTGGCGCGACAGCAGCTGGCGGGCCAGCTGCAGGCCGTGCTGCATGTTGGTGCCGTAGTCGTAGTCCCAGCTCACCTCGGGCAGCTGCGCCGGCGTGAGCACGTGGGCGACCTTCGAGAACCCGACGAGGCCGAGGTAGTCCTGCGGGAACTGGCCGGAGATGAGCGCGTGCAGCGCCATCGCCACCTTCTTGGCCGGCAGGAAGTTGTCGCGCATCGGCATCGACAGCGAGAGGTCGAGCATCAGGACCGTGGCGGAGCGCACCACCGTCTCGGTGCGCTCGATCTCGAAGTCGTCGGGGGTGAGCCGCACCGG
>DASTYO010000036.1:0-2794 GCA_035764875.1 Acidimicrobiales bacterium | reverse complement strand
CGCTCTGCTACGGCAAGGGAGGTCGCGACGTCACCATCACCGACGCCCACGTCGTCCTCGGCCGGATCCCGCCCCACCTGCTCGGCGGCGAGATCCCGCTCGACGTCCAGGCAGCGGTCGACGGCGTCGACCAGCTCGCCGCGAAGCTCGGGCTGAGCCGCGAGGCCTGCGCGACCGGCGTGCTCGAGATCTCCGCCTGGAACCAGGCCAACGCGCTCCGCCAGGTCACCGTCAAGCGCGGGCTCGACGTCCGCGACTTCACGCTCACGACGTTCGGCGGCTCCGGGTCGCTGCTGCTGTGCCGGCTGATGGACGTCCTCGGCATCCCCACCGTGCTGGTGCCGCCGAACCCGGGCAACGTCTCGGCGTTCGGGCTGCTCACCGTCGACGTGAAGAACGACTACGTGCAGACCCACGTCTCGCTCGCCGACCACCTCGACCCGGCCGACGTCGCCGGCGTCTACGACGACCTCACCGCCCGGGCGGCCGCCGCGCTCACCACCGAGGGCTTCGCGCCCGGGCAGCACGTCTTCGCCCGCACCGCCGACCTGCGCTACTTCGGCCAGGCCTTCGAGGTGCGGGTGCCGGTACCCGAGGGGCCCGTCGACGCCGGCGTCCTCGCCGCGGTCGCCGACCGCTTCCACGCCGAGCACCGCGCCCTCTACGGCTACGACTTCGCCGGCGACGCCACCCAGCAGGTCGAGTGGGTCAACCTCCGGGTCTCGGGCATCGGCCCGATCCGGCGCCCGGAGATCAAGCGGCACGACGGTCTCGACACGCCCGCCGGCGCGCCCTCGACCACCGGGCAACGGGCCGTCTGCTTCGACGCCGCCGACGGGTACGCCGACACGCCGGTGCTGTGGCGGCCCGACCTGGTGCCCGGCGCGGTGGTCACGGGGCCGGCGATCATCGAGGAGTTCGGCTCGACGGTGCCGCTCCACCCCGGCTTCACCGCCCGGGTCGACGACCACCTCAACCTCATCGTCACCAGGAGCGAGGCGTGAGCGACAGCAGGCGTGCCCCCACCCAGTTCCCGTTCGGCCACCTCACCGCCGACGCGGGGGCGAGCGCCGACCCGGTCCTGGTCGAGATCGTCCAGGGCTCGCTGGCCAGCGTGGAGATGGAGGTCGAGACCGCCATCGCCCGCACCAGCCGCAGCCCGATGATCCGCGACGCCCACGACTTCCGGGCCGGCATCCACGACCGGCTGCTGCGCAAGCTCACCGGCCGCTCCTACTCCGCGCTGGTGCACCCCGTCGCCCGCGACTTCCCCCTGGCGGAGATGCGCGAGGGCGACGTCTTCTTCCACAACGACGTCTACCGCTCCGAGGGCGGGATCGGGCACCTGCCCGACCTCTGCGTCACCGTGCCGGTCTTCAGCGGCGGCCGGGTGGTCGCGTTCGTCCAGGCGTTCGGCCACCACGACGACATCGGCGGCGCCGTGCCGGGCTCGATGCCCTCCCACGCCACCAGCGTCTTCGAGGAGGGCCTGATGGTGCCGCCGATCCGGCTGTGGGACGCCGGCGTTCCCAACCGGGCGGCGCTGAGCATCATGACCCGCAACTCGCGGATGCCCGAGAGCCTGGCCGCCGACCTCGACGCCGAGTGCTCGGCCTGTCTGATGGGCGCGCGCCGGCTCGGCGAGCTGTTCGAGCGCTACGGCACCGACGTGGTCGAGTCCTGCTTCGACGCGATCATCGACCGCACCACCACGACGTACCGCCGCGAGATCCTCTCCCAGATCCCGGTCGGGACCTGGACCTGGGAGGACTACGCCGAGCACGACGGCGTCGACGAGCCGAAGCTGCACACGCAGCGGATCACCCTGACCCGCACGCCCGCCGACGACCCGGACGGCGAGCGGCTGGTCCTCGACTTCGCCGGCACCGGCCCGCAGGCGAAGGGGCCGATCAACCACTGCGGCGACTACAGCGACGGCGTCTTCCTCAAGAAGTGGCTGGCGCCGATCCTGCGCAACCTCGCCGACACCCCGGAGCGGATGGCCGAGCTCGACGTCAACGAGGGCATCGTGCCGCTGATCGAGATGCGCTTCCCGCCGCCGGGCACCCTGCTCACCCCGGTCTTCCCCGCGCCGACCAACGCCCGCACGTTCGTGATCCTGCGGCTGCTCGGCGTGCTCGCCGGCGTGGTCGCGAAGGCGGTCGACGGCCGGATGCCGGCCGACCAGGAGACGATCCGCTACACCGGCGTCTACGGCGAGGACCTCGACGGCCGGCCGTACCTCATGCGCGAGGTGCTCGGCGGCGGGTCCGGCGGCCGCTACTACGCCGACGGCGAGGACACCATCCACGTCGTCCCCGACAGCCGGAACCTGCCCAGCGAGTTCACCGAGGCCCGGTTCCCGTTCCGGGTCGAGTCGCTCGGGCTGGCGATCGACTCCGGCGGGGCGGGGGAGTTCCGCGGCGGCCTCGGCTACGAGAAGCACATCCGGATGCTCAAGGACGCCCACTTCATGTCCATCGCCGACCGGTCGATCCTCGCCTGCTGGGGGGTGCGGGGCGGCCTGGCCGGCCAGCCGTTCGAGGTCACCATCGATCCCGGCGGCCCGCACGAGCGCGAGGTCGACGCCCTCGCCGACGCCGAGCCGGTCCGGGCCGGCGAGGTGATCCGGATCCGCACCACCGGCGGCGGCGGCTGGGGCGACCCGCTCGAGCGCGACCCCGCCCTCGTCGTCCGTGACGTGGTCTGGCGCAAGGTGTCCCCGGAGGCCGCGCTGACGTCGTACGGCGTCGTGCTGACCGGGTCCCTCGACGACGACAGCCTCGGCCACGAC
>DASTYO010000035.1:0-51602 GCA_035764875.1 Acidimicrobiales bacterium | reverse complement strand
GTCTCGGAGGAGAACCAGCTGGTGAGGCCCTCGGCCGCCTCGTCCTCGGTGGGCCCCGCCAGGAGCTGCGTGAGCGCGTCGCCCACGCCGCCCTCCACCGTCGGATCGCGGGGGACGGGGAACGTGGCGTCGCACTCCTCGGCGCCCTCGGGCCGCAGGTAGATCTCGAAGCCGGACGGCTCCTCCCCGTCCGCGGTCGACGGCGTCGACGCCGTCGTCGAGGTGTCGGTGCTGGCCTCGTCGTCGTCGCCACACGCGGGGAGGACGAGCGCGGGCAGCACGAGGAGCACGAGCAGGGCTCGCCGGGGGATCCGCACGGGTCGAGCATGGACCCCTCGCCGGCGGGGTAGCCAGGGGCGAAGGTCATCCACCCGTGAAGAGCACGCCGTGAGCAGCTGCACGGCAGGAACCGCCGGTGCTCGTCGTGAACTGTTGAGGCGTGGACCGACGTCGCTTCCTCCTGCTGTCCCTGGCCGCGAGCGGCTCCCTGACCATCGGGCGGGGTGCGCTCGTCGCCGCCCTCGCCGCACCGGCCCAGCCGGGTGAGAGCCCCTACGGCCCGCTGCTCGAGCCCGACGCCAACGGCCTCCGCCTCCCCGAGGGCTTCACGTCCCGCGTCATCAAGCAGTGGGGGCAGCCGATCGGTCCGACCACCGAGCTCGCCATGCCGTTCCCCGACGGTGCGGCCACGTTCGCCACCGGCGACGGCGGCTGGATCCTGGTGTCCAACTCCGAGAACCCGCCCCCGGTCGACGTCACCGACCCGCTGGGCATCGGTGGTCTGGGCGGCGTCCAGGCGATCGTGTTCGGGCCCGACGGCACCATCGTCGACGCCTACACGATCCTCGCCGGCTCCCGGTCGAACTGCGCCGGCGGCGCCACGCCCTGGGGCACGTGGCTCTCCTGCGAGGAGGTCGACGACCGCGCCGACGCCGCGAGCTCGGGGAAGGTGTACGAGTGCGACCCCACGGGGCAGCGGCCGGCGGTCGACCTGCCGGCGCTCGGCCGCTTCAAGCACGAGAACGCAACCGTCGACCCGGTCCGCCAGCAGCTCTACCTGTCCGAGGACCTCGGCGACGGTCGCTTCTACCGGTTCACCCCCACCCGCTACCCCGACCTCACCACCGGTCGGCTCGAGGCGGCCCGCGTCGGCGGGGACGGGCAGGTGACGTGGATCGAGGTGCCCGACCCGGCGTGCGCGTCGGGCGTGCCGTGCCGCCAGCAGGCGCCCGGCGCCACGCCGTTCGACGGGGGCGAGGGCTGCGTCTACGACGACGGGAAGGTGTTCCTCACCACGAAGGGCGATGACCGCGTGTGGATGTACGACGTGGAGGCGGCGAGCATGACCGTCCTGTACGACGCCGCCGACTTCGCCGATCCCGTCCTGACCGGCGTCGACCACGTCATCGTGCAGCCCGGCACCGGCCACCTCGTGGTGGCCGAGGACGGCGGCGACATGCAGGCGGTGATGATCCGTCGCGACGACTTCGCCGTCTTCCCGATCCTGCAGGCCACGGGGCCGCAGCACGGCGCCGCCCTGCCCGGACCCCTCGGGGCGGTCCCGACCACGTCGGAGATCTCCGGCCTCGCGTTCGACCCGTCCGGCGAGCGCCTCTACTTCAACTCCCAGCGCGGCTACGGCGGCGGCGTCACCTACGAGGTCCGCGGTCCCTGGCTCGACCTCGCGCAACCGGCGTCCGCGCCCGGCCGCAAGGGGACACCACCGGCGCACGCGCGGGGTGGGGGACGGCCGTAGGTCCTCAGGTCGCGTCCGCGCCGACGTTGGCAACCGGGGTCGACTGCTGCTTGCCTGATGGGGATCCCCCAGAGACGAGTGCGGACGGGCGCCCGGAGGTTCTCCATGCGCGACGACACCGCACCCAAGGTCCTGTTCATCGGCGGCTACGGCCGCAGTGGCAGCACGCTGCTCGACCGCGTCCTCGGCAGCACCGACGGCTTCTTCTCGGCTGGCGAGCTCCGGCACATCTGGCTGGAGGGCTACGTCGAGAACCGGCTGTGCGGCTGCGGCACGCCGTTCCGCGACTGCCTCTTCTGGCGGGAGGTCACCGCCGTGGCGTTCGACCGCTTCGGCGGACTCGACGCCGATGAGGTGCTCGCCGCGAAGGAGCGGGTCGACCGCTACCAGCGCGTCGGGCAGCTGGCCACCGGCGTCGCGACCAGGCGGCGCCGCGAGGACCTGCGCTGGTACGGCGATCGGGTGCGCGCCCTGTACGAGGGCATCCGCGCCGTCTCCGGCGCCGACGTCGTGATCGACTCCTCCAAGGACGTCTCCCACGGGTACGTGCTCGGCGCCCTGGAGCCGCCCATCGACCTCCACGTCGTGCACCTCGTCCGGGACAGCCGGGCGGTCGCGTGGTCGTGGCGGCGCAAGAAGTACAACCCCGGCAGCGGCCGGGACATGGAGCAGTACAGCCTGCTGCGAACCAGCTCCGAGTGGGTGGCCATCAACGCCCTGACCGCGGCGCACCGCCGCCTGGGCGTGCCGTACCTGCAGCTGCACTACGAGCGGTTCGTCGACGACCCTGCCGGCGCCGTCGCCGACGTCCTCGACCTCGTCGGCGAAGGGCACCGCAGGGTCCCGGTCCGAGCGGACGGCACCGTGGAGCTCCGAGCCGGGCACACCGTCGCCGGGAACCCGAACCGCTTCACCGAGGGCGTGGTGCCCATCCGGGCCGACGAGGAGTGGCGGGAGCGGATGCCCCGCCGCGACCGCGCCGTGGTCACCACCCTCACCCTGCCCGCGCTCGCCGGGCTCGGGTTCCTCCGCACGGCTTCCTGAGGCGGAGACCGGGCGGCCGGTCGATGGAATACGCTCCGCCGACGACCGCGAAGGCGAAGGAGGCGGCACCCGTGGGACTGCTCGACAAGCTCAAGGGCGAACTGGTCGACATCATCGAGTGGGTCGACGACAGCCGGTCCACGCTCGCCTGGCGCTTCCCCCGCTACCAGAACGAGATCAAGAACGGCGCCCAGCTCATCGTGCGCGAGGGCCAACGGGCGGTCTTCGTGTACCGGGGCCAGCTCGCCGACGTCTTCGAGCCGGGCAGCTACGAGCTCACCAGCGAGAACCTGCCGATCCTGAGCACCCTGCAAGGGTGGAAGCACGGCTTCGACAGCCCGTTCCGCTCCGAGGTGTACTTCCTCAACACCCGCCAGGTCACCGATCTCCGGTGGGGGACGGCCCAGCCGGTCACCGTGCGGGACCCGGACTTCGGCATGGTGCAGGTGCGGGCCAACGGCCTGTGCGTCGTGCGCATCGCGGATGCCGAGGTGTTCCTCCGGGAGGTCATCGGCACCGACTCGGCCGTGGAGGCCGAGGAGATCACCGAGCTGCTCCGGCGGGTCATCACGCTGGCGTTCTCCGACATGGTCATGGACACCGGGCTCGGTGCCATCGACCTCCAGGGTCGCCAGGTCGAGCTGTCCGAGAAGCTGCGCGAGTTCGTGGAGGATCGGGTCGACGACGAGTTCGGCCTCGAGATCACCTCGGTCACCATGAACATCTCGCTTCCCGACGAGATCACGCAGGCCATGACCCGCGGCGTCGCTCGCGGCGTCGAGGAGGGCGGCTACGTGCGCAACGTGGGCGACACCGAGCGGCTCCGCCAGGTGCGGGCGGCCGACGCCATGCTCGCCGCCGCCGAGAACGAGGGCGGCAGCGCCATGGGCGACGCCATGCAGCTGGGCATGGGCGTCGCGATGGCCGGGCAGATGGCCAGCCAGGTCGGCGGCGTCGCCGCGCCGGGCCAGCAGGCGGCGCCGAGCACCACGCCACCACCGCTGCCCGGACAGGCGCTCTACCACGTCGAATCGAACGGTCAGGCCACCGGCCCGTACACCGTGCAGCAGCTGCAGGCGGCGGTGGCCAACGGCCAGGTGAACGCCACCACGCTGGTGTGGACCACCGGGATGGCGGAGTGGGCCCAGGCCGGACAGGTGCCCGCCCTCGCCGGCCTGTTCGCGCCGCCGCCTCCGCCCACGGCGGCGCCGCCGCCCCCGCCGGTGCCCGGCGCCTGACCGCTGCCACCATGGCGCACGACGACTCCCCACCGTCGGACCGACCGCCCCCGCCGCCTCCGCCCCCGACGGCGGGTTCGCAGCCACCTGCTCCGCCGCCGGTGCCCCCGCCCCCGCTGCCCGAGGACCTCGGCGAGGTCGTGCCGCCGCCGCCGCAGGACGAGGCCGAGGCGGCGGCCGAGCGGGTGCGCGAGCGCGCCCTGCTGCACCGCACCGAGCGGACGCGCACGTACCCGTGCCTGCAGTGCGGCGGCGAGCTCGAGTGGCACATCGGCCAGCAGCTGCTGAAGTGCCCCTTCTGCGGGCACGAGCAGGAGGTGGTGGACCCCGACGTCGAGGTGGTCGAGCAGGACTTCGCCGAAGCCGTCGCCGCGCTCCAGGCGGGAGCCCTGACGAACACCGGTCTGCAGCTCGAGGGGGAGAGGGAGGTGGTCTGCCAGAACTGCGGCGGCCACACCACCTTCACCGGCACCCTCACCGCCACCCGCTGCCCGTACTGCGCGACCCCCATCCAGCGCGACGACGTCCACGAGGCGCCGGCCCGCCTGGCGGTCGACGGCGTCCTGCCGTTCCAGGTCGACCGGAAGGCGGCCGACGCGGCCATCGACCGCTGGATCAACAGCCGGTGGTTCGCCCCGAACGAGTTCAAGAAGTACGCCACCACCGGGTCGTTCAACAGCGTCTACTGCGCCTACTTCACCTACGACGCGGCCACCACGACCCGGTACACGGGACGGCGGGGCGACCACTACACGGTGGTCGTGGGCTCTGGCGAGAACCGCCGCACCGAGACCCGCACCCGTTGGACGCCCGCCGCCGGCACGGTGCGCGACAGCTTCGACGACCTCCCGGTGCTCGCCAACACCGGGCTCGATCCCGACCACGTGCAGGCGCTCGAGCCCTGGCCCACGCACGACGCCCACCCGTTCACCGCGGAGTACCTGGCCGGGCACCTCAGCCGCACCTACGACCGGGACGTGGTCGAGTGCTTCGCCACCGCCAAGCGGCGCATGGAGGACGAGATCCGCGACACGGTCCGGCGCGACATCGGCGGCGACGTGCAGCAGATCACGTCGATGGGCGTGCACTGGGACATGCTCCGCTACAAGCACCTGCTCCTGCCGGTGTGGCTGCTCACGGTGATGTACGCGGGGGCGCCGTTCCAGGTGTTCATCAACGGCGTCACCGGTGAGGTCCAGGGGCAGCGCCCGTACAGCAAGGTGAAGATCGCCCTGGCGGTCGCCGTCGTGGTGGTGCTCGCCATCGTCGCCTACATCGTCTTCGGCTCTGACGGAGGGAGCACCGCTCGATGACCATCCTGATCGTCGGCCTGATCTTCGTGGTCCTGGGCACCATCGCCTACGTGGCGCTGCGCAACGCCCAGGACTTCTCCGACGCGAACGAGATCATCCCCGGCGTGCCCACCAGCGCGCCGAAGGCCTGGGCGGGCGCCCACTCGCCCGAGGCCCGCCTCCACCGGCGCCTGCGCGACGCCATGACCGCCCTGCGGGCCAACCGCACGCTCGACGAACCGGCGCTCGTCGAGGTGCGCGAGACCCTCGAGCGGGAGGCCCTCGCCCTCGACGACCGCCTGGTCGCCGCGGCCGCGCTCCCGAAGAACGTGCGGGACGAACCGATCCGCCAGGTCGGCGACGCCGTCGAGGCGATCGAGGCGGCGGTGGCCGACATCGTGCTCCTGCGCGGGCCGGGTGCTGACGTCCAGCGTGGCATCGAGCAGGTGCGCACCCGGCTGGCGCTGGTCGCCGACGCGCGGGCCGAGCTCGAGGAGGGCAGCCCGTCGTCGCTCGAGCACCTCCGCCGCCAGCTCGAGGTCGACCAGGCCCGCCGGGCGGCCGAGGGCACCGGCTCGGGCCCGGCGCCACCGCCTCCGCCTCCGGGCGAGGAGGAGCCGCCGGACGGCGGGGTCGAGCGCGGCGGCTGACCAGCCCGGGGGTGCGACGGCGCCACGTGAGGTGCTCAGTAGCGTCGTGCCATGGCCCCCCGCCACCTCCGACGCCCCCGTGGCGCCACGTTGCGCACGGCGCTCGTCGCGCTCGGCGTGCTGGTGGCCGGCGCGTCGGCGGGCGCGGGCGGCGTGCTGGTGGAGGACGGCCGGCTCCGCGTCGGCGCCGGCGACGCAGCCGAGGAGCCCGGCACCGCGCGACTGGTCCCCGAGCCCGGGCCGATCACGCTGGCCCTGCTGGGCGACGTGCGGATCGACGGCGCCGCGGCCGCACGGCTCGGCGGCTCCGCTGACGACCTGCTCGGCCCGTGGGCCGCCGAGCTGCGCGACGCCGACCTGGCGGTCGGCAACCTCGAGGTGCCGGTCGTCGACGGCAGCGTGCCGGTCGACGGAGCCACGCCGGTCGAGCCGGGCGCCGTGCTCGACGCGCTGGCCGCAGCGGGGCTCGACGTCGTGTCGGTGGCGAACGACCACGGGCTCGAGCGAGGGCCTGGGGCGCTCTACGAGACCCTCACGCTCGAGGACGCCCGCCCGGACATGGTGGTGGGCGTCGGCACCGACGAGGCGCAGGCCTACGCGCCCGCCGTCCGTGAGGTCGGTGGCACCACCGTCGCGGTGCTGGCCGCCACCCACCTCCTGCCGCCGGAGCGCATCGCCGACAGCACCGCCGGCCCCGACCGGCCCGGCCTCGCATCGGCGAAGCGGGTCGACCGGCTCGTGGCCGAGGTGGCCGCCGCCCGCGAGCAGGCGGACATCGTCGTCGTGGTCCTCCACTGGGGCGTCGACGGCGAGCCGTGCCCCACCACCGGGCAGCGCGAGCTGGCGTCCGCCCTCATCGAGGCCGGGGCCGACATCGTGGCGGGCAGCGGCGCTCGTGTCGTGCTCGGCGCCGGCCGGTCCGGGGATGCGCTCGTCGCCTACGGCCTCGGCGCCGCCGTCGGTGGCACCGACGGGGAGGAGGCCGGCCTGCTGCTGGTGCGGATCGACGACGGCGAGGTGCAGGCGCACGAGTGGCGCCCGGGCCGGCTGGACGGCGGCATCGCCGAGCCCCGCACCGGCGACGAGGCCGGCATCGTCCTCGTCGACTGGGACCGCCGACGGGAGTGCGCCGGCCTCGACCCCTGACCGACGAACTGGCCCACCGATCCCCGCGCATGCGAGGGGATCGGTGGGCCAGAAGCGATCAGCGGGCGGTCCAGCCGCCGTCGACCGCGAGCGTCTGCCCGGTGATGTACGTGCCGGCGTCGGAGGCGAGCAGCAGCAGCGGCCCGTCGAGCTCCTCGAGCTCGCCGGGGCGGCCGAGCAGGGTGTTGCGGCGGATGTAGCGCAGGCCGGCGTCCTCGCCAACGAACATGGCCTCGGTGAGCTCGGTCTCGAAGTAGCCCGGGGCGATGGCGTTCACCCGGATGCGGTGCTTGGCCCACTGGGCGGCGAGCTCGCGCGTGAGGTTCACGAGGCCGCCCTTCGACGCCGCGTAGGCGGCCTGGGCGTTGGGGGCGGCGGCCACCAGGCCGTGGACCGAGGCGATGTTGATGATCGACCCGCCCTGCTCCTGCACGATCATCTGGCGGGCGGCGGCGGCGGCGAGCACGAAGCAGGCGTTCATGTTCACGTCGACGACCTGGCGGAACAGGGCCGGGTCCTCGTGCTCGGCGGGGGTGACGGCGTCGGTGGTGCCGGCGTTGTTGACCACGACGTCGATGCGGCCGAAGTCGCTCACCGCCCGCTGGACCAGCGCCTCGAGCTGGGCGTCGTCGGCCACGTCGCACGCGGCGGCGTGGATCCGTTCGCTCGTGGCGGCGAGCTCGTCGAGGCGCTCGGCCCGGCGGGCGGCGGCGAGCACGGACGCTCCCTGCTCGGCCAGCACCTGGGCGAAGCGGTGGCCGATGCCGCTCGAGGCGCCGGTGACGATGGCGACGCGGCCGTCGAGGCGGAAGTCCGGGATCGGTGCCATGGAGCAGGTTCTAGCGAAGGCGGCAGGGGCCCGCCGCCTCGGGTCTTGGGAGCGACGCCGCGCCGAGCGCGTACATTCGCTGACGCGCCCCGGGGGACGGGGCCGCCCACGCACGAGAGGACGCACCACCAATGGGAACCCCCGAAGAACCGGCCGAGCTGTTCGACCTGCGGATGAGCGAGGAGGCCAAGCCGCTGTACAAGCGGGTGGTCCAGTTCCTCGAGGAGGTCGTCGCGCCGATGCAGGAGGAGTTCCACCGCCTCGGCGAGGGCCGGCAGGACCGGTGGAGCTACGCGCCGGGCCAGCTCGACGTGCTCGACGCCGCCAAGGCCAAGGCCCGCGAGGCCGGCCTCTGGAACTTCTTCCTCCCCGACTCCGAGGTCGGCGGCCTGTCGAACCTCGACTACGCCTACATCGCCGTCGAGCTCGGCAAGTACCCGCTCGGCTCCGAGACGCTGAACTGCTCCGCGCCGGACACCGGCAACATGGAGGTGCTCGAGGGGGTGGGCACGCCCGAGCAGAAGAAGCAGTGGCTCGAGCCGCTGCTGAACGGCGAGATCCGTTCGGCGTTCGCGATGACCGAGCCCGACGTGGCCAGCTCCGACGCCAAGAACGTCCGGCTGCGGGCGGTCAAGGACGGCGACGAGTACGTCTTGAACGGCGAGAAGTACTACATCTCCGGGGCCGGCGACCCCCGCTGCAAGATCATGATCGTCATGTGCCAGACCGACCCGGACGCGCCGCCGCACAAGCAGCAGTCGCAGATCCTGGTGCCGATGGACACGCCGGGCGTCGAGGTCCTCGGCCCGATGCACGTGTTCGGCCACGACGACGCCCCCCACGGCCACATGCACCTGCGGTTCACCGACGTGCGGGTGCCGGCGTCGAACATGCTGCTGGGGGAGGGTCGCGGCTTCGAGATCTCCCAGATCCGCCTCGGCCCGGGTCGCATCCACCACTGCATGCGGGCCATCGGCCAGGGCGAGAAGGCCCTCGAGCTGATGATCCGCCGGGGCAAGTTCCGCGAGGCGTTCGGCAAGCCGATCCTGAGTCTCGGCAAGAACATGGAGACGGTGTCGCGGGCCCGCATCGAGCTCGACGCCTGCCGCCTCATGGTCCTGAAGGCCGCGAAGGCCATGGACGTGCTCGGCAACGCCGAGGCCCGCGTCTACGTCAGCGCGGTGAAGGCGATGGTGCCCGAGAAGGTGTGCCAGATCATCGACCAGGCCATCCAGGTCCACGGCGCCACCGGCGTGTCGCAGTGGACGCCCCTGGCCGGCATGTACACGTCGCAGCGCACGCTCCGGCTGGCCGACGGCCCCGACGAGGTGCACCACTTCGTCGTCGCCCGCAACGAGGCCGGCCGCTACAGCGAGCCCTCCGACGTCGGGCCGGAGTTCGCGGGCGGGATCTTCGCCGGGCCGTGACCGACGCAGGTGGGGCCGTCCCGTCCGGGGCGGCCCCGCTGTTCCACCTCGCCCTCTCCGACGAGTGGGCCGCGGCGCGTGACGCCGGCGTGTACGACCGGTCCACCGTGGGCCGCTCGCTCGCCGAGGAGGGCTTCATCCACTGCTCGTTCGCCGAGCAGGTGCGGGGCACCGCCGACCGCTACTACCGCGGGCGCGACGACGTCGTGCTGCTGCGCATCGCGCCCGCCCGCCTCGGGAGCGAGGTCCGGGTCGAGCCGGTGCCGGGCGGCGATCGCTTCCCCCACGTGTACGGACCGATCCCGCTCGACGCGGTCGAGCGGGCCGAGCCCCTGCGCGTGGGGTCCGATGGCCGGTTGGTGCTTCCCGCCGACCTGCCCCGCTGAACGCCGGCGTCAGGAGGCGAGGCGCCGCACGAGGTCGGGCAGCTGTGCGAAGTCGCTCTTGCCGACGCAGGCCCGCACGCCGATGGCCTCGGCACGGGCCTCGAGCTCGGGCGTCACGAAGGCGCTGAACAAGACGATGGTCTGCCGCGGCTCGCGCTCGAGCATCTGCTGGGCGACCTCGATGCCCTCCCGGCCGGGCATGCGGTTGTCGAGGATCACCACGTCGGGGATCTCCGGCGGGTCGAGCGTCTCGAACACCGCCATGGCGTCGAAGCCGTCCGCGGCCTCGCCGACCACCTCCACGCCGACGTCGGCCGCCTCGAGGATCGTGCGCACGAGCAGCCGGATGTCGAACTCGTCGTCGACGATGAGCACCGTGGGGTGCGCGTCCCGCGTCATGGCCGCCCTGTTTACCCGATCTGCCTGGATTGATTTGCGCTCGGAGGGCAACTGTCACACGGTCGTCGTCAGCGGCCGCCCGGACCTCTAGCGTTCGAGGCCATGTCCGAGGTGTCCGGTCGCATCGGCCCGCCCGCCGTCGTCGCTGCTGTCGCGCTCGTCCTCGGCGTCGTGCTCTCGGCCTGCGGTGGCGATGCCGCCCCGCCCGAGCCCGGCTCGCCGGAGGAGGTGGCCCTCGGGCAGGAGGTGTTCGTGGAGAACTGCGCGACCTGCCACGGCGAGGAGCTGCGGGGCGGGCTCGCCGGGCCGCCGCTGGTCCACGAGATCTACGCCCCCGACCACCACCCCGACTCGGCGATCCGGGCCGCCATCGCCAACGGCGTGCAGCCCCACCACTGGGACTTCGCCGGCATGCCCCCCATCCCGGGGCTCGAGGACCACGAGGTCGAGGCCGTCATCGCCTTCGTCCGCGACACCCAGCGCGAGGCCTGGGGCGGCGACACCCCGCCCTGACCGCGGCCCGGGCGCTCCGGCAAGGGTCCTCCGCCACGTGACCGGCGGACGAAGGACCTTCGCCTCTTGCACCGGCCGCTGCCCCGTGCTCGGTTGGAGGCAGAGAGGTTCCTGCCGCACGGATCCTCCGGTGGAACGGAGGGGACGATGTCACGCGTCCGGGGTTCCCACCGGCCGATGATCGGATCGCTCGTCGAAGCGGTCCGCCGGGAGGGGCTGTGGCCGGGCGGCATGCTCCTCGCCGGCGGTGCTGCCGGGGCGTTGGCGGCGCACGTCGCAGCGACGTGGGGAGATCCCGCCGCGGGGGCGAGCCTGCTCGTGACCGCAGCGGTCGTGCTGGGGTCGCTCATGGCGATCGGCATCGGCTCGGAGCTGGTCGTGACGGCCGAGGGCTCCCCCATGCGCCACGTCTTCACCTCCGACTCGCTCGGACGAACGACTCGTGCGCTGCTCGTGCTGGCCGCGCTGCTCGTCGTGTCGGTCGTGGTCCTCGGCTGCTTCGACGACCTGCACGCTCACTCGCGGGTGACAGCGCGCGCCCTCGCCGGAGCCGGCATGCTCGGCGCGGCGATGGCTCTCGGCGTGTTCGCCGGCGTCGCCCGGTGGCTGGCCGCGCGGGCCCGGGAGCAGGAGCAGGACCAGCTGTGACGCCCCCGGTCAGCGGGTGGCCAATTGCTCGCGCAGCACGGTCTTCTGGACCTTGCCCATGGCGTTGCGGGGCAGCTCGTCGACCACCACGATCCGCCGCGGCCGCTTGAAGCGGGCGAGCCCCTCGCAGGCGGCGAGCACCGCGGCCTCGTCCACGCCACCGGCGGTGTCGTCGGGCACCACCACCGCCACAACGATCTCGCCCAGGTCGGGGTCGGGGAGCCCGACGACGGCGGATTCGTCGACGCCGGGGGCCTGGTCGACGACCAGCTCGACCTCCTTGGGGTACACGTTGTACCCCCCGGAGATGATGAGGTCGCTGGCCCGGCCGGCCAGGGTGAGGCGGCCCTCCTCGTCGAGTGACCCGACGTCACCGGTGACGAACCAGCCGTCGGCGCGGGTCGACGCCGCGGTCGCCTCGGGCATGCCCCAGTAGCCCAAGAAGACGTTCGGCCCTCGCACCTCGACGGTTCCGGGCTCGCCCGGGCCCACGGGCGTGCCGTCCTCGGCGGCGACCCGCAGCTCGATGCCGTCGAGGGCGAAGCCGACCGTGCCGGCGACCCGCTCGCCGTCGTAGGGGTTCGACGTGAGGATCATCGTCTCGGTCATGCCGTAGCGCTCGACGATGCGGTGGCCGGTGCGGGCGGCGAAGGCCTCGTGCTCGTGCGCCGGCAGCGGGGCCGACCCGGAGGTGAACAGCCGCATGCCGGCACAGGCGTCCGCGTCGAGGCCCGGGTGGGCGAGGAGGCGGTGGTAGTGGGTCGGCACCCCCATGAGCACCGAGCTGCGCGGCAGGTCGTCGACCACTGCGTCCACATCGAAGCGGGCGTGCAGGCGGACCGCCGCACCGACGGCCAGCGCGCAGTGCAGCGCCACGAACAGCCCGTGCACGTGGAAGACGGGGAGCACGTGCAGCAGCACGTCGTCCGGCGTGAACCGCCACGCGTCCACCAGCGCCCGTGCGTTCGACACGAGGTTGCGGCACGACAGCATCGCGCCCTTGGAGCGCCCGGTGGTGCCGGACGTGTAGAGCATGGCCGCCCAGTCGTCCGGCTCGCGGGGCACCGTGTCGTGGCGCGGCGGGCAGCGGTCGGCGAGCACGGCGAGGGCGCCGTCGCCGCCCGTGCCGAGCGTGGTGGCCGCGACGTCAGCCGGCGGCTCGAGACCCGGTCGGCCGATGAACAGGGACGGCCGGGCGTCGGCGGCGAACGACGCCACCTCCTGGGCCGTGTACGCGGTGTTCAGCGGGACGAAGACGGCGCCGAGGCGCAGGCAGGCGAGGTAGAGGGCGATGCCATCGGCCGACTTGTCGACCTGCACGACCACCCGGTCGCCGGTGGCGACGCCGCGCGAGCTCAGCGCGCCGGCGAGCGCGGCGCTGCGATCGTCGAGGTCGCCGTAGGACCACGTGGCGCCGTCGGGGAGCACGAGGCAGGGGCGGGCCGGGTCGTGGCCGGCCACCAGCTCGACGTAGGGGTTCGCGTCCATGGCGGGCCCGATCCTCCCTCACGGCACGGCGGGGCGCCCAGCCGGCGGTGCGGGTCGCACATCGACGGGTCGGTCCTAGGCTGCCGGGCCATGGCGATCATCCACCGCAGCCGGTTCCCCGACGTCGAGATCCCCGACGTGCCCATCACGGCCTACGTGCTCCGCCGTGCCGAGGAGCTGGCCGACCGGCGGGCGGTCGACGACATCAGCGGCGAGCGCGGGTACACCTTCGGCGAGCTGCGCTCCCTGATCCACAGCTTCGCCGGCGGCCTCCAGGCGCGCGGCGTCGGCGTGGGCACCACGGTGGCGATCATGGCGCCGAACCTCCCCGAGTACGCCATCGCCTTCCACGGCGTCGCCGTCGCGGGCGGCACCAACACCACGGTCAACCCCACGTACACGCCCGACGAGGTCCGCCACCAGCTGCAGGACTCCGGCGCCGAGCTGCTCGTCACCATCGGCATGTTCCTCGACACCGCCAAGGCCGCGGCGGAGGGCACGTCGGTGCGGGAGATCATCACGCTCGACGGGGCGGAGGGCAGCACGCCCTTCGCCAGCGTGCTCGGCGATCCTGTCGAGCAGGTCCCGGTCGACCCCGCAGACCACGTCGTCGTCCTGCCCTACTCGTCCGGCACCACCGGTCTGCCCAAGGGGGTCATGCTCACCCACCGGAACCTCGTCGCGAACATCGCGCAGTGCGGGCCACTGCTCGACTACGCCGACGACGAGGTCGGGCTGGCGGCCCTGCCGTTCTTCCACATCTACGGCATGCAGGTGCTGATGAACGGGCTGCTCGCCAACGGCGTGCGGGTCATCACCATGCCTCGCTTCGACCTGCAGCAGGCGCTCGAGGCCATCCAGCGCGAGCACGTGACGCGCTTCTTCGTCGTCCCGCCGATGGTGCTCGCGCTCGCCAAGCACCCACTGGTCGACGAGTACGACCTGTCGTCGCTTCGCCAGGTGCTCTCCGGCGCAGCGCCGCTCGGTGGCGAGCTCGCGCAGGAGGCGGCCCGGCGCATCGGCACCGAGGTCGTCCAGGGCTACGGCATGAGCGAGCTGTCACCGGTCTCCCACGCCACGCCGCCCGGCGAGTTCAAGCCCGGCACGTCCGGCGTCACCATCGCGAACACCGAGTGTCGCATCGTCGACGCCGACGGGGAGGACCCGGGCGTCGGCGGCCGGGGCGAGCTGTGGGTGCGCGGCCCGCAGGTCATGAAGGGCTACCTGGGCAACGAGGAGGCCACACGCGAGACCATCGACGCCGACGGCTGGCTGCACACCGGCGACGTGGCCGAGGTCGACGAGGACGGCCACTTCTCGATCGTCGACCGGGTGAAGGAGCTCATCAAGTACAAGGGGTTCCAGGTGCCGCCCGCCGAGCTGGAGGCCCTGCTGGTCAGCCACCCGGCCATCGCCGACGTGGCCGTCATCGGCGTCCCCGACGAGGAGGCCGGCGAGCTGCCGAAGGCGTTCGTCGTGGTCGCTCCGGGCCAGCACCTCAGCGAGCAGGACGTGAAGGACTTCGTCGCCGGCAAGGTCGCCCACTACAAGCAGCTGCGCCAGGTCGAGTTCATCGACGAGATCCCGAAGTCGGCGTCAGGGAAGATCCTGCGCCGCTTCCTGCGCGACGGACCTGCGGCCTAGCCGCCGGGGGTCCCAGGGGCGGTCGGGTCGTCGGCCGATGGGTCGCTGCCGTTGCTGTTCCGGCGGGTCACCACGCGCACGGGGAGCACGGCGGCCGACGCCAGGCCGCGTCCCACCCGCCCGGCGGTGCGGGCGGGCCGGGCGAACCGGTGCAGCTTCGGGCCGCCGATGAACCCCCGCCGGACGAAGTACAGCCACAGTCCCGCGGCGACGACCAGCATGGCGGCGATCGATCCCGGGTACGCCCAGCGCTCGTCGAGCTCCGGCATGTTGTGGAAGTTCATGCCGTAGATGCCGGCGATGAGGGTGAGCGGCAGGAAGATCGCGGAGAACACGGTGAGGACCTTCATCACCTCGTTCATCTGCTCGGCGTTGGCGCTGCGGTAGGAGTCGACCAGCGTCGTGATCATCTGGTGCGCGCTGTCGAGGGAGTCGATCATCCGCACGTGGTGGTCGAGCGCGTCGGACACGTCCCGCGAGGCCCGGTCGGCTCGCTCGACGTTCCGGCACAGCAGCTCGAGCATGCGCCGCTGCGGCGCCAGGCTGCGCCGCAGCACGGCGATGTCGCGCCGGAGCGCGTGGATGTCGGGCAGCACGGACGCGTCGCCGTCGATGGCGCCCTCCTCGAGGTCGAGGATCTGCGCGTCGACGTCGTCGAGGATGGGCAGGTACCGCTCGCCGATGAACTCGAACAGGCGGGCCGCGAGGTGGAACGGCCCGTCGACCTGGAACGACTCGCGGCCCATGCGGTCGAACAGCTCGTCGATGCTCGGGATCGGCTCCGGGTGGATGGTGACGACCCACGAGTCGCCCACCAGCACGTCGACCTCGGCGGTGCGCACCGAGATCGGGTCGGCCGCCAGGGCGTGGACGACGTAGAGCTGGTAGTGGTCGAGGTCCTCGAACTTCGGGAACTCGCGCTCGAGGATGTCGTCCCGCGTGACCCGGTCGAGCGAGAAGCGGCGGGCCAGGTCGTGGGCGTGGTCCTCGCTCGGGTCGAGCACGTCGAGCCAGTACCAGCCCCCCACCAGGTCGTCGAGGTGCTCGCCCGGGTGCTCGACCCGCTGGCCGTCGTCGCTGACGTGCAGCAGCCGGGTGTTCATCCGCTCGATCGCGGGTTGCCCGCGAAGCCGTCGAGGCGAGCCACCGCGGCGTGGAAGCCGGCCACGCAGTCGTCGATGATGTCGGCCACCGGGCGGACGGCGTCGATGCGCCCGGCGACCTGGCCGGTGAGTGCGACGCCTGCCTCGAGGTCGCCGCCGAAGTACACGTCGTCGACCCGCCCGAACGCCTCGCCCAGGTCGACCGCCTCCTGGCGCTCGAGCGCCTCCGTGCGGGCGGTGCGCAGCGCGCGGAGGCCCGGCCGGCTGTGCCGGTTCAAGAAGACCGTGTCGGTCTCGGCGGCGTCGACGATGGCCTGCTTCCAGTTCTCGTGCACCGGCGACTCCGCCGCCGACACCATGCGCGTGCCCATCTGCACCCCTTCGGCGCCGAGGGCGAACGCGGCCGCCATGGAGGCGCCGTCGGTGATGCCGCCGGCGGCGATGATGGGGACGTCGGTGCGCTGGGCCACCAGTGGGAGCAGCACCATCGAGGCGACGTCGCGGGGGTTCTTGAAGCCACCGCCCTCCCCGCCCTCGACGACGAGCCCGTCGACGCCGGCGTCGAGCGCCTTCAGCGCCCCCTGGAGGGTGGGCACCACGTGGAAGACGGTGAGGCCGGCGTCCTTCAGCTGGGCGGTGTACCTGGTGGGATCGCCCGCCGACGTGGTGACGAACCGCACGCCCTGATCGACGACGAAGTCGACGATGCCCGGGTCGCGCACGAACGCCTGGGCGATGTTGACGCCGAAGGGCTTGTCGGTGAGGTCGCGCATCTTGGCGATCTCGCCCTTGACGACGTCGAGCTCGCCAGAGGAGGTCTCGATGATCCCGAGGCCGCCCGCTTCGGACACTGCTGAGGCGAGCTGCGCCCGGGCGATCCAGCCCATCGGCGCCTGGATGATGGGGACGTCGATGCCCAGGAGGTCGGTGATGCGGGTGCGGATGCGGGCCATGGCCGGCGAGCGTAGGGCCAGCCGGCGGGCGGCGCGGGTTGGCGGTTCCGGGACGCGTGCGACGCCGTCCGCGCCGTGGGCCGCGGCCCGCTGCCCGATACGGTCGCGGGTTCCGCACCGGTCCACCACCCCTGGGAACCGCCTCCGTGTCCGACGTCCCCCCTCCGCCGCCACCGCCCGGTGCTCCCGGGTACCCGGCCGGACCGCCTTCCGGACCGCCCTCCGCCGCGCCGCCGGGGGCGTGGGCGCCGCCCGGTGGGTCGCCGCCGGCCCCGCACGACCCCGAGCCGCCCGCCCCCAGCGGTGGCGGTCGGCGCATCGGCGTGGCGGTCGCCGTGGTGGCGGTGCTCGCCCTCCTCGCGGCCACCGTCGTGGTGGTCGCCAGCGGCGACGGTGACGACGACGTGGCGGGTGGCGCACCCACCACCGAGACCACGTCTGATCCGGGCCCGTCGTCGACGTCCCCCACCACGGCAGCCCCCGGGGAGGAGCTCACCGAGGCCGAGCTGCAGACGCTCGTCGAGGAGCTCCAGGCCTACGTGGCCGAGGCGAGAGGGCTCGAGTACCAGCGCGACGTGGTGGTGGAGCTCGCCGACGACGACGAGTTCGAAGCCCGCCTGCTCGAGGACTTCGAGGAGGACATCGGCGAGATCGAGGACGTGGAGGTCTTCTACCGGGCGCTCGGCCTGCTCGACGCGGAGACGAGCCTGCTCGACGAGCTGCGGGCGATCTACTCCGCCGGCGTCCTCGGCTTCTACGACCCCGAGACCGACGAGCTGGTGGTGCGGGGCCTGTCGGCCACGCCCTACGTGCGCAAGACCATCGTCCACGAGCTCGTGCACGCCCTCGACGACCAGCACTTCGAGCTGCACCGCGAGCAGTACGACGAGGAGAAGGACGAGATCGCCACCGGCTTCTCGGCCGTGGTCGAGGGCAACGCCCGGCGCATCGAGCAGGCGTGGCTGGGCGAGCAGCCGGCCGACGTCCGCGAGCAGGCCGACGCCGAGGAGCGGGCGTTCGCCGACGGCATCGACGTCGACGCCTTCCCCGAGATCCTGCTCTTCGAGATCGGCGCGCCGTACGAGCTCGGGCAGATCTTCGTCGGCGCGCTCGTCAGCCAGGGCGACGAGCGGGCCGTCGACGCCGCGCTCACCGACCCGCCCCGCACGTCCGAACAGGTGCTGTTCCCGCCGCTCTACGAGCAGCGCGAGGCGCGGATCGAGGTGCCCGTCCCGCCCGCCGACGGAGAGGTCGTCGACGACGGGGTCGTCGGGGCGCTGTTCTGGTTCGGGCTGCTCACCACCGGCGACTCGGAGGTCGGCCCCCAGGATGCGTTCCGTGCGGTGCAGGGCTGGGGCGGCGACTGGGCGGTGACCTGGGAGGACGGCGACGCGGACTGCGTGCGGGTCGACGTCGTCGGCGACACCGACGACGACACCGACGAGATCGAGCGTGCCCTCACCGCGTGGGCCGAGGGCAGCGAGGCCGCCCAGGTCAGCACGGTCGACGGGCGGGTTCGGATGGAGAGCTGCGTGGGCGGCGCCGGCGCCGTGCCGCCCCAGGTGTAGCCCTCAGGACGCCTTCGCGATGACCTCGTCGCCGTAGCGCTTCAGCGCGTCGGTGCCGGACCAGAACGGGATCGACGGCAGCATCACCCGCGACACGCCGGCATCGGCGAGCTCCTTGACGACGTCGAGGGCACTGCTGCCGAAGGCGGCGCCACCGGCGCTCAGCTCGATGGCGTCGGGATCGCGCCCGTGCTCCTTCGCCGCGTCGCGCGCCACCTGCAGCAGGCGGGCGAGCTCGGCAGGCTCGCCCTTGCCCGGGAAGAACCCGTCACCGAGGCGACCGGCCCGGCGGGCGGCGATGTCGGTGTGGCCGCCCACGTGCACGGGGATGGTGCCGTTGACCGGCCGGGGCCGGACGATGCAGTCGTCGAAGCTGGTGAACTCGCCGTGGAACGTGGCCTTGTCCTCGCCCCACAGGGCACGCAGCGCGGCGACGTGCTCGTCGGTGCGCTTCCCGCGCTCGGCGAAGGGCACGCCGATGGCGTTGAACTCCTCCTCGAGCCAGCCGACGCCGATGCCGAGCTCGACCCGGCCCCCGGAGAGCTGGTCGAGCGTGGACAGCTCCTTGGCGAGCACCACCGGGTTGCGCTGGGGGAGGATGAGGATGCCGGTGGCGAGGCGGATCGTGCTCGTGGCGGCGGCCACCCACGTCAGCCAGATCAGCGGATCCGGGATGTCGAAGTCCTCGCCGCCCGGCATCTTCCCCGACGGGTCGTAGGGGTACTGCGACTCGTAGCCCGATGGCACGACCACGTGCTCGACGGTCCAGAGCGACTCGAACCCGGCCTCCTCCGCCGCGCGGGCGAACTCGGCGGCGGCAGGTCCCTGGGCGTAGGGGCCGATGTTGGCGAAGGCGATCCCGAACTTCATGGCCGGCGAAGGTAACGGATGTCACAGCGCGGGGAGGAGCCGCCCCGGCGGACGTCGAACCACCGCCCAGGGTCGGACTTGACCCGGGGGTCAATCAGATTGGGGGATGCCGTGAGGGCTTCGTGGCTCCGGCTGTACGCACCGTTCCTCGTGCTGGCGCTCGTGCAGGGCCTGTTCATCGCAGTGGCGCCGAGTCGGGGCGGTGGTGATCAGGCGCTCTCCACCTACGGCGCCGGATCGAACCAGGTCGCCGGAGGGGTCGACGGGGGAGCGCCGACCGGGGTCGCCGGCGGCGGCCCGGTCGGCAGCGGTGGTCCGGCGGGCGGGTCCGTGAGCGTGGGCGGCGGCTCGTCCACGGGCGGCGCAGCCGCAGGGGGCGGCGGCGGTGGTGCCGGCGGCGGCCAGGCCGCCGCGGGAGGCGGTGCCGGTGGCGGGGCGGCTGCCTCGGCCGGGGGCGACACCAGCCACTGCACCGAGGACGGCAAGCAGTTCGCGATCACCCGCACCGGCGGCCCGCCGTGCGTGGCGAAGTGGCCCGACGGTGCCGACAACGGCGGCGCCACGTACCGCGGGGTCACCGCCGAGGAGATCACCGTGGTCTTCTTCTCCTCCGAGCCGAACGAGCAGGTCAACGCCGTCCTCCGCCCCCAGGGCCTCGCGGTCAGCGAGGAGGAGCAGATGGCTGCCGCGGAGGCCTACGTCGAGTTCCTCAACGCGCGCTACGAGACCTACGGGCGCACCGTGAAGCTCGTCCGCGTCGTCGGCGACTGCCCCACCTCGCCGCCGGACGTCGATGCGTGCATCGCGGCGGCGCAGGAGGTCGTGAAGCTGAACCCGTTCGCCGTCATCTGGGCGACGTCCCTCTACGCCTCCGTGTACGACGTGTGGGCGAAGAACGGCATCATCTCGCTGGGCGGCAACCACTTCGACGAGCGGTTCTTCACCCAGCGGCGGCCCTTCCGGTACGACACGTTCATGGACGGCACGCAGAGCGCCGACCACATCGCCGAGTACTACTGCAAGAAGATGGCGGGCGGGAAGGCCACCCACGCCGGTCGGCTCATCCACCCCCAGATCGGCGGGCGGGACACGGCCCGCAAGCTGGGCGTGATCGTGCCCGAGATCGAGGCGAACGTCCTCAACGCGCAGCGGGTGGCCGCGCAGGTCGAGGGCTGCGGTGGCGGCAAGGTCGCCGTGCTCACCTACGAGTCCGACATCGAGCGGGCCACCGAGCAGACGCAGGCGACGGTGTCGAAGCTCATCGCCGAGAAGGTCACCACCGTCGTGTGCATGTGCGATCCGATCGCGCCGGCGTTCCTCACCAAGGGCCTCACCGCGAACCGGTACATCCCCGAGTTCCTGATGCCCGGGCTCGGCCTCATGGACTACGACAAGCTCGGCCGGCTCTACGACCCCGAGATCATGGCCCACGCCTTCGGGCCGAGCCACCTGGGTCTCAACATCCCGCTCGACGACACCGACCAGGCCCGGGCGTGGCGGGACGTGGGCCGTGAGGGCCATCCCTGCGGCGAGAACGGGTGCGGTGTGCAGTGGTCGTACTTCGCGCTGCTCGGCACGGGCATCCACATGGCGGGACCGAACCTGAACCCGGTGACCTTCGAGCAGGGCCTGCTGGAGGCGCTGCCGGACTCCGGCGGCACCCCGGAGAGCCCCCTCGCCAGCTTCGGGCCGAACGACTACACGGGGCTCAGCGACGCGAAGGAGGTGTACTGGTCGAACACCGCAGCGTCGTCGCTCGACGGCCAGTCCGGTGCCTACGTCCCGGTCGCCGACGGCAAGCGGTACCGCCTCGGTCAGTGGCCTGCGGGCCTCGACCAGATCCCGGTGCCGGCGTCGTGACGGCCGACGTGCTCGATGCCCGCGGCGGCTTCACCAGGGCGCGCGCCCTCGTCGACGACCTGTGGGGGCATCCCCGCTACGGGTGGGTCGTCAAGGCCGCCGTGCTGTACGTCCTCCTCGTCGAGGTCGCCGTGCAGCTGGTCTTCGGGCGCATCGACCTGCCGCTCGTCGACTGGTCGCTCCTCGAGGTGGGCCGGTACGCGAAGCCGCTGCCGCGCGAGGTGCTGCTCGACGGCGGCGTGGTCGGCGCCCTCTACGCCCTGGTCGGCATGGGCCTCATCCTCGTGTACCGGGCGAACCGCATCATCAACTTCGCCCAGGCCCAGCTCGGGGCGGTGCCGGCCGTCGTCGCCCTGCTGCTCATCGCGAAGCGCGGCTGGCCGTACCTCGCCGTCATCCCCATCGTGATCATCGGCGGTGCGCTCCTCGGCGGGCTCACCGAGGTCACGCTGGTCCGGCGCTTCAGCAACGCCCCACGGCTCATCCTCACCGTGGTCACCATCGGCGTCAGCCTGGTGCTGCTGATCCTGGAGTTCTACGCCAAGCAGTGGGTGGGCGGTGAGCTCATCGACACGCTCGCACGCGAGTACAACTCGCCCCTGTCGGGCTTCGAGTGGCGGGTGGGCGTGGCCACGCTGACGGGCGACCACCTGATGACCATGCTGGTCGTCGGCGTCATCGTGGTGGCGCTCGGCGCGTTCTTCCGCTTCACGGACATCGGCATCGCCGTGCGGGCCTCGGCCGAGAACGCCGAGCGGGCCTCGCTCCTCGGCATCCCCACGAAGCGGGTCTCGACCATCGTCTGGATGCTCGCCGCCGTCCTCTCGGCCGTCGGCGTGTTCCTGCGCGGTCCGCTCATCGGCATCCCGCTCACCGGCTTCGTCGGCCTCACCACGCTCCTGTTCGGGCTGGCGGTCGCGGTGATGGCGCGCATGGAGAGCCTCCCCATGGCGTTCGGCGCCGGGCTCTTCATCGGGGTGGTCGACCGGGCGGCGATCTTCGCCACCAACCGTTCGTCGCTCGCCACCGCCGCGATGTTCGCCGTCATCACCGGTGCGCTGCTCGTGCAGCGGTCCAAGCTGTCCCGCGCCATGGAGCTGGGCGCGTCCTCGTGGCAGGCGGTCAAGGAGCTCCGGCCGATCCCGGCCGAGCTGCGGGACGTGCCCGAGGTCCGCCGCGGCCGGTACGCCGTGTTCGCCGTCGTCGGGCTGCTCGCGCTGGCCGCGCCGTTCGTCTTCGGCGACGTGCGCACGCCCCAGGCCACGATCATGGTGCTGTACGCCATCATCGGCGTGTCGCTGGTGATCCTCACCGGCTGGACCGGCCAGATCTCGCTCGGCCAGTACGCCATCGCCGGCGTCGGCTCCGCGGTGGCCGGCGGCCTGGCGGCGAACCACCAGTGGGACTTCTTCGGTGCCGTGTTCACCGGCGCCATGGTCGGGGCGCTCGTGGCGGTCCTCGTCGGCCTGCCCGCCCTCCGGATCCAGGGCCTCTTCCTCGCCGTCACCACGTTGGCCTTCGCCTTCGCCGTCGAGGGCTTCGTGCTCAAGCGCGAGTTCTTCGGCTGGCTCCTGCCGGAGGACGGTGCGTTCGTGTCCCGCCCGAACCTCTGGGGGCGCATCGACCTCGAGTCGTCGTCCGAGCTCGGCCCGCTCACGATCCTCCCGGACGCGAAGTTCTACTACGTCTGCCTGGCGTTCCTGCTCCTGGCGGTGGCGATGGCCCGGTCGCTGCGGAAGAACCGCACGGGCCGCATCCTCATCGGCGCCCGGGACAACGGCCGGCTCGTGCAGGCCTTCGGCGTCAACCTCGCCGCGACCCGCATGGCGGCCTTCGCCGTGTCCGGCTTCATCGCCGGCATGGCGGGTTCGCTCCTCGCCTACCAGAACACCGTGTTCTCACCAGGCGGGTTCACCGCCGACAAGTCGGTCGAGCTGTTCGTGATGAGCGTCATCGGCGGCGTCGGCTCCATCGCCGGTGCCGTCCTCGGAGCCATCTACGTCGTGGGGCTCCCGTTGCTCCCGGGTCTGCGCGACATCGAGTTCGTGCAGTTCCTCACCACGGGGCTGGGCCTGCTCGTGCTCCTCATGGTGCTCCCCGGCGGCCTCGCCGAGGGCGTCTACCGGGTGCGCGACACCCTGCTGCGCCGCGTCGCCGACAAGCACGGCATCCACGTGCCGAGCCTCGTGGCCGACTCCCTGCAGGTGAACGAGGAGGTGGCGGTGCCGGACGCGTCCGTCCTCCCGTCCGACGACGCGCCGCCGCCGGCGGAGATCGACGTGGTCGAGCCGGCGGTCGCCCGGGCGAACGGGCACCGTCGCGCCGAGGTCGGAGGCGTCCGATGAGCGCCCGCCAGCGCCTGGCCGCCGTCACCGCCGGCGCCTCCACCACCCCGCTGCTGGTCCTGTTCGGCCTGAACTTCGTCGACGAGCTCGACCAGATCCTGTTCGGCATCGCGACGCCGGAGATCCGCGACGACCTCGCCCTCAGCGACAGCGGCATCATCCTGATCGCCGCCGCCGTCGCCGTCTTCGTGCTCTTCGCGGTCCTACCGGTCACCTACCTGGCGGACAGGTTCAACCGCGTCCGCCTGGTGTTCTTCGCCGCGCTCGGCTGGATGACGATGTCCGTGCTCACCGGCCTCGCCGGCTGGTCCGGGCTCGTGCTGCTGCTCGTGGTCGCCCGGATGGGTTCGGGCCTGGGGCGCACGGTGAACGACCCGGTGCACGCATCGCTGCTCACCGACTACTACGAACCCGACGCGCAGCCGAAGGTGTTCGCCCTGCACCGAGCGGCCAACCCCATCTCACGGGTCACGGCCGTCGTCATCGGCGCAGGCGCCGGGTTGCTCGGCTGGCAGGCGATGTTCCTCGTCCTGGCGGCCCCGACGCTGCTGCTCATCGGTGCCGCGACGCGGCTGCCCAACCCCAGGCGGGGTGCGACGACGGCGGGTGTCATCGACCTGGTCGACGTCGGCGATGGCGGCGACGGCGTGGTCGACCTCGTCGTGGCGGCGAGGGAGGAGGAGGCTTCCGAGGCCTCCGGCGAGGAGCACGTCTCCTTCGGTGAAGCCCGACGCACCCTCTTCGCGATCCCGTCCATGCGCCGCCTGTACCTCGGCAGCGTCATGCTGGGCACCGGCTTCCTCACCATCGGCACCATCTCGGCGCTGTTCTTCGAGGAGGTGTACGGCTTCACGCCCCTGATGCGCGGCGTCCAGGCGACCTTCGCCGGGGCCGGCACGCTCGTCGGGCTGCAGGTCGGACAGCGCCTGGCCAGTCGGGCCATCGCTGAGCGCCGGTTCGATCGCCTGGCGACCATCACCGGGCTCGCCTTCACCGCCGGCGCCGCCGGCCTGGTGCTCATGGCGGCCATGCCCTTCGCGCTCGGGTCCTTCGTCTTCTCGGTGGTCGCCACCGCCGGCTTCAGCGCCTTCCAGCCCGCGTACTACCCGCTCGTGGCGCTGGTGACGCCGGGCCGGATCCGGACGCAGGCCTACGGCTGGTCGTTGATCTTCGTGGGGGTCGGGGGCCTGGTCGGCTCCCTCTTCGTCGGCGGGCTCGCCGAGTCGTCGTACCGCACCGCCATGGTCGGTCTCGCCGTCCTGGTCGGCCTGGCCGGTCTCTGCGGTGCGACCGCGGCCCGCTTCGTGCGGCGCGACGTCGCCCAGGCCCAGCAGGCCCTCGACCTCACCGCCGACCTCGAGGCCGCCCGGCAGGCGGGTGCCGATGCCCTGCTGGTGTGCCGGGGCGTCGAGGTCGCCTACGACCAGGTGCAGGTGCTGTTCGGCGTCGACATGGTGGTGCGGCAGGGCGAGTGCGTCGCCCTGCTCGGCACCAACGGGGCCGGCAAGTCCACGCTGCTCAAGGCCATCAGCGGCGTCGTCGACCCGATGGGCGGCACCGTGCTGTTCGAGGGTCGGGACATCACCCACCTGGACGCCGCGAGCACCACGGCGGCCGGCGTCATCCAGGTGCCGGGCGGCAAGGCGGTGTTCCCGACCCTCACCGTGGCCGAGCACCTCCGCGCCGCGGGGTGGCTCTACCGCGACGATCCCGCCCACCTGGAGGCGGCCACCGCCGAGGTGCTGGAGACGTTCCCTCGCCTGCGCGAGCGCATCGACCAGATGGCGGGCAACCTCTCCGGCGGCGAGCAGCAGATGCTCGCCCTCGGCATGGCGTTCATCGCCAAGCCGAAGCTCCTGGTCATCGACGAGCTGTCGCTCGGCCTGGCCCCCACCATCGTCGAGCAGCTGCTCGGCATCGTGCGACGCATCCAGGCGTCGGGCACCGCCATCGTCCTCGTCGAGCAGTCGATCAACGTGGCCCTCACCGTCGCCGACCGCGCCTACTTCATGGAGAAGGGCGAGGTGCGCTTCGAGGGCCCCACCGCCGAGCTGCTCGAGCGCGACGACATCGTGCGATCGGTCTTCCTGGAGGGTGCCGGCTCCGTCTCCACCCGCACCGACGTCGGCCCGGAAGCGGTGGCCGTCCGGGAGCGGGAGGAGATCTCGCGGGAGGGGGAGCCGGTGCTCGCGCTCCACGGCGTCACCAAGCGCTTCGGCGGCATCACCGCCGTCGACGACGCCTCCTTCGACCTCCACCGCGGCGAGATCCTCGGGCTGATCGGGCCGAACGGCGCCGGCAAGACGACGATCTTCGACCTCGTCTCCGGGTTCCTGGTGCCCGACGACGGCCGCATCCGGCTCGACGGCGTCGACATCACCGAGCTCGGCCCCGACAAGCGGGCCTGGATGGGGCTGGGCCGGTCGTTCCAGGACGCCCGGCTGGCCGGGTCGCTCACCGTGGCCGAGAACATCGCCATCGGCCTGGAGCGCCACCTCGAGATCCGCGACCACCTGGCGTCGCTGCTCAACCTGCCGCTCGTCGTGCGCCAGGAGGAGGACGTGAGCTGGACCGTCGACGACCTCATCGAGCTGATGAACCTGGGGGCGTTCCGCGACAAGTTCGTCCGCGAGCTCTCCACCGGTTCCCGCCGCATCGTCGACCTGGCCATGTGCGTCGCCCACGATCCGACGGTCCTGCTCCTCGACGAGCCGTCCTCCGGCATCGCCCAGCGGGAGACCGAGGCCCTCGGGCCGCTGCTCCAGCGCATCCAGGCCGAGACCGGGTGCGCGCTGCTCGTCATCGAGCACGACATGCCGCTCATCACCGGCATCTCCGACCGCATGGTGGCCCTCGAGCTCGGGCACCCGATCGTGGAGGGCACGCCGGCCCAGGTCGTCAGTGACCCGCGGGTGGTCAGCAGCTACCTCGGCGGCGACATGGCCACCATCAACCGCTCGGGTACCGCCGTCCCGCCCGTGCCCGCGCCCGGGGACGACGACAGCGGCGGCCCGGCCCGGACGGGGCGGCCGCGGCGTGAGCCGCTTCGGGCGACGTGATGGGCCGCCACCTCGGCCGCCGAGCCATCGCGCTGCGAGCCCTCGGAGCGGTCGGCCTGCTGCTCGGAGGGTGGCTGGCGGCCGTGGACCCGGCGCTGGCCGAGCCGGCCTCGTCGGTCGACGACATCGGCTGGTGGTCGCGCGCCAACCAGGACCCCGCCATCGGCGGTGCCCTCGTCGTCCCGGACGTCTCGCCCGGGCAGCTCCTGGTCGAGGGGACGCCCGAGGGTGCCACCGCCATCGCTGCGCTCCGGGCCACCCTCCCGGAGGGCACGGGCAGCGCCGTGGTCACGCTGCGCGCCGCCTCCGCCGTCGGTGCCGAGACCGCCGTCCTGCTGGCCTGCCAGGCAGGGTCCGGCTGGACGGGCGTCCACGCCGGCGCCTGGGACGCCAAGCCCAGCCCCGACTGCAGCCAGTCGGTGCAGGGCATCCCATCCGAGGACGGCACGGAGTGGACCTTCGCGGTCGCGCCCCTGCAGTTCGGCGACCAGCTCGACCTCGTGCTCACCCCCGGCCGCGACCCGTCGAGCGGCGAGCAGCTGGCGTCCGCCTTCCGGGTGGTCTTCGAGCGCCCGACGGCCGACGCCATCGAGGTCGCGCCCGTCGCCGGTGGCGTGCAGCGCCCGGTGCCCATGCCCACCGATCCCCGTACCGCGCCCCCGGGCGCGCCTGGCGGTGGCGCCTCGTTCACGCCGGGAGGGAGCGGGACGCCGTCGTTCTCGGTGCCTGCCCCGCTGCCAGCCGACGCCCTGTCGAGCCAGCCCGCGCAGGCGGCGCTGCCGCCGGGCGAGCAGGGTCGAACGGCGACCGCACCGTCGCTCACCGCGACCCAACCCGTCGCCGCGCCACCGCTCGAGACGTCCAGCGGCGAGGGCCGTCTCCTCGGCGTGATCGTCGTGCTCGGCGCCGGCGCGCTCCTCTACTGGAGCAGCCAGCAACCGCTGCCCGAGCGGCGCGGCCTGAGCCGCTTCGCCGCCGCCGGTGCGGTGAGCACGGTCGCCGACGTGGCGCCCGAGCCGACCGTGGGCGGCCTCGGCCGGTTCCGCCGGCCCCGCACGGCTCCGGCGCGCCCGCTCGGCTGACAACGCCGGTTCCTGACGCGCAGATCGACCTGGGGAGGTCGATCTGCGCGTCCGGAACGCTCCGTGCGGTTCAGGTCTGGAGGGGCTGGACGACGTCGGCGACGGTGGCGAGGTGGTCGGGCCAGTCGGCCGGCTCGCCCAGGGGCACGACCACGAACTTCGAGGCGCCGACCTCGATGAAGCGCTCGAGCAGCGCCCGCAGCGAGGCGAGGTCGGCGGCCACCACGTCGGCCGGGTCGACACCGGGCCGCCGGCGGGCGAGGAGCGCGCCGAGGGCGTCGGGGATGCCGTCGAGGGCGTAGGGGACCAGGGCCCCGAAGTGCTCGGGGTCGATGGCGCGCCCGTGCTCGGCGGCGACGCGCTCGATCTCGGGGCGACCGGCGGCCACGTCGTCGGGCGTGCAGAAGCTGGGCAGCCATCCGTCGCCGAGCCGGCCGGCGCGGCGCAGCTCGGAGGGGGCGATGCCCCCGAGCCAGATGTCCATGGGCTGCTGCACCGGGCGGGGGCGGACGCGGGCGCCCTCGTAGCGGAGGAACTCGCCCTCGTGGTCGACCGCGTCCTCGGTCCAGAAGCGGCGCAGGAGCGGCAGCGCCTCGTCGAAGCGCCGGGCCCGCTCGGTGCGCTCGACCCCGAAGGCCTGCTGCTCGGCGGGGTCGACCTGACCCAGCCCGAACGCCGGCAGGAGCCGGCCGTCGGAGAGGCGATCGAGCGTCGCCAGCTCCTTGGCGAGCAGCATGGGGTTCCGTCCCGGCAGCACGAGCACGCTGGTGCCGAGCTTGAGCTTCGTCGTGCGGGCGGCGGCGAAGCTCAGGGCCACGATGGGGTCGGGGCAGTCGTCGGTGACCTTCTCCGAGAGCCAGAGCGAGTCGAAGCGGAGCGCCTCCAGGCCGTCGACCAGGGCGGCGAAGCGCTCGGCCTCGCCGCTGAGGGTGCGGGTCCCCAGCCCGTAGCCGACGCGGACCTTCACAGCAGGCTGCGGAGGAGGGCCCGGGTGCGGGCTCGCTCGTCCTCGCCGGAGCCGAACTCGCTGGCCGCCAGGTCGGTGACGCCGGCGTCGGCGAACGCCTGCAGGCGGGCGCGGACCGTGTCCTCGTCGCCGATGACGGCGAGGTCGGCCGGCCCCTCCAACCCCTCGCGGTCGAGCATCGCCCGGTAGGACGGGAGCTGGCCGTAGATCGCGTAGACCTGTGCAGCCCGCCGGCGCGCGCCCTCGACGTCGTCGGTGACGCACACCGGCACACCGGCCGTGATGAAGGGATCGGGGTTGCCGGCCTCCTCGGCGGCCTCCCGCAGCGCCGGCGCCGTGTGCTCGGCGATCGTGCGGGGTCCGGTCATCCACGTGATGGTGCCGGCGGTGCGGGCTCCCGCCAGCCGCAGCAGCTGGGGACCGAGGGCGGCGACCTGGACGGGCACCGGCTGGGGGCGAGGCACGTCGAGGGTGACGTTGGCGGAGATGGTCTCGCCGTGCGCCACGACCCGCTCGCCGCTGAGGAGGGGCATGAGGACGTCGAGGTACTCGCGCAGGTGGCGCACCGGCTTGTCGAAGCTCATGCCGAACATGTGCTCGACGACCGGCTGGTGCGACAGTCCGATGCCGAGCGTGAGCCGGCCGCCGCACGCCTGCTGGGTGGTGAGCGCCTGCGCGGCGAGCATCACGGGATGCCGGGGGTAGGTGGGGATCACCGACGTGCCCAGCTCGATGGTCGACGTCTCCCGCCCCACCACGGCGAGCAGCGTCAGGGCGTCGTAGCCGAAGATCTGGGGCACCCAGTAGGAGCGGAAGCCCTGCTCCTCGGCGGCCTGCACGTCGGCGACGACGTCGTCGATGCTGCCCGTGGCCGCCACCCCGCTGAAGATGCCGATGCGCATCACGTCCCCCGTCGGATCTCGTCGTGTCGTCGGTGAACCTAGACCGGGACGTCGGTGGCGGGGCTCGTCCGCGGCCGGGGCGTCCGGGTGGTGACCGCCAGCGTGACGCCGGCGAGGAGGAGCGCCACGCCGCCGGCGGCCCGCAGCGTGAGGTCCTCGCCCACGACGGTGATGCCGAGCGTCACCGCCGTGATCGGCTCGGCGAGGGAGAGCAACGTCACCGTCGCGACCGGCGTGTCCCGCACGCCCCGGGTGAAGAAGGCGTACGAGAGCGTGGTGGCGACCAGGCCGAGGTGGAGCGCCATGAGCACCCCTCGTCCGCTGGCGAGCTCCTCGAACGCCTCGCCTCCGCCGGCCAGCAGCGCCACGGGCGCGAGCACGACGGCAGCGGACACGAAGACGGTGGCCGCCACGCGGTCGGCGTCGCCGGCCCGCGCCAGCTGCTGGAGGGCGTAGGCGTAGAGCGCGTAGCTGGCGCCGGCGCCGACGGCGAGGAGCAGCCCGAGGCCCGGTCGTTCGGCGTCGCCCGGCTCGCCGGCCACCAGCACCGCCCCGGCGATGGCGATGGCGGCGGCCGCGGTCCAGCGCGCCGTGGGGCGACGCCCGGCGAAGCGCCAGTCGACCAGGCCGCCCCAGATGGGCGCCGAGCCGATGCCCACGGCGGTGCCGAGCGCCACGCCGGCCAGGCGCACGCCGCCGAAGAAGGTGAGCTGGTAGGCGCTGACCGACAGCACGGCGGTGGCGGCCCACGCCCGCGGCAGCGGCGCCGCGGCAGACCGGCGGACGGACGCGAGCAGCACCAGGCCGGCGCCACCGATGGCGAGCCGGACCCAGCCCACCACGAGCGGGTCGATGTCGTCGGGCCCGAGCGCCTGCGCCGTCCCCGTGGTGCCCCACAGGACGGCCGCGGCGACGACGAGCAGCGCCGCGGGCACCGCCGGCGCGCTCAGGGCCGCTTGGTCTGCAGGTCGATGGGACGGCTCACCGACTCGAAGAAGTCGTTGCCCTTGTCGTCCACGATGATGAACGCCGGGAAGTCCTCGACCTCGATGCGCCAGACCGCCTCCATGCCGAGCTCGGGGTACTCGAGGACCTCGACCTTCTTGATGTTGTCCTGGGCGAGCCGGGCCGCCGGGCCGCCGATGGAGCCCAGGTAGAAGCCGCCGTGCCGCTTGCAGGCATCGGTGACCTGCTTCGAGCGGTTGCCCTTGGCCAGCATGACCTTCGAACCGCCGGCGGCCTGGAACTCGTCGACGTAGGAGTCCATGCGCCCGGCGGTGGTGGGCCCGAACGACCCGGACGCGTAGCCCTCCGGCGTCTTCGCCGGGCCGGCGTAGTAGACGGGGTGGTCCTTGAGGTACTGCGGCATCGGCTCGCCCGCCTGCAGCCGCTCGCTGATCTTCGCGTGGGCGATGTCGCGGGCCACCACCATCGTCCCGGTGAGGGACAGCCGGGTCTTGACCGGGTACTTCGTGAGCTCGGCGAGGATGGCGTCCATCGGCTGGTCGAGGTCGATGTGCACGACGTCGTCGGACAGGTCGGTCTCGGTGACCTCGGGCAGGAACCGGGCCGGGTTGCGCTCGAGCTCCTCGAGGAACACGCCGTCGGCCGTGATCTTGGCCTTCGCCTGGCGGTCGGCGGAGCACGACACGGCGACGGCCACCGGCAGCGAGGCGCCGTGGCGGGGCATGCGGATGACCCGCACGTCGTGGCAGAAGTACTTGCCGCCGAACTGGGCGCCGATGCCGAACTCCTGGGACAGCTTCAGGACCTCGGCCTCGAACTCGTGGTCGCGGTAGGCGTGGCCGAGGGGCGAGCCCTCCTTCGGGAGGGTGTCGAGGTACCGGGCGCTGGCCAGCTTCGCGGTCTCGAGCGCCATCTCGGCCGACGTGCCGCCGATGACCACCGCGAGGTGGTAGGGCGGGCAGGCCGCGGTGCCCAGGCTGCGCAGCTTCTCGTCCAGGAAGGCGAGGAGCCGGTCAGGGGAGAGCAGCGCCTTGGTCTCCTGATACAGGTAGCTCTTGTTCGCCGAGCCGCCGCCCTTGGCCATGAAGAGGAACTCGTACTTCATCCCGTCGACGGCGCTGATCTTGATCTCGGCGGGCAGGTTCGTCTTGGTGTTCGTCTCCTCCCACATCGACAGCGGTGCCATCTGGGAGTAGCGGAGGTTGTCGCGCTGGTAGGTGTCGAACACGCCGCGGGCGAGCGCCTCCTCGTCCCCGCCGGCCGTCAGCACCCGTCCGCCCCGCTTGCCCTTGACGATCGCCGTTCCGGTGTCCTGGCACATGGGCAGGACGCCGCCGGCCGACACGTTTGCGTTCTTGAGCAGGTCGGTGGCCACGAACCGGTCGTTCGCCGACGCCTCGGGGTCGTCGAGGATGTTGCGCAGCTGCTGGAGGTGGCTCGGCCGCAGGTAGTGGGCGATGTCGTGCATGGCCTCGGCGGCCAGGGCGGTGAGGGTCTCCGGCGCGACGCGGAGGAACTGCTCGCCCCCCAGCTCGACGACCTCGACGCCGCCGATGTCGAGCCGGCGGTAGGAGGTCTCGTCGTCGGACGTGGGCAGCAGGGGGGTGTACTCGAAGTCCGTCACCCCACGAGCATCGCACTCCCGCGCCGGGCGCGAGAAGGCCGAGAGAGCCCGCGGGCGGGCGGTGCGGGCTCTCTCGGCGATCGTGGGCCGGGCGGTCAGCCCGGCCGCGACGTGGTCAGCGGCGGAGGCTCTTCAGCCGCCGGGCGATGTCGCGAGCGATGAGGATGCCGGTGACGGGACCGACGAGGGCCAAGCCGATGGGCGACCAGCTCGGACGGGCCGGGGCCTTGTGCTCCTTGGCCGCGGGCCGGGTGCTGGTGGGACTGGTGGATGCGGGGGCCTTCTTCGCCGGCCGGGCCGGCTTGAGCCGGGTCACGTTCCCCGGCTGATCGTCCTCCACCCGAGGCGCGTCCTCGGGCTCCTCGCCCTCGGCGACGATGCCGAGGCGCTCGGCGAACTTGTCGAGGTCGGGCTTGTCCTGCTCCTGCTCCGGATGGTGACCGGGCTGCTGCTCCTCGGGGATCGGGCCGCCCTTCCCCGAGTCGCCCGGGCGGCGGTGCGCCTTGAGGTCGGACTCGGCGGCATCGGGGTCGAGGGCTGGCACGGTGCCGGAGCGGCGGAGCTCGGGCTGCTGGGGCTTGGCCATGGAGCGCTCCGTACCCGCGCCCCGAACGCCCCATTCAGGCTGTGACGAGCGTCCCCCGGCGTCGGGCGCCGCCGCCGGCGGCTACAGGGCGGGCGCGCCCTCGTAGGGACGAGGATCGCCGGGCGCGGGGATGTCGGGCGCCTTCCACGACATGATGCGGGCGAGGTTGTCGACCACGGCCCGCCACTCGTCGGGGTCCCAGCCCTCGGCCGAGCCGAGGAGCGTGCCGTCGATGCCGATGTGCACCAGCGCCGGCAGCTGCTCGAGCGACAGCGACTTTACGAAGGCCTTCTCGGGGTCGCAGAGCACGAAGAGCTTGTCGGCCCAGGGGCCCACGAAGGCCTTGGCGTCGTCCGGGGCGGCCGTGACCACGAACCCGACCCGGACGTCGGCCTGGGAGAACACGTCGAGGATCCGGCCGGCCGTGTCGAGCAGCCACGCGCTCTCGTACTCGTAGGGGTCGAGCACGACCACGGCGAGGTGGAACGTGGTGAGCCAGTCGTCGAGCGGGAGCTCGACGCCCGAGATGTGGGTCAGCGTGACGTCGCCAGCGGGGTCGGTCGGCACGGGCGGGCAAGTTAGCAAGGTAGGTTCCGCGGCAGCAGATCCGTCCCCTTCACCCTGGAGCTCCCGTGATCCTCGCCGCCTATGACGACACCGGCTACAACCTGCTGCTCCTGCTGCACATCGTGGCGGTGCTGGTCGCCTTCGCGCCGGCGGCGATCAACCCGCTACTCGAGCGGTACTTCGTCCGCAACGGCGGCGAGGCGGCCCTGCAGAGCTGGGCCGGCTTCGCCCGCGACTACACGAAGAAGATCGCCCTCAGCTCCCTCGTCGTCGTGCTGATCACCGGCATCCTGCTCATCGTCATGTCGGACGACGCGTGGGAGTTCGACCAGACGTGGATCTCGCTGGCCTTCCTCGTCTGGATCGCCATCGGTGGCGTGGTGAGCGCGCTGATCCTGAAGGGCGAGAAGCTCGTCGCCGCCGGCGACATGAAGGGACGTGAGCTCCTCGCCAAGGGCGGGCCCATCGCCACCGTGCTGCTGCTCGTCATGCTGTACCTGATGATCTTCAAGCCGGGAGCCTGAGCACCCCGCGATGCACCCCATCGAGCGCCTCCGCTACGTCGCCCGCGCCGGCGGGGTCGACCACGCCGCGCTCGCCGAGGAGACCGCCCGGGCGCTGGCCGGCTTCGTCGACGACCCGTCCGGCCTCGTCACCGCCTGCCGGCGCATCGTCGAGCGGCACCCCACGTCCGGCCCCATGTGGTGGCTCGCCGCTCGCGTGCTCGCCACCAACGACCCGCGGGCCGAGGCCTTCCGCTGCGTCAGCGCGCTCCAGGACGACAAGACCACCTCGGCGCTGGCCTACGAGCTGCCCGACGACGTCACCGTCACCGTGGTCGGCTGGCCCGAGCTGATCGGCGGGGCGCTCATCCGCCGGGGCGACGTCCGCGCCCTGGTCGTCGACTCCCTCGGGGAGGGCGCCGGCCTCGTGCGCCGGCTCGAGCACGCCGACTCGCCGGCCGAGGAGGTGCCACCCGCCAACGTCGCCGGGGCGGTGCGGTGGTCGAACCTCGTGCTGCTCGAGGCGTCCGCGGTGGGCCCCGACGCCTTCGTCGCCGTGGCCGGCTCCCACGCCGCCGCCGCAGTGGCGCGCGATGCCGACGCCGACGTGTGGCTCGTCGCAGGGGAGGGCCGCCTCCTGCCCGAGCGCCTGTGGGAGTCGGTCACCGACCGGCTCGACCAGGCCGGCGAGCCGTGGGAGCTCGACGAGGAGGTCGTGCCGCTCGGCCTGGTCGACCGCGTCGTGGGGCCGAGGGGGCTCGAGTCCGTGGAGGCGATGCTGCGGCGCACCGACACGCCCGTGGTCCCCGAGCTGCTGAAGACCACGCTGTAGAGGGAACAGGTCCCGCCGTGCCCGCCGAGCATCCCGCCTCGCGCCCCGACGTGGTCGTCGACGTGGTGATGCCGGCCCGGGACGAGGCGCCCACCATCGAGGCCAACGTGGACGCGGCGCGGGGCTGCCGGTACGTGCGACGCGTCATCGTCGTGGACGACGGCTCGAGCGACGACACGGCGTGCCTGGCCGAGCGGGCCGGCGCCGAGGTGATCCGGCGGGCCGGCTCCACCGGCTCCAAGGCCCACGCCATGGACGACGGGGTGCGGGCCAGCGACGCGAGCCACATCTTGTTCGTCGACGCCGACTGCCTCGGCCTCGCCAGCGGCCACCTCGATGCCATCTGTGAGCCGGTGCTCGCCGGCGACGTCGAGATGAGCCTGGGCGCCTTCGACTACGCGTGGCTGAACTGGCTGGTGCTCATCCTGCCGCCGCTGTCCGGCGAGCGGATCATCCCCCGGTGGGTGTGGGAGGCGATCCCCCCGGGGAAGCTCGACGGCTACACCATCGAGAGCCGGATCGACGAGGTGATCGCCGAAGGCCGGCACCGCACCCGCGCCCGCACCATGAAGGGCGTGACGCACCGCACGAAGCGCCAGAAGATGGGGCGCATCGAGGGCCTGCGGCGCACGGTCCGCATGTACCGCGACCTGTTCTCGCTCCTCCGCCCCGTGGGCGACATCCGCTGGCGGGCCTACGCCTTCTACCTGCGCGGCCTGTCGATCCGCCGGCCGATCCGGCCGGCGTGATCAGCGGGCGAGCGGCGTGATCAGCCCGCCGACCGTGGTGGTCGCCCCGTCGCCCCCGGAGCCCGTGCCGAGCACGAGCAGGGCGAGCAGCACGACGACGGCGAGCACCGCCCACGCGTAGCGGATCACGCGGCGGCGTGACGCCTGGCGGTGCTGCACCACGCTGCGGTCCCGCCGGCCCGGCGTGGGCCGACCCTTCGGTTCTGTGGTCCCCGGCATGGCCGTGGACGGTAGCGGTTCAGCCCTTGGCGCTGGCGACGAGGCGGCGGGCGATGACCTTCAGGCAGAGGGTCTCGTCGGCGCCCTCGAAGATCGACAGCACCCGGGCGTCGACCCAGTAGCGGCTCACCGGGTACTCCTCGGCGTAGCCGTAGCCGCCGTGGATCTGCAGGGCCTCGCGGGTGACCCACTCGGCCGCCTTGCACACGTAGGCCTTCACGAGCGTGGCCTCCATGGCGCCCTCGCCCTTGGCCATCATCTTCGCCACCGTGTAGGCGAACTGCCGGCTGGCCTGGATGATGACGGCCATGCGGGCCAGCTTCACCTGCGTGAGCTGGTACTCGCCGATGGGCTGGCCGAAGACGGCCCGGTCCTGCGCGTACTGGACGGCCTCCTCGTAGGCGGCCTGCATCACGCCGACGGCGCGGGCGGCGGTCTGGAGGCGGCCGTTCTCGAAGCCCTCCATCTGCAGGTAGAAGCCCCGACCGAGCCCGTCCTCGCCGCCGATGAGGTGATCGGCCGGCACGAACCAGTCGTCGAGGGCGATCTCGTAGGAGTGCATGCCGCGGTAGCCGATGGTGTCGATCGGGCGGCCCTCCATCTTCCCGCCGTGGCCGTCCTCGAACTCGAAGCCGTGGCCCTCACCCTGGGGCTTGGGGACGATGAACATCGACAGGCCCCGGTGGCCCTTCGAGCGGTCGGGGTCGGTGCGGGCGAGCAGCAGCAGCACGTCGGCGCGGGCGCCGAAGGTGCACCACGTCTTCACGCCGTTGATGCGCCAGCCCTCGGTGCCGTCGTCGAGGGTGGCGCGGGTCGCCGTGCACTTGATGCCGGCCACGTCGGAGCCGTAGTCGGGCTCGGTGACGGCGACCGCGCACATGACCTCGGTGGTGGCGAGCTTGGGCAGCCAGTGCTCCTTCTGCTCCTGCGTGCCGCCCTTCTCCACGGCCCGGGTCATGATCTCCGGGCGGGTGATGAGCGACCCGCCGATGCCGAGCGAGCCGCGGGACAGCTCCTCGGTGGCGACGACCATGCCCATGTAGTCGGACTCGGTGCCGGAGGCGAAGCCGCCGAACTCCTCGGGGATCGACAGGCCGAAGGCACCCAGCTCGGCGAGCCCGCTGATGACGTCCTCGGGCACGTCGCCGTTGGTGCGGTGGACGTGCTCGGCGTGCGGGCGGATCTGGTCCTCGGCGAAGCGCCGGAACGTGTCCTGCACCATCTCGAAGTCGTCGTCGAGGTGACGGGGTCCGGCGCCCTCGATGGAGGTCAGGAACTCGGGGGAGCGGAAGGTGCCGACGAAGTCGCGGGTGCCGTCGAGCGCGCCCGGCCCGACCCCCCACTCGCCCTCGCGCCCGAAGATCCTGGCGGCCAGCTCGCCGATGGCGTCGGCCGCGAACGCACACGCGATGCGAGCCTCGGTGTCGCCCTTCGCGCCGTAGTCGAGCAGCGTGTTCGACATCTCGACGGCCGCGGCGGCGTGGGCGAGGTCGTAGGCCAGGACCTGGTTGGCGTCGATGTCGCCCAGCTCGGCGAGGTGCGAAGCCGCGGCGTCGATCACGCCCCGGGCGGTCTCGATGGCAGCGGCGGCGGCGGTGAGGTCGGGCGCGGTCATGGCGGCAGGGTACCGGCGGGTAACCGGGCCCTTCCAAGGCGCCCCAGGGTCCCCGCCCGGCGCCGGCCGTTGACATGCAAGCAGCGACTTGCCTATCGTCGGCGGCGTGGGAGACGTGTTCAAGGCCCTCGCCGATCCCACCCGCCGGGCGATCCTCGACGAGCTGTCGGAGCGTGACGGGCAGACCCTCTTCGAGCTGTGCTCCCGCCTCGCGACGAAGCACGGCATGGGGTCGACCCGGCAGGCGATCTCGCAGCACGTCGACGTCCTCGAGTCCGCGGGTCTCGTCCGGACGCAGCGGGAGGGCCGCTACAAGTTCCACCACCTCGACACGGCGCCGCTGCGCGAGATCGTGGAGCGGTGGTCGATCCCCGATCCCGAGGAGGGCGGATGAAGATCAACGTGGTGAGCGTGATGGTCGACGACCAGGCCAAGGCGCTGCGCTTCTACACCGAGGTGCTGGGCTTCGTGAAGAAGACGGAGACCCCGCTCGGCGAGCACGCGTGGCTCACCGTCGTGTCCCCGGAGGACCCCGACGGCACCGAGCTCTCCCTGGAACCCGACGAGCACCCGGCGGCCCGGCCGTTCAAGCAGGCGCTCGTCGAGGACGGCATCCCGTTCACGTCGTTCGCGGTCGACGACGTCGCCGCCGAGCACGAGCGCCTGGTCGCCCTCGGCGTCCGGTTCACCCAGCCGCCCACCGACATGGGGACGGTGGCCACGGCGGTGTTCGACGACACCTGCGGCAACCTCATCCAGATCGCCGAGATGAAGGGCTGAGGTCCCGGCGCCCGGCGGCGGCGTCAGGCGAACTCGATGCGGTCGTCGCCGACCGTGCTCCGCCGTCCGGCGGCGATCGCCGCACGTTCGATCGCCGGCGCCCACTCGTCGTAGCGGACGCCGAGCTTGAGCTCGGTGGCCGGACCGCGGACGACGAGCACGTCCTTGTTCAGGCCCTGCGTGCCGCGCTCGATCGCCTGCAGCTCGGCCAGCGGCACCGTCGTCACGCCGTCGCCGCCCTCGGCGGCCCGGGCCGGCGCGGCGTTGGTGGCCGACCGCTGGGTGAGCAGCATGCCGATGGCGCCGAACGCGGCGCCGGCGCGTCGCTTCGGCGCCACGAACGCGAGCCGATCCTCGAGCAGCACCACGGTGCCGAGCCGGCTCTTGAACGTGCTGAGGAACAACGGCGCGGGCGCGAGTCGCAGCGGTTCGGTCACGGACGCAGCGTGCCTCGCGTCGACGCCGGTCCGCACGCTGCCCTCCGAGCGGCGGACGGCGTGGCGTGGGTGGAGGTCGGGTGGGGCCACGTCGGGTGCCGCGCGTAGGTTGCCGTGCCGATGACCAAGACGAACCCCGGCAACTTCTTCGAGGACTTCACGCTCGGCCAGGTGCTGGAGCACGCCACGCCTCGCACGGTCACGAGCGGCGACCGGGCGCTCTACACCGCGCTGTACCCGACGCGGTTCGCCCTCCCGTCCTCCGACGAGTTCGCCGCGGCGTGCGGCCTGTCGCCGGCACCGGTCGAGGAGCTCATCGGCTTCCACATCGCGTTCGGCAAGACCGTCCCCGACGTGTCCCTCAACGCCGTGGCCAACCTGGGCTACGCCGAGCTGCGCTTCCACCAGCCGGTCCGTCCGGGCGACACCCTGCGCACCCGCTCCGAGGTCATCGGTCTCAAGCAGAACTCCAACGGCAAGACCGGCGTCGTCTACGTGCGCTCCACGGCGACGAACCAGCGGGGGGAGACGGCCATCGACTGGGCGCGCTGGGTCATGGTGCGCAAGCACGACCTCGACGCGCCGGCGCCCGAGACCGTCGTCCCCGAGCTGGCCGACGTCGTCGATCCCGCCGACCTGGTCGTGCCCGCCGGCCTCGACTTCACCGGCTACGACTTCGCCGCCGCCGGCGAACCGCACCGCTTCGGCGACTACGAGGTCGGGGAGAAGGTCGACCACGTCGACGGGGTCACGCTCGAGGAGGCCGAGCACATGCTGGCCACCCGTCTGTGGCAGAACACCGCCAAGGTGCACTTCAACACCGAGGCCCGCGAGGACGGCCGGCGCCTGATCTACGGCGGCCACATCATCAGCCTCGCCCGCGCGTTGCAGTTCAACGGCATGGCGAACGCCGCGATGATCGCCGCCATCAACGCGGGCGCCCACACCAACCCTGCCTTCGCCGGCGACACCGTGTACGCCTGGTCCGAGGTCCTCGACAAGGCCGAGCTCGACGCCCCCGGGGTCGGTGCGCTGCGCGTGCGGCTGGTGGCGACGAAGGGGCGGGACGAGTCGATGACGCTGCGCGACGGAGACGGGAAGTACGCCTCCCACGTGCTGCTCGACCTCGACACCTGGGTGCTCTGCCCCGTCTGACCCGGCGGCAGGGCTCGGGCGGGTGCCCGTCGAAGCCTGCGCGATGCGTCGAACCCTCGCCGTCGCCCTCGCCGCCCTGGGGGCGCTCGTGCTCGCACCCCTCGCCCAGGCCGCGCCCGGCGGCGTGCCCGGACGCCCGGGTGCGACGCGGGCGGCCGGCGATCCGCCCCTGACCATCGACGCCGACGCGGCCCGCGCCGCGGTCGACTGCGTCGACTTCGCCGACGCCCCGGCCGATGCCGACGCCGTCGTGCTCGTCCACGGCACGTTCACCGAGGGCCACGAGCAGTACGGCTGGAACCACGAGCTCCGGCTCACCGAGGAGCGCCTGCCCCACTGCGTGCTCACCTACCCGGACCGGGGCCAGGGCGACATGCAGGTGTCGGCCGAGTACGTCGTGGTCGCCGTGCAGGAGGCCGCCCGCATCAGCCGCACCGGGTCGGTCGACATCGTCGGCCACAGCCAGGGCGCGCTCATGCCCCGCTGGGCGGTGAAGCACTGGCCGTCCGTGCAGGCCGCGGTCGACGACTTCGTGCTCCTCGCCGGCCCCAACCACGGGACCTGGGCGGCCGACGGCTTCCCTGCCTCGATGCCCCGGCCCGCCGTCTACTGGCAGTTCCGCACCGACTCGGCGTTCGTGGCCGCCGTGAACGCCGGGGACGAGACGCCGGGCGAGGTCGACTACACGAGCGTCTACGCGTACACCGACGAGCTGGTGCAGCCGTCCGGCCCGAACGGCGCTCCCACGGCGGCGCTCCAGGTCGACGACCCGTCGCGGGTCGTGAACGTGAACGTGCAGGACGTCTGTCCCGGTCGCCTGGTCGATCACCTGACCCTCGGCACCACCGACCGCTTCGTGCTGGAGCTCACCGTCGACGCGCTGCGCCGGCCCGGACCGGCCGACGCGTCCGCCGTCGCCACGGCTGCGTGCTCGCTGCCCGACCAGCACCTGACGCCGGCGCAGCTCGGCGCCCTCGCCGAGACGGGCGACGGTCCGGGCTGGGACGAGCTCGGGTACGGGCTGGACCCGGACAGCTACGTCACCGAGGAGCCGCCCGTCCGGGAGTACGCGACCACGGCCGGGTAGCCCGCAGACTGGCGCGGTGGACCAACGCCAGCGGGCTCTCGTCGAGTGGTGGGCCGAGCACGGCCGGGACCTGCCGTGGCGGCGCTCCCGCGACCCGTGGGCCGTCCTCGTGTCCGAGCTCATGTTGCAGCAGACGCAGGTGGCGCGGGTCGAGGAGCGCTACGTCCGGTTCCTCGAGCGGTTCCCCACCGTGGCGAGCTGCGCGGCAGCGGCCGTGGGCGAGGTCATCGACGAGTGGGCCGGCCTCGGCTACAACCGGCGTGCCGTCCACCTCCACCGGGCGGCGACGGTGTGCGCCGAGGAGCACGACGGCCGGCTGCCCACCACCCTCGACGAGCTGCTCGCCCTTCCGGGCGTCGGCCCGTACACGGCGCGGGCCGTGCTGGTGTTCGCCCACGAGCACGACATCGGGCTGGTCGACACCAACGCCGGCCGGTTCGTCGCCCGGGCGCTGGCCGGCCGGCCGCTCCGGCCCCGCGAGGCGCAGGCGCTCGCCGACGACGCCGTGCCCGATGGCTGGGGCTGGACGTGGGGGCAGGCGGTGTTCGACCTGGGCGCCACCGTCTGCCGGAAGCGCAGCCCGCGCTGCGACGCCTGCCCCATCCGGGCCCACTGCGCGTGGGCGCGGGCCGGCTGCCCGGCGCCCGACCCGATCGGCGGTTCCGCGGGGATCAGCGCGCCGCAGTCGACCTTCGACGGCTCCGATCGCCAGGGTCGGGGGCGGCTGGTCGACGCGCTGCGCCGGGGGGAGGTCGCCCATCACGACCTCCCCGCCCGGATGGGATGGCCCGACGACCCCGACCGCGCCGAGCGCGTCGCCGCCACGCTCGTGCGCGACGGGCTGGCGGTGCGCGACGGCGAGCGCTACCGCCTCCCCTGACGCGCCGTTCCGGGACGCGCCCCACGCCTGCACGGGCGTGCGGCGCGTCCCGTTCCGGGGTCAGGCGATGCGGACCGCGAGGATCTGACGGCCCGAGCCCGGCACGAAGAGCCCGGTGGCCTGCGACAGGCGGCCGACGTAGTCCTCGTCCTTGGCGAGCAGGTCACCGACGCGGTCCATCTCGGCGATGTCAGGCAGTGTCGAGGTCCACTGGAGCTCCCCGAAGGGGCCGTGCTCCACCGTGCCGAGGTGCACCGGGTAGCCGGTGATCCCGGCCACCAGGTCGGCCATGCCCACGCTCCACGTGATCGTCTCCGGTGTCCGATCGACCTCGGACTGGGCCGCCACGATGTCGGCCACGGCACCGACGTCGGCCCGGCGCAGCTCGCCGCCGGCGTGGTGCAGCATGCTGACCAGCCGGTCCTCGGGCGGCGTGGTGACGTACTCCATGCCCTTGTCGATCATGTCCAGGTACTCGTCGTCGGCGAGCAGCTGGACCTGCCCGGCGGCGAACGCGGCGCGCGACTCGACGAGCATCGAGAACGCGAGCGTTCCGACCGGGACGCCGAAGAGGCCCTGCCAGAGCGAGACGTCGAACGGCGACCGGTCGTTGACCAGTGCGCACATGTCCTTCGCCCACGCGGTGGTGTCCCGCGGGTTGCCGCGCAAGGAGATGGTCCTGCTGAACAGGTGCATGGTTTTGCTCCGCTTCCCCCGTGCCCCCGACCCACGCCAGGGGCCCATCGCCCACCATCCGCCCGTCCGGCCGGGCTGTCCAGCCCGTTCACCGCTGGTGGCCGGTCGGGCGCTCGCGGCGTGCGGCGGCGTCAGGCGACGCGCTCGCGCACGGACGGGAGCGTCCGCTCGGTGCCGGGCCGGAGGGCCCAGGGCTCCCGTCCCTCGCTGGCGAGGACCCCGGCGAAGGCCAGCGCGCCGACGACGCCCACCAGGGCGACGCGGCTCACCGGATCGTCCCAGACGACGTCGTAGCCGTCGCCCGAGATCGCGGCGGTCGACATCGCGATGAGCCGCGGCACGACCCAGGCGACGACGAACGCCACGGCTCCGAGCCGGAGGCGTCGGGCCGACCCCGGCGCGCCCCGGTCGTGGGCGCGGCGCGCCACCGGCCCGACGAGGAGCCAGGCGACGACGGCCCCGAGCACGGTGGCGCCGGCCGCCATCGCCAGGCGCCCGCCGGTCAGGCGGTCGTACTCGAGGAGCTCGGCGTAGCCGAGGTCGAGGCCGGGGCGGACCACCACGTGCTCGCCGGTGAACGGGTCGATCTGGATCCAGTGGTACGGCAGCACGAGCGTGGCCGTCGACAGCGCGGCACCGGCGAGGGGCACGGCGGCCCACCGCCCGCCTCGCAGCCGGTGCGCCGCGTACGCGAGCAGCAGCCAGCCGAGGACGTCGGGCAGCAGGTCGAGCGACGTCGTGCGGAAGTCGAGCGCGAGCAGCGCCACGCCGGCCGCCGCGGCATGGAAGGGGCGCATGCGCCGATGGTACGACTCCGTGGGCGCCGGCGGCCGTGGGTTCAGCGCACCAGGACGATCGTGACCCGGCGGTTCTGCTGGCGCCCGCCGGGGTGGTCTTCGCCGTTGGGGAGCTCGTTCGGGGCGACGGGCTGGGTCTCGCCGAAGCCGACGGCCTCGATGGCGAGACCGGGTAGCTGACCTGCGAGCTCGGCCTGCACCGCGGCCGCCCGTCGTTCCGACAGCACCTGGTTGGTCGCATCGTCGCCGACCGAGTCGGTGTGGCCCTCGACGCGCACGGTCGAGGGTCCGTCGGCGCGGATCCGGTCGACGACGCCGGCGAGCTGCTGGCGGGCCTCCGGCGTCAGGTCGGCGCTGCCGAACGCGAACAGCACGTCGGCGCCGATGGGGATCTCGGTGCGGTCGGCGCCCGGGACGACGACGTCCACGATGCGAGCTTCGACGTCGAGGATGCGGGGCTCGACGTCGAGGATGCGCGCCTCGACCTCGTCCGCGTCGAGCTCGTCGACCTGGGCGGCGGCGTGCGGTGCGGACCAGGCGAGCAGGGCGACGAGCGCGGCCAGGGCCCGGCGGTCAGGCATCGCTGATCGGCACGTCGGGGATCGCCCCGACCGGCGTCTGGACGGTGACCGTGTCGACGCCTTCCGGGGGCGCAGGGAACAGCGCCGCCGCGTACGCCGTCTGCCCTGGCTCCACCGACTTGGTGCCGACGACGCTGCACAGGCACCCGCCCGCTTCGTCGAGGTACACCAGGTGCCGCTTGAGGTTCTCGGCGTCGAACAGCGTGATGCCGCTCGCCAGGTAGTCGGGCGTGCCCTCGTGCTGCTGCTTCAGCGTGCTGTCCTCGAACTGGCGCTGGATCGTGTAGGCCGCGTCGCCGTCGTTGCGCAGGCCGAGCACCAGCACCAGCGAGCTGTCGCCCTGCCGTTCGAGCGCGAACACGTCGAGGTGGGTGCCGGACGCCTCGGCAGGTGCGGTGGCGATGGGCTCCTCGGGGATGTCGAGCGACACCGACGGCTGCACCGAGGAGACGAGCTCGAGGGTCAGCTCCTCGGTCGGCTCCTCCGTCGCGGCGCCGGTGGTCGAGGTCGTCGACGGGGCGGCGTCATCGCCTCCGGACGAGCAGGCGCCGAACGCCAGGGCGGCGAGGCAGACGAGGGCAGCAGGCAGGCGACGAGGCATCGAGGCTCCAAGCGGTCAGGAGCGACGGATGGTACGGAGGCCCCATCTCGCCAGCAAAGCCGCCGAGGCCGGGCTCAGGCGGTGAGCGCGGCGACCACCTCGTCGATCGCCTCCTCTGCGAGGGCGCGCATCTCGTCGTCGGTGCGGTCCTGGATCGGGTGGGCGACGAAGACGCGAGCGGCGTCGAACCCGAGGGCCCTGGCCTGCGCGGCGGCGGCGTCCACGAACTCGGACGACGCCACGAACACGCCGGGCACGCCTCGACGCTCCAGATCAGCGATGTCGTGCACACTGCACGACGTGCAGGACCCTCAGTCGGCGAGGGCCTCGATGACGAGATCGCACTTGGTCGAGATCTCGTGGCGCAGGTCGACGGGAGCGGGCTTGGTGTAGGTGGGCTTCGAGAACCGAACGACGTCGGCGACGCCGCGCCGGCGGAGCCCCTGCTCGAGCTGGTCGAGGAACACGTCGCCCCGGGGCTTGGTGATGTCGAGCAGGCCCACGACCTTCCCCTCGAGGGAGGCGGGGCGCTCGAGCCGGGACCGCTCGGCGACCTGGCGCTCGCCGGTGGGATCGAGGACCGTGGTCATGGCCGCATCCTCGCGCACGTCAGGGCCGGATGGGCGCCGTGACCGGATCGGAGCCCTCGTCGCCGTTCACCCACCCGCCCAGCACGGCGGAGAACAGGCCGGCGCCGCCGCCGGCGTGGCACACGAGCAGGCCGCCCGGCCGGAACTTGGGCAGCTGCATGCCGGCGAACGCCTCGGGGATGCCCTCGGCCATGCCGCCGGCGCCGTGCACCAGCTCGTCGGAGTCGAGCAGCAGCAGCTCGTCGAGCCGCTCCACCAGCTGGTCGCGCCCCCAGCCGGCCTCCCGGTAGATGCGTCCGTGCTCGGGGCTGACGACCAGGACGGCATCGATCTTGAGCGGCAGCTTCGGGTGGGCGTTGGCCCGCAGCACGGCGGCGAAGGAGCGGGTGAGCGACTCGGGATCGCGCGACTTCTGGTCGATGATCGCGGTGGGTCCGTGGCCGGCGAACAGCGTGACCGCATCGACGCCCGGCTCGAGGCCCCGGGCCACCGACAGCGGCGTGAACGGCGAGCCCTCCTCGTCCTCGGCGAAGCAGAAGCCGAGCTTGCCGGGCGAGCCGAGGGTCGCCCGGTCGACGCCGCCCGGCTGGCCGCCGCCGACGTTGCGCACCACGAGCTGCAGGGCGCGCCCGATGGTGCTGTTCGCCCGGTTGCCCTGCCCGAGCGCGTTCACGCCGGAGTTCATCCCGAGGCGCTGGCGGATCGGGCCGTTCACGATGAGCACCGGACCGGAGAAGAACGTCGTGGCCAGCAAGCCGTGCATGTTGAACTCGCGCGTGCACGCCGCCTCGAGGGCCGACAGCACCACGGGCAGGTGCTCGGGAAGGCAGCCGGCCATCACGGCGTTGACGGCCACCTTCTCGACGGTGCACTCGACGAGGTCGGGCGGGACGATCGCGACCACCTCGTCGGGCGCCCGGGTGGTGCCGGTGAGCATGCGGGCCACCCGGGCCTCGGTGGGCGGCACCAAGGGCAGCCCGTCGCTCCACCCCCGGTCGTACATCGCCTCGAACTCGTCCTCGAGCTCGGCGAACTCGACGCGCCGGCTCCGCAGGCCCGAGGCGGAGAAGCGCCCGGCGAGCTCGTCGGCGCGCAGGGGGTCGACCGACAGCGAGCCGCAGCCCGGCCGCCAGTCGGGGAGGCCCGGGCCGAGGTCGGGCAGGCCGGTGAGGTCCTGCCACTGCTCGCGATCCCAGCCGACGATGCGCTCGACCTCCTCGCCGTCCTCGATGCGCAGGAGCGTCGGGACCGTCTCGATGTCCCACAGGTACGAGATCGACAGGTCGTCGTCGAACGTGCACTCGGGGGCCGAACCGGCCCCGGACAGGTCGGGGAAGGCAGGGTCGTCCTGGCTGACGACCGCGACGAGCTCGGCGGCGTCGGCGAGCTGGACCAGCACGGGCTCGACCAGCCGGCACGTCGGGCAGTCCTGCTTCACCACCGCGACGAAGCCGTCGGGCAGGGACGGGCGGGGCGTCATGGCTGCAGGAACTCGACGATGGCCCGGTTGACCACGTCGGGCTGCTCGAGCTGCAGGAAGTGCCCGGCACCGTCGACGATCTCGGTGCGGCTGCGCTCGTGGGTCAGGAAGCCGGCGCCGGCATCGGCGAAGCCGACCCCGACGCAGCCGTCGTCGCGCCCGTGCAGGTACAGCGCCGGCACCGACACCGGCTGCGCGCCGGCCGCCTCGATCTCGTCGTACTCGGGGGTGCGGCCCACGCCGCCGAGCGTGGCCCGGTAGTAGCCGAGGGCCGCCGCCAGGTTGGCCGGGTCGCGCAGCGCCTCCTTCACGTGGGCGACGGCCTCGGCCGCGGCTGCCTCGTCGAGCCCCGGCGACCAGTCGGCCCACAGCCGGTCGATGAACGCGAGGTCGCCGTTCTGGACGATGGCCTCGGCGAGCGGGTGCTGGAACACGAACATGTAGAAGGACCGCTTCAGCTGGTCGTAGTCGAGGATCATCCCGGCCATCGCCGCCGGGTGCGGCACGGCCGCGGCGACCATCGCCCGCCAGCGCTCGGGTGCCACGTTCACCGCCGGGTACACGGCCGTGGCGCCCCAGTCGTGGCCGATGAGCACGGCGTCGTCGTCGCCGCCGAGCGCCTCGTGGAGCGCGTTGGCGTCGGCGGCGAGCGCGCCCTGCTGGTAGCAGCCGTCGGCCGGGATCGACGTCGGCGCGTAGCCGCGCATCCACGGTGCGACGGCCCGGTAGCCGGCTTCGGCGAGCGCCGGCAGCAGGTGTCGCCAGCCATGTGGGCTGTCCGGGAACCCGTGCAGGCACAGGGCGAGCGGCCCGCTGCCCAGCTCGAGGAAGGCGAAGTCGAGGTCGTTGGCGTGGACGCTGCCCTGCGTCGGTTCCATGTCAGCTCCTGGACGGGGGTGTGACCGGTGCAACACCGGCGTGAACGGCGGTCTCGGCCTGAGTACCCTGCCACCTCCAGGACGACAGGGGGCCCGCATCGTGCACGTCACGTTCCACGGGGTCCGGGGGTCGACCCCGTGCCCGCACGACAGCAACCAGCGCTACGGCGGCAACACCTCGTGCGTCGTGGTCGAGTCGGCGGGGCACGAACCCATCGTCCTCGACCTCGGCACCGGGCTCCGCCTCTGGGGCGACACCGTCCCCCAGGACGGCACGTTCCGCGGGCACGCGCTGGTCACCCACGTGCACTGGGACCACATCCAGGGCCTGCCGTTCTTCGTGCCGGTGCTGCGGGAGGGGGCCAGCCTCAAGGTGTACGGCCCGCCACCGGACCCGCCCGGCTGCGAGACGCTCGGCGAGTGCTTCGAGCGGTTCATCGCCCCGCCGCTGTTCCCGGTCCGCATCGCCGACCTGCCGGGGTCCATCGAGTTCATCACCGTGCGCGACACCGAGATCAGCGTGGGCGACGCCAAGGTGAAGATCCGCGACGTGCCCCACACCGGACTCACCAACGGCTACCGCGTCGAGCTCGACGGCGCCACGCTCGTCTACATCTCCGACCACCAGATGCCCCTCGACGGCAGCCACGAGGTCACCGACGCGGTGCTCGAGCTGTGCGACGGCGCCGATCTGCTGATCCACGACGCGCAGTACACGCCGGAGGAGTTCGCCGAGAAGGCGCACTGGGGGCACTGCACGGTCGACTTCGCGGTGCACGTCGCCGCCGAGGCCGGCGTGAAGCGGCTCGCCCTGTTCCACCACGATCCCACCCACGACGACGAGTTCGTCGACTGCCTGGTCGACGGGGCACGCCTCGCCGCGGGCTCCCGGATCGAGGAGATCTTCGCCGCTTCCGAGGGCCTCACCGTCGTCCTCTAGCGTCGATCGCCATGAGCGTGATCGACCAGGCCACCTTCCGCACGGTCCTCGGGCACTTCCCGACCGGCGTCACCGTCATCGCCGGCATGGACGGCGAGGAGCCGGTCGGCCTCGCCGTCGGCTCGTTCTTCTCGCTGTCGCTCGACCCGCCCCTGGTCGGCTTCTGCGTCGACAAGTCCTCCAGCTCGTGGTCGCGCATGGAGGGGTCCGGCCGGTTCTGCGTGAACATCCTCGGCGCCGACCAGGAAGACGTGTGCCGAGCCTTCGCGATGAGCGGCGACGACAAGTTCGCCGGCATCGGCTGGCGGCCGGCCGAGTCCGGGTCCCCCCTCATCGACGGCGTGCTCGCCTGGATCGACTGCGAGGTCGACGCGCTGCACGAGGGCGGCGACCACCACATCGTCGTCGGCCGCGTGCTGGGCCTCGACGTGGGTCACGAGGGCGACCCGCTCGTCTTCTTCCGCGGCGGCTACGCCAACCTGCGGTAGCCCCGGAACCCGGTTGACCGCCGGGTCAAGGCATCGGGTACGGTCGCCCGCATCGAGGGGACGGAGGCACGAGCCGGATGGCGGTTGATCGCCGACGCGCTCCGCCCACGACGGCTGGGCGTCGCGCTCGGCGTCGTGGTCGGGCTCCTCTGGTCGTTCGCCAAGGTCGGCATCGGCCTGCTCCTGCGGGGCGCCATCGACCACGGCATCGAGGCCGACGACATGCGGGCCCTCGCGGTGTGGTCCACTGCGATCTTCCTCGTCGGCTCGCTGTCGGCCGTGCTCACCGGCGCTCGGCGGTACCTCGCGTTCCGTGAGGCCCGCTGGGTCGAGAAGGCGCTGCGCGACCGGCTGTTCGCGCACGTCCAGCGCCTCCACTTCGCCTACCACGACGAGGTGCAGGCCGGGCAGCTGATGAGCCGCGGCAACATCGACCTGCAGCACCTCCAGAACTTCGTGGTGATGATCCCGCTGACCATCGCCAACGCCATGACGGTGCTCGGTGTCACGGTGATCCTCGTCGCCATCGACCCGTTCCTCGCCGTCGCGTCCCTGGCGGCGCTGCCCCTGATCAACGTGGTGGCCAAGCGGTTCGGCACCCGCCTGTTCCCGTCGGTGATGGGCATCCAGCGGGAGTCGGCCGAGCTGGCGTCGGTGGTCGAGGAGTCGGTGGCCGGCGTCCGGGTGGTGAAGGGCTTCGGTGCCGAGGACGTCGTGCGGGGCCGCCTGCGCACCACGGCCGACGACGTCTACCGCGAGTCGATGGCCGCCTCTCGCATCCGCTCGGTGTTCCTGCCCGCCCTCGAGCTGCTGCCGAACGTGGGGCTCATCACGGTGCTCGGCGTGGGCGGGCACCGGGTGATCGACGGGGCGATCTCCCTCGGCTCCTTCGTGGCGTTCAACTTCTACGTGGTCCTGCTGATCTGGCCCCTGCGCATGCTCGGCATGATCATCGCCAACGGCCAGCGGGCGTCCGCCGCCGCCCAGCGGGTGGCCGAGGTCCTGTCCACCGACCCCGGCGTGGTCGACCGCTCCGACGCCCGGCCCTTGCCGCCCGGTGCGGGCGAGGTGCGCTTCGAGGGCGTGCAGTTCTCCTACGGCGACGGCACCATCCCCGTGCTGCACGACTTCGACCTCACCGTCGAGGCCGGCACGTCGGTGGCGCTCGTCGGGGCCACCGGGTGCGGCAAGTCGACGGTCGGCCGGCTCATCCCCCGCTTCTACGACGTCGACGGCGGGCAGGTGCTGCTCGACGGCGTCGACGTGCGAGACCTCCGCCTGGCCGAGCTGCGGCGGGCCGTGGGCATCGTGTTCGAGGAGACCTTCCTGTTCTCCGACTCCATCGCGGCCAACATCGCGTTCGCCGACCCGTCGGCCAGCCTCGACCAGATCCGGCGGGCCGCCCGCCTCGCCGGCGCCGACGAGTTCATCGAGGCCCTCGAGCACGGCTACGACTCGGCCATCGGCGAGCGCGGCTACTCGCTCTCCGGTGGCCAGCGGCAGCGCATCGCCATCGCCCGGGCGATCCTCGCCGACCCGCGCGTGCTGATCCTCGACGACGCCACCAGCTCGGTCGACCCCACGAAGGAGCACGAGATCCGCGACGCCCTCGGCACCGTCATGGCCGGCCGCACCACCATCGTGATCGCGCACCGGCCGGCCACCATCGCCCTCGCCCACCGCGTCGTCCTGCTCGACGAGGGTCGGGTCGTCGCCGCCGGCACGCACCACGAGCTGCTCGCCACGAACGAGCGCTACCGCGAGGTCCTGGCCGCCGCCGCGCTCGAGGAGCTGCAGGACGACGACGCCCCGGAGGTGCCCGCCTGATGTGGATGGCCGGCGGCGTCGACGAGGAGGACCGGCTCGACCGCGACGCGGCGCGCCGCGTCCTGCGGCGCACGTGGCAGGCCGTGCGGCCGTCCCGGCGGCGCATCTACGTCGCGGGCCTGCTCGCCGTGGTCTACACGGCGTCCACGCTGGCCGGTCCCTACCTCGTGCGCATGGCGATCGACCGCGGGATCAAGCCGGGCGACGGCGACCTGCTCAACCGGGTGGTGGTCGCCTACATCGTCATCGCGGCCGTGTCCTACCTCGTGTACCGGCGCCAGGTGTACACCGTCGCCCGCATCGGTGAGGACTTCCTGCGCGACATGCGGGTGCGGGTGTTCGACCACCTGCAGCGGCTCTCGATGCCGTTCTACGACCGGGAGAAGGCGGGCGTCGTCGTCTCCCGCATGACGTCCGACATCGACTCGCTGTCCGAGCTGGTCCAGATGGGCCTGCTGATGTTCGTGCAGAACGGGCTGCTGCTGGTCGTGTCGGTGGTGGTGCTCGGGCTGGTGAGCTGGCAGATGCTGCTGCTGTGCCTCGTCGCCGTGCCCGGCGTCGTGGTGGCGAGTCGCAAGTTCCAGCGCGAGTCGAACGAGGCCTACCTCGATGTGCGCGACGGCATCGGCGCCACGCTCTCGCAGCTCCAGGAGGGGATCTCCGGTGTGCGGGTCGTGCAGGCGTTCGCCCGCGAGGACGTCCAGACGCAGCGGTTCGAGGAGCGCAACCGCCACCTCTACGACGCGCACATGCGCTCCGTGCGGATCTCGGCCTGGTACCTGCCCGTGGTCGAGCTGGCGGGCCTCGGCACCACTGCGCTCGCGGTCGGCGTCGGCGGCTGGTGGGTGCACGAGGGGCACCTCACCATCGGCACGGTGACGTTCTTCGTGCTGGCCCTGTCGAACCTGTTCGAGCCGATCCAGCAGCTGAGCCAGCTGTTCAACATGGTGCAGTCGGCCGGCGCCGGCCTCCAGAAGCTGTACGACCTGCTGGACACGTCGGTCGACGTGCCCGAGCGCCGGGGCGCCGTCGACGTGCCCGCCGGCGGCGCGATCCGGGTGGAGGGCGTGGGGTTCGCCTACGCCGCCGACCCGTCCGCCCGGGTCCTGCGCGACGTCGACCTGGAGATCGCGCCGGGCGAGCGCATCGCGCTCGTCGGTCCCACCGGTGCCGGGAAGTCGACGCTCGCCAAGCTCATCGCCCGCTTCTACGACCCCACGGAGGGTCGGGTCACCATCGGCGGCGTCGACCTGCGCGACGTCACCCACGCGTCGCTCCGGCGGGCGCTCGCCGTGGTGCCCCAGGAGGGCTTCCTGTTCAACGGGACGCTGCTCGAGAACGTGCGGCTCGCCCGGCCCGACGCCACCGCCGACGACGTGATCGCCGCCATGGGCTCCATCGGCATCCTCGGTCGCTTCGCCGCCCTGCCGGACGGGCTGAACACCGAGGTGCGCGAGCGGGGCAGCCGGTTCTCGGCCGGGGAGAAGCAGCTCGTCTCCCTCGCCCGCGCCGCCCTGGCCGACCCGGAGATCCTGGTGCTCGACGAGGCGACCTC
>DASTYO010000034.1:0-28129 GCA_035764875.1 Acidimicrobiales bacterium | reverse complement strand
GTGCGGCCCCGGCCGGCGATCGCACCGGCATCACCGACACCGAGATCGTCATCGGCGTGCACGCCCCGGTCACCGGCGCCGCCCCCATCCCGCAGAGCTCGTTCGAGGAGGCCAAGGAGGTCTACTGGCAGTTCCTGAACGAGCAGGGCGGGCTGTTCGGCCGCAAGGTGCGGGTCGTGTTCGAGGACGACCAGTTCGACCCCCGCACCGCCGTGGCCAAGTGCAAGAAGATGGTCACCGAGGACAAGGCGTTCCTGCTCGTCGGCGGCGGCGGCGCCGACCAGATCACCGCGTGCGCCCAGTACGCCAACAGCGTTGGCGTGCCCTACCTGTCGGCCGGCGTGAACGAGGACGGCCTCGCCGGGGTCCGGGCGTACTTCGCCGTGTCGGAGACCTACGCCCAGCAGTCGGCGAAGCTCATCCAGATGGCGAAGAAGCAGCTGGGCGGCGGCAAGCTCGGCATCGCGGTGGCCGACTCGGGCTCGTTCAACGACGCCCACGCCTCCATCGTCCGGGCCGCCCAGGACGCCGGGATGGACGTCGTCTACAACAAGCGGATCCCCAAGAGCGCCAGCCAGAACCAGGCGCTCGGCATCGCCGCCGAGATGTCCAGCTCGGGCGCCGAGATCATCTACTTCCTGTCCAGCCCCACCACGTTCCTCAACGTGGCCGCCGCCTCCGCCGGCCAGGGCTTCCGCCCCCAGTGGATCGGCCCGGGCCTGACCTCCGGCCTCAACACGGTCGCCCAGGTGGGCTGCAGCGCGGCCAACTCGGTGGACGGGGCGATCTTCTTCTCGCCGTTCCCCCAGCTCGACGCCATCGACCAGCTCGACCCCGACTTCCGCCCCTCGTACGGCAAGTACGTGGGTGGCGATCCCGACGACCTCGCCGTGGCGCTGTGGGGCCTCAACAAGACCGTGCACCAGCTGTTCCTCGCCGCCGGTGAGGGCGTGACCCGGCAGAGCTTCGTGCAGGCGCTCGAGGGCGGCACGACGTTCGAGACGAACGTGTACCCCCGCATGCAGTTCTCGGCGCAGAACCACTTCGGTGCCACCGGGGTGCACGTGCTGCAGGCCGACTGCGGCAGCCAGCAGTTCAAGACCATCGGCCAGTTCGTGACGGGGTTCTGATGCTGCTCGCCGTCACCTCGACCGACCTCGTCCAGTCGCTGGTCATCGGCATCGTCAACGGCGCCGTCTACGCGCTCATCGCCCTCGGGCTCGTGTTGGTGTACCGCTCGAGCGGCATCTTCAACTTCGCCCAGGCCGAGTTCGGCACGGTCGCGGTGTACGGCGCCTACTTCTCCTTCACGTACTGGGGCTTCCCCTACGTGCTCGCCGCCGTGTTCGGCCTGGCGTGCGGGGTGGCGGCGGCGCTGGCCACCGAGCGCTTCGTCATCCGCCCGCTGGCACAGGGGCCGAAGGTGACGCTGCTCGTCGCCACCGCCGGCATCGCCCTGCTGTCGATCGGCGTGGCGTTCTGGCGCACCGGCGACAACGCGCTGCGCTTCTTCGACCCGATCACCCAGTGGGAGGGCGCCCGGGTGGCCGGCGTGCAGGTGTCGGGCCAGCGCATCCTCACGCTCGTCCTGCTGCTGGTGGCGGTCGGCGCCCTCACCGCCTTCTTCCGCTCCCCGTACGGCCTCGCCGTGCTCGCCGCCAGCCAGGACGCCGACGCCTCGGCGCTCGTCGGGCTCGACGTCAACCGCATCTCGATGCTCGTGTGGGGCATCGCCGGCACGCTCGGTGCCGGCGCCGGCATCCTCCTGCAGGGCGGCAACGCCTTCACCCCCGGCGCCATCACCAGCCTGGCCCTCATCCCCGGCTTCACCGCGGCGGTCATCGGCGGCCTCACCAGCCTCACCGGCGCCGTGCTCGGCGGGATGGTCATCGGGATGCTCGAGTCGTTCGGCCGGCTCTCGACCTTCGACTTCATCCCGGGCGCGTCCAGCGTCAGCGTCTTCGTGGTGCTGCTGGTGGTGCTGCTCGCCCGGCCCGAGGGCCTGCTCGGCGCGAGGGCGGCGACGTGACCGCCGTCGACCCCACCACCGTGCTCGACACCCTCCAGCACGCGGACGACGCCGAGATCCCTTCCGCCCCCGAGGCCACCGGTCCCACCACGCTCGGCTGGATCGCCCGCGGCCTCGCCTGGGCCGCCCTCGGCTGGGTGGTGCTCTGCTACCCCGGCAACGTCGCCTCACCCTTCGAGGTGCCGGCGTTCGACGCCAACCGCATGAGCGAAGCGGTGATCTTCGCCATCATCGGCCTGTCGCTCAACGTGCTCATCGGGTACGCCGGCCAGGTCTCGCTCGGCCACCAGGCGTTCGTGGGCATCGGCGCCTTCACGTCGGCCTTCGTGGTCACCGACCTCACCCAGGAGGTGGTGCTCGGCGTCCTCGTCGCCGCGCTCGTCGGCGCGCTGCAGGCCGTACTCCTCGGCCTCGTGTCGCTGCGGCTCACCGGCCTGGCGTTCGCGCTCGTCACCCTCGTGTACGGCGTGATGGCCCAGCAGTCGATCTTCGCCATCGAGGCGTTCACCGGCGGCACCGCCGGCAAGATCGCCCCCCGGCCCACCGGCTTCGAGAGCGACCACCGCTACTACTACTTCGCCCTCATCGGCCTGGCGGGCGTGCTCGCCGTCGACTGGCGCCTGCTGCGCACGAAGGGCGGGCGGGCCCTGCTCGCCCTGCGCGAGAACCCGCGCGTCGCCCAGACCTGGGGCATCGACACGAAGGCGTACACCCTGTTCGCCTTCGGCGTGGCCGGCCTGTTCGCCGGCCTCGGCGGCGGCCTGCTCGCCCACCGCGACCTGCAGGTGGTGGCCAACCCCTTCGACTTCAACCTCGCCCTGGTGTTCGTGCTGATGACCACGGTCGGCGGCCTGCGCAACCGGCTCGGCGTGGTGCTCGGCTCCATGTTCTTCGCCTTCCTGCGCAACGGCTACCTGGTGGAGAAGCTGCGCCTCGAGGACGGCATCGGGCCGATCCCCGGCCCGCTCGGCGCCCTCGACATGTCGCCCGAGTTCGCGCCGCTGGTCTTCGGCCCGATCCTGCTGCTGCTCGTGCTGACCCGACTGCCCGGCGGGTTCGGCCAGCTCGTGCGGCCGGTGCAGGAGTGGCTCGCCGGCCGCCGGCTCCGCTGGGTGCCCGCCGACGAGGAGGTGATCGTCAACGATGTCCGCGCCTGAACCGACCACCGTGCTGCAGACCAGCGGCGTGTCGATCCGCTTCGGCGGCGTGCAGGCCCTCGACGCGGTCGACCTGCGCGCCGACCGCTGGGAGATCGTCGGCATCATCGGCCCGAACGGCGCCGGCAAGACGACGCTGTTCAACTGCATCACCGGCTTCTACGAGGCCACCTCGGGCGTCGTGCGCTTCAAGGGCGAGGACGTCACCGACCTGCCCGTGCACCGGCGGGCCGCGCTCGGCATGGGCCGCACGTTCCAGAACGTCGGCCTGGTCAAGGGCTCGACGGTCGGTGAGAACCTGAAGTCGGCCCAGCACCTCCAGACCCGCTACGGCGCCCTCGGCGCGCTGTTCGGCTCCACCCGGGCCAGCGAGGTCGAGCGGGAGACCGAGGCCCGGGCCCGCGACATCCTCGACCTGTTCGACCTCGGTCACCTGTGGGACACGCGCGTGGCCGGGCTCCCCTACGGCGTCCAGAAGCGCCTGGAGATCGCCGCCGTGCTCGCCACCGATCCCGAGCTGCTCCTCCTCGACGAGCCCGGCTCCGGCCTCGGGCCCGAGGAGGCCGACGAGCTCGGCGACTTCCTGCTCCAGATCCGCGAGCAGTTCCTGCTCACCATCGTGCTCATCGACCACCACGTGCCGCTCGTGACCCGCATCTCCGACTACCTGTACTGCCTGAACTTCGGGCAGGTGCTCGCCGAGGGGCAGCCCGAGGACGTGCGGAGCCACCCCGAGGTCGTGCGGGCCTACCTCGGCATCGACCCGGACGCGGAGGTGGCGTGATGCCGGTGCTGGAGGTGGTCGACCTGACGGTCGGCTACGAGTTCGAGGTCTTGCACGGCGTCAGCTTCGCCATCGAGCAGGGCGAGACCGCCGTGCTGTTCGGCCTGAACGGCGCCGGCAAGACCACCACGGTCACGACCGTCGCCGGCATGCGCGCCCCCTGGTCCGGGCGCATCCTGCTCGACGGCGAGGACATCGGCGGCCGGTCGCCGGCGCAGCTCGTGCAGGCCGGCCTGTCGCTCTCGCCCGAGGGCCGGCGGCTGTTCCCCCGGATGACCGTGGAGGACAACCTGCGGATGGGGAACTGGGTGCGGCGCGGCGACGCGGGCGTGTTCGAGACCCAGCGCGACCTGGTCTTCGAGTACTTCCCCCGCCTGCTCGAGCGGCGCGACCAGCTGGCCGGCACCCTGTCCGGCGGCGAGCAGCAGATGCTGGCCATCGGGCGGGCGCTCATGTCGGCGCCCCGGGTGCTGCTGATCGACGAGGCCTCCCTCGGCCTCTCGCCGGCGCTGGCCACGGTGGTGTTCGAGGTCGTGAAGCGCATCTGCGCCGACGGCACCACGGTGCTGATCGTCGAGCAGAACGTCGGCATCCTCCCCTACGCCGACCGGGCGCTGATCATGGAGCAGGGGACGATCGTGTACGAGGGCGTGGGCGACGAGATCCAGTCGGCCAACCTGCGCGAGACCTACCTGGGAACCTGAGGAGAGACAGCGATGAAGCAGTTCTGGAGCGACCTGGGCGGCAAGCTCGGCACGGGCCTGTGCGCCGCCGGCCTGCTGCTCGTGTTCCTGGGGTGGAACGGGGCGGCGAGCGTCGACCGCGTCGAGGCCCAGTTCCCCTACCTGCTCTCCGGTGGCGTCGCCGGCCTGTCGCTGGTGGTCATCGGCGTGGGCACCATCGTGGTGCAGAACCAGCGGGCCGACCGGGCGCAGCTCCAGCAGTCCCTGCGGGAGCTGGAGGCGGCCATCCGCGGCGAGGACCCGAGCGCCACCGCCTTCGAGCTGCCGTCCCGCCGGCCCACTCCCGAGGTGCACGCACCGGTCGAGCTCGCCCCCGAGCCCCGACCTGCGGCTCGGCGCTCGCGGCGCACGCCGCTGCAGGCCAAGGAGTCCTGAGCCGGCGGTAGCGTCGGGTGATGCGCCGCCCGACGCTGCTGCCGCTGCTGCTCGTGCTGGTGGCGCTCGCGGCCGGCGCGTGCGCCGAGTCCGACCTGCGGCTCTCCGTCGACGAGCGGGGCACCGGGCCGAGCCGCACCTCCGACCGGCCCTCCGGCGACCCCGACGACGTCGTCGCCGTGGCGCTGGGCGACCTGGAGGAGTACTGGGGCGACACCCTCGACGAGGTCTACGACGTCGAGTTCGAGCCGCTGCAGGGCGGCTACGTGCCATACGGGCCGGGCACCGCCCTCCCCCGCTGCGGCACCGAGCCCCTCACCTACGACATGATCGCCGAGAACGCCCTGTACTGCCCGGCCGAGGACCTCATCGCCTGGGACCGGGTCGCCCTCGTGCCCGACCTGCAGGCCCGCTTCGGCGCCCTCACCGTCGGATTGGTGATGGCCCACGAGTTCTCCCACGCCATCCAGAACCGGGCCGGGCTGACAGCGGCCACCGTCACCTTGGAGCTCCAGGCCGACTGCTTCGCCGGGGCCTGGGTGGACGACGTCGACGACCGCATCGACCTCTTCGCCACCGACGGCGACGCCCTCGACCAGGCCGTCGCCGGCCTGCTCGAGCTGCGGGACAGCCTCGGCGTGTCCGGCCGCGACCCGATGGCGCACGGGTCCGGCTTCGACCGGGTCGGCGCGTTCCAGGACGGGTTCGAGAACGGCGCCGAGGCGTGCACCAGCTACATCGAGGATCCGCCCTCGGTCGTGGCCATCCCCTTCGGCAGCGCCAAAGACCAGATCACCGGGGGCAACATGGCACTGGGTGAGCTCCTGCCGCTGCTGCAGAAGGACCTGGAGTCGTTCTTCACCGCCCTGCTGGCCGAACAGGGGCGCACGTGGGACGCGGTCGACGGCTTCGAGGCCTTCGACCCCACCGACGGGCCCATCCGCTGCGGGCGGGCGGAGGTGGCCGGCGACGAGCTGGAGCTGGCGTCGTTCTTCTGCGCCTCCGACGACACCGCGTACATGGACGGGGCCGAGCTGATCCCCGAGCTCGAGGCCATCGGCGACTTCGCCTTCGGGGGCGAGCTCGCCCGGCTCTACGCGTTCGCCGCCCAGGAGCAGCTCGACCTCGACGCCGGCGACGAGGTGCGCGAGGGCCTGCACGCCGACTGCACCACCGGCGTCTACACCGCCGCCCAGTTCCTCGGCCAGATCCCCGACCAGGAGCTGCAGCTGTCACCGGGCGACGTCGACGAGATCATCATCGCCTTCCTCGCCTTCGGCGGCGACAGCGAGGCCAGCGCGTTCGAGCGCACGGCCGCGTTCCGGGCCGGCTTCGTCCGGGGCTTCGAGGCCTGCGAGCCGATCCTCGACTGATCGGGCTCTAGAAGCCGCGCCCGGCGCGGGCCTGGCGGCTCTGGCGGACCACGAGGGCGGCGCCGGCCCCGATGGCCAGCACGAGCCCGATGAACAGCGCGGTCTGGAGGGCACCGCCACGATCGCCGGCGTCCTCGGGCTCACGGCCGGAGCCGGGCTCGGGGATGATGTCCTGGGTGGGCACGAGCGACGTGGTGGTCTGCTCGCTGCCCCCGTCCTCCTGGGCGAGGGCCGGCCCGGCGCCGACGAGGGCGGGCAGGAGCAGGCCGAGCACGAGCAGGGCGGTGGCGAGGAGGCGGCGCACCCGTCCAGGGTCCCCGACGCACCCGCCGTCGGGCCAGTCCGCAGCTCACACACCCGGGCCCGGACGCGACTCGGACCGGCCGTGGTGGCCGGTCCGATCACGTCGCGTCTCGTGGATGGTGCCGATCAGCGATCGGCACCGCTCACTTCGCCAGCTTGGGAGCGGGCGACTCGCCGTTGACGACCTTCTTGAAGCCGGCGCCGACGGTGACCCGCGGGACCTTCTTGGCCTTGGTCTTGATGCTCTCGCCGGTCTGCGGGTTCCGGGCGGTGCCGGCCTTGCGCTGACCCCGCGAGAACTTCAGGAAGCCCGTCCAGGAGATGTCCTCCTTGCCGGCCTTCGTCGTCGCGAGCACGACCTCCTCGAAGCCGTTCAGCACGGCGCCGGCCGTCTTCTTGTCGACGCCGGCCTGCTTCGCGACCTGCTCGATGAGCTCGCTCTTGTTCATGTGTCCTCCTCGAGAGGGCTGGGGTTGTCAACGCGCAGTCTGGCCAACTGGTGCAGCGGGAGCGCGGATGCCCCTTGCCTGGCCTGCGATTCAGAGGATCGCGAGCTGGATGCCCAGGTACAGGGCGGCGAGGCTGGTGACGCCGGCGAGCGCGCCGCCCACCGCGAGCACCACCCGGCTGGCGCTCATGCTGTGCGTCAGCGCCGCGATGCCGGAGAGGGCGACGACCACGAGCTTCACGAAGAGGGTCACCTGCCACTCGGTGCTGCGGTCGCTGAAGGAGACCTCGAACAGGTTCCACACACCGGTGGCCACGAGCACCGCGTAGGCCGGCCAGGCGATCAGGTTGAACCTGCGGGCGGCCGCCCGGGGGGCGTCGGGGCCGATGCCGCGCAGCGTCGAGAGCAGCCCGGCCAGCGTCAGCTGCCCGCCGACCCACAGCGTGGCGGCCAGCACGTGGAGGAAGAGGCGGACGGTGTCAGCGGTGATCGGCAGCATCGAGGCGAGTCTGTCGGCGCCGGTCGAGCAGCGCCCAGCCGGCCAGGGCCACGAGCGCCACGCCCACCAGCGCGGCGAGCGTGGGCCGCAGCTCGAGGGCCCAGCCCGAGTCGGGCTCGAAGGAGAACCGGTAGGCGTCGCTCTGGCGGTCGCCGTCGAGCGACGTGAACGTGTAGTCGACCTGGTAGTCGCCGGCCTCGGTGAGGGCGTCGAAGCTGACCTCCACGACGTCGTCGGCGATGAGCCGGGGCTGGCCCAGGCCCGGCACCGGCCGGCCGTCGGGCCCGGACACCGTCAGCTCGGGCGTGGGCTGCACCGGGTCGAGGAAGTCGAGGACCACGGAGTCGACCGTGCCGTCCAGCGCCTCGGCCGGGCCGGGCGTCGCCCGCTGCACCTCGGTGTGGGCCCCGGCGCCCGGCGCCGCGAGCAGGGCCGTCACGGCGAGGACCACGGCGAGGAGCGTCAGGCGGGCGCGCACCCGGCCATCGTAGGAACCCCGTTCCGGCACCACGATCTCCGGTCCACGACCGAAGGGAGTGGGGCCAGAACCATCCGCCATCCGCTTCTGGTACCACGATCTCTGGTCGGGCACCGGGCGGAGTGGGGCCAGAACGGGGCGGGGCTCAGTTGACCTGGCGCTGCCGGCCCTCCCAGTAGGGGGCGCGGAGCTTGAACTTCTGGAGCTTGCCCGTGGCGGTGCGGGCCAGCTCGTCGCGGAACTCCACGCTGGTGGGGCACTTGTAGTGCGCCAGCCGGGAGCGGCAGTGCTCGATGAGGGCCGCCTCGTCGGCGGTGGAGCCCGGCGCCAGCACGACCAGCGCCTTCACCGTCTCGCCCCACTTCTCGTGCGGCACGCCGATGACCGCGACCTCGGCGACGTCGGCGTGGGAGAACAGGCAGTCCTCGACCTCGATGGACGAGACGTTCTCGCCGCCGGAGATGATCACGTCCTTCTTGCGGTCGAGGATGCTGAGGTAGTGGTCCTGGTCGATGGCGCCGCCGTCGCCGGTGTGGAACCACCCGCCGTCCAGCGCCTTGGCCGACTCCTCGGGCTGCTCCCAGTAGCCCTCGAGCACGACGTTGGACCGAGCGAGCACCTCGCCGGAGTCGCTGATGGCGAGCTGCACGCCGAGCGCGGGCGCGCCGGCCCGGGACAGCTTCTGGGCCCGCTCGGTGGGGGTGAGCTCGTCGAGCTCGGCCCGGCCACGGTTGATGGTGAGCAGCGGCGACGTCTCGGTGAGGCCGTAGATCTGGATGAACTCCCAGCCGAGGTCGCGCTCGACGGCCTCGATGGTGGCGGTGGGCGGCGGGGCGCCGGCCATCACCCAGCGGGCGGTGCCCCGACCCGGGACGTCGTCCATGCCCTTGGCGGCCTCGAGCACGATCGAGCCGACGGCGGGCGCGCCGCACAGGAGGGTGATGCCGTGCTCGTCGATGCGGCGCAGGATCTCGGGGCCGTCGATCTGGCGGAGCACGATGTGCTGGCCGCCCATCCCGGTGACGGCGTACACCATCCCCCAGCCGTTGCAGTGGAACATCGGCAGCGTGTGCAGGTACACGTCACGGTCGCTGACGCCGACGTGCCAGCCGAAGGTGGCGGCGTTGAGCCACAGGCTGCGGTGGGTGAGCTGCACGCCCTTGGGCCGGGCGGTGGTGCCGCTCGTGTAGTTGATGGTGGCGGTGGCGTCCTCGTCGGGCTCCCACGGCTCGGGCTCGCCGTCGACGTGGAACAGCTGCTGGTCGCTCTCGGCCCCGAGCACGAGCTTGTGCTTGGCGTCGATGCCGGCGAGGTCGTCGGCCAGGGCGGGGTCGACGAGCAGCACGGATGCCCCCGAGTGCTCGACGATGTAGGCGACCTCGTCGGCGTTGAGCCGGAAGTTGATGGGCACGAGGATGCGCCCGTAGGCGCTGACGCCGAAGAAGGCCGTGAGCAGGCGGGCCGAGTTGTGGCTGACCACCGCCACCCGCTCGCCGTGGCCCACCCCCATCTGGTCGAGCGCCACCGCCATCGACCGGGCGCGAGCGGCCATCTCGCGGTAGGTCACCGCGCCCCACGACTCCGCGGGCTGGTCGGGTTCGTCGACGAAGGCGATGCGATCGCCGTAGACGAGCTCGGCCCGGTCGATGTGGTCTCGGACGGTGAGCGGCACGCGCATGTTGTTCCCCCATCGAGCGCGAGGTGAGTGGTGGGTCCGGACACTACCGAGGACGTGGCCGCCGCTCGACGCCTCCGATCGGGCAGAGTGGCCCCGAGACGTCCCCTGAGGAGGAACCATGACCGGCTGGGTCGGCGACATCGAAGAGGCCACGACCGCCAACGACACGTTCCGCACGGTGCTGTTCACGGGCGAGCGCCTGCAGCTCACCGTGATGAGCCTGGAGCCGGGCGAGGAGATCGGCGTGGAGATGCACGACCACCTCGACCAGTTCATCCGCGTCGAGGAGGGCACCGGCCGCGTCACCTTCGGCCCCTCGGAGGACGAGATCGCCGAGACCCACGACGTCGAGGACGACTGGGCGGTGATCATCCCCGGCGGCACGTGGCACAACGTGATCAACACCGGCGACGGGAAGCTGAAGCTGTACTCGATCTACACGCCGCCCGAGCACCCCGACGGCACGGTGCACGCCACGAAGGCGGAGGCCGACGCCGCCGAGGCCGAGCACCACCAGGCCTGACGTGGGCGAGCACACGGTGCTGGAGCGGGCCCGGGCCCTGGGCCCCGAGCTGCGCGACCGCAGCGACGAGATCGACGCGCTGCGGCGCCTGCCCGACGACCTCGTCGAGGGCCTGCTCGACGAGGGGCTGCTGCGGTTCTGGGTGCCGAAGGAGTACGGCGGCGCCGAGGTGCCGCTGCCCGAGGGGTTGGAGACCTTCATCGAGCTCGCCCGGCACGACACGTCGGTGGCGTGGTGCTCGTTCATCGCCAACACCACGGCCCTGGTGGCCGGCCTCATCGACCCGGCCCACGCCCGCGAGCTGTTCGGGCCGCCCGGCGCGGTGGCCGGCGGGTTCGCCGCCCCGGTCGGCCGGGCCCGGCCCGTCGAGGGCGGCCTGCTCGTGTCGGGCCGCTGGCAGTGGGGGTCGGGCACCCAGCACTGCTCGGTCATCGGCGGCGGCGTCCTGCTCGTCGGCGACGACGGCGCCCCCCGTCCCCGCGAGGACGGGCTCATCGCCCCGTTCGTGCTGATGACCCGCGACGACGTCGAGTTCCACGACACCTGGCACGTGCTCGGCGTCCGCGGCTCGGGGTCCACCGACTACGAGGCCACCGACGTGTTCGTCCCCGAGGGCCGCTGGGTGCAGCTGTCGAGCGCCACGCCGCAGGTCGAGGGCCCGCTGTACCGGTTCTCGATGTTCAGCCTGCTCGCCGCCGGCATCGGCTGCACCGCCATCGGCGTGGCCGACCGGGCCGTCGAGGAGTTCCGCACCCTCGCCCTCGCCAAGGTGCCCCAGGGCTCCGGACGCGTGCTGGCCGAACGGCCCAGCGCCCAGACCGACCTCGCCCGGGCCGAGGCCACCGTCGCCAGCGCCCGGCTCTTCCTCCTCGACGCCTACGGCGAGGCGTGGGATGCGGCCACCGCCGGGGGCGAGGTCACGGTCGAGCACCGCCGGCGCATGCGCCTCGCCACCACCGACGCCACGCAGCGCTGCGCCGATGCCGTGAGCCGCCTCCACCGGGCCGCCGGCGGCGAGGCCGTCTACCAGCGGTGCCCGCTCGAGCGGCTGTTCCGCGACGCCAACGTCGTGTCCCAGCACGCGATGGCGGCGGAGCGGATCTACGAGCTGGTGGGCCGCCTGTCCTTCGGCCTCGAGACCGACACCAGGACGTTGTAGGCCGTCGACGCTGCAGCGGCCTACAGGTACCCCAGCTCCTTCGCCTGGCGGGTGAGGTCGTCGCGGAAGGCCGGGTGGGCGATGCGGATGAGCGCCGCCGCCCGCTCGCGCAGCGACCGGCCCCGCAGCTCGGCGATGCCGTACTCGGTGACCACGTTGTCGATCGTGTTCTTCAGGGTGGTGACCACCGACCCGGGCGGAAGCTGGGCCGAGATGCGCGACTTCGAGCCGTCGCTGGTCGTCGAGTGCAGGACGATGAACCCCTGGCCGTGCTCGGAGTACTGGACGCCGCGGGCGAAGTCGGTCTGGCCGCCCGAGCCGCTGTAGTAGCGGCCGCCGATGGTCTCCGACGCCGCCTGGCCGAGGAAGTCGATCTCGGTGGTCGCGTTCACCGACACGAAGTTGGCGTCCTGGCCGATGATGCGAGGATCGTTCACCCAGTCGACCGGGAGCAGGTCGAGGGCGGTGTTCTCGTCCATGAAGTCGTACAGCCCGCGGGTGCCGAGCGCGAAGGTCGCGACCATCTTCGTCGGCCGGCGGCGCTTGCGGGTGCCGTTGAGCACGCCCGCCTCCACGAGCGGGATGACGCCGTCGGTGAGCAGCTCGGTGTGCAGGCCCAGGTCGCGGTGGCCGCCCAGCCGGCCGAGGATGGCGTTGGGGATCGAGCCGATGCCCACCTGGATGGTGGCGCCGTCGGGGATCCGCTCGGCGACCCGGGCCGCGATGGCGTCGTCGACCTCGTTGGGCTCGGCGGGCGGCACCTCCACCAGCGGGTGGTCGGTCTCGATCCAGCCGGCGACCTGCGACTTGTGCAGCTGGTTGCGGCCGAAGGTCCGCGGCATCTGCGCGTTGGCCTCGAGGAAGAACGGGACCTTCCCGATGAACGACGCCACGTAGTCGGCGTTCGTGCCGAGGGAGAAGCACCCGTGGCGGTCGATCGGCGACGCCGCGGCGAGCACGACCTTGGGCCCGGTGAGCTCGGCGAGCAGCTGGGGCACCTCGGAGAAGTGGCACGGCACGAGGTCGAGGCCGCCCTCGTGGAACGCCTTCCGGGTGATGTGCGACAGGAAGTACGCCCGGTACTCCAACCGGCCGCGGTGCGAGCCGTGCAGGAACGGCCGGTCGTGCAGGCCGTGCATCTGGTGGACGGTGACGCGGTCGAGGCCGTCGGCGTGCTCCTGGAGGGCGTCGAGGAGGTGCACGGGCTCGCCGTTGGCCAGCGGGACGATCACGTTGGTGCCGGGGGCGATGTGGTCGAGCACGGCGCTGGCCGAGGCCGCGGGTCCGGAGGTCATGGCGCCCACCTTGCCAAGCGAGCCATGCCGCCGCAGCCCATCCCGTGGCGATGTGCCGCAGGCCCCTGGCTCGGCCCGGCGGCCCCGGAGGACGATCCCGGCATGGACGCGCCGCCGTCGGCCGTCGACGCGGGTGCCGGTGTCCGGCCGGCGGGACAAGGCCTGCGCGCCGCGGAGGTCGCCGCCCGGGTGCAGGCGGGGCAGACGAACGCCCTGCCCGACACGACCAGCCGGTCGACGCGCGAGATCGTGCGCGCCAACGTCGTCACCCGCTTCAACGCCATCCTCGGCACGCTGCTGGTCGTCATCCTGGTGGTCGGCCCCCCGCAGGACGCGCTGTTCGGCATCGTGCTGGTCAGCAACACCCTGATCGGCATCGTCCAGGAGGTGCGGGCGAAGCGCACCCTCGACCGGCTCGCCCTCGTCGCCGCCACGCGGGCGACGGTGGTGCGCGACGGCACCGCCGTCGAGATCCCACGTGACGACGTCGTCCTGGACGACCTCCTCCGGCTCCGAGCCGGGGACGAGGTCGTGGTCGACGGGGTGGTGGTCGACGCGGTGGCCTTCGACGTCGACGAATCGCTGCTCACCGGGGAGTCCGAGCCGGTCCGCCGGGAGGCGGGCGACGAGGTGCTCTCCGGCAGCTTCGTCGCCGGCGGCGCGGCGCACGTGCGAGCGACCCGCGTCGGCGAGGACGCCTACGCCGCGCGCCTCGGTCGGGCGGCCCGACGGTTCGAGCTGGTCGGGTCCGAGCTGCGCGCCGGGATCGACCGGATCCTGCGAGGCGTGACCTTCGTGCTCGTCCCGGCGGCGGTCCTGCTGGTGAGCAGCCAGCTCGTCGTGGGTGACTCCGTGCCCGAGGCGGTGCGGAGCTCGGTCGGGGGCGTGGGCAGCATGGTCCCCGAGGGCCTCGTCCTCCTCACCAGCGTGGCCTTCGCCGTCGGTGTGGTGCGGGTGGGCCGGCGTGGCGTGCTGGTCAACGAGCTCGCCGCGATCGAGGGGTTGGCCCGGGTGGACGTGCTGTGCCTCGACAAGACGGGCACGCTGACCGACGGGCACCTCACCGTCACCGACGTGGAGCTGCTCGGCCGGGACGACCGGGACGTGGAGCAGGCGATCGGCGCCCTGGCGGCGGCGGACCCGTCACCCAACGCCAGCCTCCGCGCGCTCGCCGAGGTCGCAGCGCCGCCGGGCTGGCCCCTGCACCGGTGGATCCCGTTCTCATCGGCGACGAAGTGGAGCGCCGTCGATGCCGGCGACCACGGCGTCTGGTTCCTCGGCGCGCCCGACGTGCTGCTCGCGTCGAGCGGTCCAGCGGGGCGGACCGTGCTCGACCGCACGGTGGCGGCGGCCTCCACCGGCCGGCGGGTGCTGCTCGTCGCCGACGCGGACGCCCTCGACGGCGACCGGGTGCCGAGCCCGATCCGCCCGCGGGCGCTGCTGCAGCTGGAGGAGCGCCTGCGCCCGGACGCCGCCAGCACGGTGGCCTGGTTCGCCGCCGAGGCCGTGGACCTGCGCGTGCTGTCCGGCGACCACCCGGCGACCGTCGCCGCGGTCGCCGCGCGCGTCGGCATCGACGTCGGTGACGGACCCGTCGACGCACGGGACCTCCCCGAGGACGTCGAGGAGCTCGGCGCGCTCCTCGAGCGGCACACCGTGTTCGGCCGGGTCACCCCCATCCAGAAGGAGGCGATGGTCGAGGCCCTCCAGCACCGTGGCCACGTCGTCGCCATGACCGGCGACGGGGTGAAAGACGTGCTCGCCCTGAAGCGGGCGGACCTCGGCATCGCGATGGGCTCGGGCAGCGCGGCGACGCGGGCGATCGGCCGGCTCGTGCTGCTCGGCGACGCCTTCGACCGGCTCCCGGCGGTGGTGGCCGAGGGCCGCCGCGTGCTCGCGAACATCGAACGGGTCGCGAACCTGTTCCTCACCAAGACCGTGTACGCCGCCCTGCTGGCCGTCGCCGTCGGTGTCGCCCGGCTGCCGTTCCCCTTCTACCCCCGGCACCTCACGGTCGTCAGCAGCCTCACGATCGGCATCCCTGCGTTCTTCCTCGCCCTGGCGCCGAACGAGACCCGGATGCGGGCCGGCTTCGTCGGACGCGTCCTCCGCTTCGCCGTACCCGCCGGCGCGGTGGCCGCCGGCGCCACCTTCGCCGGCTACGCGCTGGCTCGGGACCAGCCCGACGTCGACCTCGCCGGCGCGCGGACGACCGCGACCGTGGTCCTCTTCCTGGTCGCGCTCTGGGTGCTGGGGATCCTGGCCCGGCCCTACGACGCCTGGCGCGGGGCGCTCGTCGCCGCGATGGTCGGCACCTTCGCCACCGTCCTCGCCGTGCCGGCGCTGCGCTCGTTCTTCGGCCTCGAGCCGCCGCCGCTGGTCGTGCTCCTCGCCGGCGTCGGCGTCGCCGCACTGGCCTGCGCGCTCCTCGAGCTGGGGTGGCGGCTCAGCGGTTGGGTGCGACGGCACCAGCCGCACGCCCGAGGACCGACGACCCTGGCCCGTGGCGGGCTGGCGTGACACGGTGGAGCGTGAGGAGGTACGTGCCATGACCTTCGCCGATCGGACCGATGCCGGGCGCCAGCTCGCCCACCGCCTGCGCCACCTCGCCGGGGAGCCGGTCGTGGTGCTGGGCCTGCCGCGGGGCGGCGTGCCCGTGGCGCTCGAGGTCGCCGAGGCGCTCGGCGCCCCCCTGGACGTGATCGTCGTGCGCAAGCTCGGCGTGCCGTTCCAGCCCGAGCTCGGGATGGGCGCCATCGGCGAGGACGACGTCCGCGTCATCAACGAGGAGATCGTGCGCCTCGCCCGCGTGAGCCCGCGCGAGCTCGACGAGGTCGAGGCCCGCGAACGGGTGGAGCTGGATCGCCGGGCCGAGCGGTTCCGCGGCGACCGCCCACGGGTGCCGCTGGCCGGCCGCACGGCGGTGATCGTCGACGACGGCATCGCCACCGGTTCGACCGCGCGTGCTGCGTGCCACGTCGCCCGTGCCCTCGGGGCGGCCAGGATCGTGCTCGCCGTGCCCGTCGCGCCGCCGGACTGGACGAGGCGACTCGGGCGCGACGCCGACGAGCTGGTGGCCGTGGAGACGCCCGACCCCTTCTACGCCATCGGGCAGTTCTACCGCGACTTCTCCCAGACCTCCGACGAGGAGGTGGTCGACTGCCTGGCGCGTGCTCCCCTGGCCCCGACCGATCCGTCCCCCGTCGTCGACCTGACCCGCCGGACGGAACCCGTCGACGAGGACGTGGCGGTGCAGGCCGGACGGGCACGCCTGGGTGGGCACCTCCGCGTGCCGGAGGGCGCCACCGGCGTCGTCGTGTTCGCCCACGGCAGCGGAAGCAGCCGCCACAGCCCCCGGAACCGGTACGTGGCCTCCGTCCTCAACGACGCCGGCATCGGCACCCTGCTGTTCGACCTGCTCACGGTCGACGAGGAGCACGACCGGGCGAACGTGTTCGACATCGACCTCCTGGCCCGCCGGCTCGTCGGCGCCACCGCCTGGCTGCGGGACCAGCCCCGCATGGCCGGCATGCCCGTCGGCTACTTCGGGGCGAGCACCGGGGCGGCTGCCGCCCTGTGGGCCGCCGCCGAGCCGGGGGCCGACATCGCCGCGGTCGTGTCCCGGGGCGGCCGTCCCGACCTGGCCTCGCCCCGGCTCCCGCAGGTCACGGCGCCGACGCTGCTCATCGTCGGCGGCTGGGACGACGTGGTGCTCGACCTGAACCGCCGGGCCCAGCGGCTGCTGGAGCGGTGCGAGAGCGAGCTGACGGTCATCCCCGGCGCCACCCACCTGTTCGAGGAGCCCGGCACCCTCCAAGCGGCGGCCGAGGCCGCCCGGGACTGGTTCGCCACCCACCTCGTCCGGTCGTCGCACACGGTGTGACGTGAAGCTCGCGCTGGCCGGCGACACCATGCTCGGCCGGGGCGTGGCCGAGGCCCTGCGCACCCGCTCCCCCGCCGAGCTGTTCGACGAGGCGGTCGTCGCCGCCGCCCACGAGGCCGACCTGTTCGTGCTCAACCTCGAGTGCGCGGTGTCGGACCGGGGCCGGCGCTGGCCGGATCCGCGCAAGCCGTTCTTCTTCCGCGCCGCGCCTCGGGCGCTCGAGGCGCTGCAGCTGCTCGGCGTCGGCTGCGTGACGCTCGCCAACAACCACGCCCTCGACTACGGCGCCGAGGCGCTGCTCGACACGCTCGACCACCTCGACGCCGTCGGCATCGCCCACGTCGGGGCCGGCGCTGACGTGTTCGACGCCCGGACGCCCGTGGTGGTGGAGGGCGGCGGGGTCCGGTTCGGCGTCGTCGGCGCCACCGACCACCCGGCTGCGTTCGCGGCGGGGCGCGACCGGCCGGGCGTCGCCTACGGCACCCTGCGCGACGGCGTGCCGAGCTGGGAGCTGGACGCCGTGCAGCAGCTCGCGGGCGACCCGACGATCGACGTCGTGCTGGTCACCCCGCACTGGGGCCCGAACATGGTCACCGAGCCGCTGCGCGAGGTCCGGGTGGCCGCGCAGCAGCTGCTCGATGCGGGGGCGACGCTCGTGGCGGGCCACTCGGCCCACGTCTTCCACGGCGTCGCCGACCGGGTGCTGTACGACCTCGGCGACTTCATCGACGACTACGCCGTCGACCCGCGCCTGCGCAACGACCTCGGCCTGCTCTGGCTCGTCACGTTCGACGGCGCCGTGCCCGTGTGCGTGGAGGCGGTCCCGCTCGCGCTCGACTTCGGCCACACGCGAGCGGCCCGGCCGCCGGAGGCCGAGTGGATCGGCCGCCGGCTCCGGGCCGCGTGTGCGTCGCTCGGCACCGACGTGCACGAGCACGCCGGGCGCTTGGTCGTGGACTGGCGCTGAGGCGGCACTCCAGGGGAGCTGGCAGCCGCCTCGTCACCCGCTCAGTCCTTGCGGAAGACGTCCTTGACCTTGTCGGCGGCCTTGTCGACGGTGTCCTTCACGCCGCCGACGGCCTTGTCCACCTTGCCCTCGTTCTTCAGGTCGTCGTCGCCGGTCAGGCTGCCGGCGGCTTCCTTCACGCGGCCCTTGGCCTCGTCCTTGTTGCTCGGGGCGTCGCCCATGTCCATCATCTCCTCCGGCCGTCCGGCCGATCGGTTCGTGGTGCGAAGCGTCCGTTCCCGGCACGGTCCGGGCTGAGACGTGGCCCGGGTCACCCTGGCCCTTGGACCCTGGTCCGCCGGGGCCCGGGGGGCGGACGATCCGACCGTGAGCGTCGATGTGCCGATGACGTCCGTCGAGCCGCACCCGGGGCACCGCCCGGGCGTGCCGACGATGGTCCAGCTCCAGGGGGTGTCCCGGCGGTACCAGGTGGGCGACAGCGAGGTGTACGCCCTGCGCGACGTGGACCTCGAGGTCGACGAGGGCGAGTTCGCGGTCGTGCTCGGCCCGTCCGGGAGCGGCAAGTCCACGCTGCTGAACCTGATCGGGGCGCTCGACTCCCCCACCGCCGGCCGAGCAGTGGTGGCCGGGCGGGAGATCACCGGCATGAGCAGGCGAGACCTCTTCGCGTTCCGTCGCGAGGTCGTGTCGTTCATCTTCCAGACCTTCAACCTGTTCCCGACCCTGACGGCGCTGGAGAACGTGCAGTGCGGCGCCGAGATCCGGGGCTCCGCCCGGGACGCCCGCAGCCGGGCGACCGATGTGCTCGGCCAGGTCGGCCTCGCCGAGCGGCTGCACCACTACCCGAGCGAGCTGTCGGGCGGCGAGCAGCAGCGGGTGGCCATCGCCCGGGCCCTCGCCACGGGCAACCCGCTCCTGGTGGCCGACGAGCCCACCGGCGACCTCGACTTCCGCACCGGCGTGCAGATCCTCGAGCTGCTGCGGGGGCAGGCCGAGGCCGGGCGCACGGTGCTCGTCGTCACCCACAACCGCGAGATCTCGCGGATCGCCGACCGGGTCATCGAGCTGTCGAGCGGTCGCATCGCCAGCGACGGACCCCCGCCCGGCGGGCGGGCGCCCATCAGCGACCTGCACTGGTAGGCGGAGATGGGCGCGCTCACCACCCTGCGCTGGGCGGCACGGGACCTCCGCCGGCGCTGGCCCATGGTGGTGGCGATCGCCCTCGTCGTCGCCATCGGCACGGGGGCGTACTCCGCCCTCGGGAGCACGGCGACGTGGCGGTACGAGTCGAACGACGCGTCCTTCGAGCTGCTGCACATGTACGACCTGCGGGTGAAGGCCTCAGAGGGGGCGGACGCGGCCCGTGGCGACATGCTCGCCACCCTCGAGCGGCTCCCCGACCCGGGGATCGTCGACGTCGCCGAGGAGCGGCTCGTGGCGCCCACCCAGGTCGATGCCTCGACCACGGACGAGGCGATCCTGGTGCCCGGGCGGATCATCGGCATGGACCTCGCCGATGGCGGTCCCCACGTGAACGGGGCCGCGGTGCGCGAGGGCGAGGGCCGCACGCTCACCCCCGACGACGCCGGCCGTCCGGTGGTCCTCCTCGAGCGCAGCTTCGCCACCTTCTACGACCTCGATCCCCAGCGGGACCTGCGCGTGGCCGGGAACCGCTCGGTCCGCACCGCCGGGCTCGCCATGCAGCCGGAGTACTTCTTCGTGATGACCGAGGAGGGCGGCTTCTTCGCCGAGGCGAACTTCGCCGCGCTGTTCACCTCGCTCGAGACGGCCCAGGACCTCGCCGGTCGGCCCGGCCGGGTCAACGACCTGGTGCTGCGCCTGCGCCCCGGCGTCGACCAGGAGGCGGCGGCCCGGGCGGTGGAGGCGGCGTTCGCCTCCTCCGACGTGGGGCTCGGCGTGACCGTGATGCGCACCGAGGACGAGCCGGCGTACCGGATGCTCTACGACGACATCGAGTCCGACGGCCAGTTCTGGAACGTCTTCGCCGGCCTCATCCTGGCCGGCGCCACGTTCGGGGCGTTCAACCTGGCCAGCCGGATGGTGGAGGCGCAGCGGCGGGAGATCGGCATCGGCATGGCGCTCGGGTGGTCGCGCGGGCGCCTGGCGCTGCGCCCGCTGCTCGTGGGCGCCCAGATCGCGCTGCTCGGCGCGGTGTTCGGGTTCCTCGTCGGCCTGCTGGTGATGGCCGGGCTGCGCCCGGTGTACACGTCGATGCTGCCCTTGCCCGTGTGGCACACCGGCTTCCAGCTGGGCCCGTTCCTCGAGGGGGCAGCGATCGGGTTCGTCCTGCCGCTCGTGGCCACCACCTGGCCGGTGTGGCGGGCCGTGCGGGTGATGCCGGTGGACGCGATCAGCACCGCGCACCGGTCGGCCCGCAGCGGCCTCGCCCCGCTGCTCCGGCGCCTGCCGTGGCCGGTGAGCGCGTTCCGCCGCATGCCGCTGGGGAACGTCCTGCGCACGCCCCGCCGCACCGTGCTCACCGCGCTCGGCATCGGCGCCGCCATCGCCACGCTGGTGGCCACCTTCGGGATGCTCGACTCCTTCAGCGCGGCCATGGACCGCAACGAGGCCGAGCTGCTCGGCGACCACCCGGACCGGGTGGCGGTCAGCCTCGACGGGTTCGTGCCGGACAGCGGACCGGAGGTGGCGGCCGTCGAGCGCGCCTCCAGCGTCGGCCGGGTCGAGCCGGTGCTCCGGGTCGGCGGGACGCTGTCCGCCCCTGACGTCGACGACGTCGAGGTGTACCTCGAGGTGCGCGACCTCGACAGCGAGCTGTGGGCGCCGACGTTCGAGCGTGGCGCGCTCCCCGAGGATCGGAGCGGCATCGTCCTCGCCCGCAAGGCGGCCGAGGACCTGGGGGTGGACGTGGGCGACCAGGTGACGCTGGAGCACCCGGCTCGCGTGGGCGACGGGTTCCAGCTGGTCCGCACGGCGCTGCCGGTGGCGGGCGTCCACCCGAGCCCGTTCCGGTTCGACGCCTACCTCGACCGGTCGCAGCTCGACGCGTTCGGTGTCGCCGGCGTGGCGAACGCGCTGGACGTGCTGCCCGCCGCAGGCCTCACCCCGGACGACGTCGAGCGGCAGCTGTTCGAGCTGCCCGGGGTGGCGTCGGTGCAGCCGGTGGCCGTCACCGCCACCATCGTCGAGGACAGCATCGAGGACTTCACCGCCGTCTTCCAGGTGCTCCAGCTGTTCATCCTGTTCCTCGCCGTGCTGATCGCCTACAACGCCACGAGCATCAACGCCGAGGAGCGGGCGCGGGAGCGGGCGACGCTGTTCGCCTTCGGCCTCCGCCTGCGTCGCGTCCTCGGCCTCGAGACCGCCGAGGGCGTCATCATCGGCGTGCTCGGCACGCTCGCCGGGGTGGCGGCCGGCTCCCTCGTGGTCCGCTGGATCGTCGCCTCCATCTGGGGGCGCACGATGCCGGAGATGGGGCTGGACGTCGTGGTCGCGACCGACACGATCCTCACGGCCGCGGTGCTCGGCGTGCTCGCGGTGAGCATCGCCCCGCTGCTCACCGTCCGGCGACTGCGTCGCATGGACATCCCCGGCACCCTGCGGGTCGTGGAGTAGCGGCACGGCCGGCCGCGCCGGTTGACGGTTCGAGCTCGCGCCGACAGGATCGGCCCCCGACGCACCACGACGAAGGGGGACCAGGATGGGAACGACCGACGAGCTCGTCAGCACCGCACGCCGGCACGGCATCGGGGACCTGCTGCACCGCACGGCGAAGCGGCGGCCCGACCACCGCGCGCTCGTGTGGGGCGACACCGTCGACACGTTCGCCGAGCTGGACCGGGTCGTGAACCGGGTGGCCAACGCGCTCGCCGCCCGAGGCGTGACCCGGGGCGACCGCGTGATGCTGTTCGCCCACAACAGCCGGGAGTTCATCCTCTGCTACTTCGCGCTGGCGAAGCTCGGCGCCATCTCCGTGCCCGCGAACTTCATGCTCAACGCCGACGAGCTCGCCTACATCGTCGGCCATGCCGAGCCGGTCGGGTTCATCGCCGAGGACGTGCTCGCCGACACCATGGCCCAGGCGTGGGAGCGGGGCAGCGGTTCGCCGGCGCGGGTGCGAGGGTGGATCACGAGCGAGCCGGCCGCCGGCAGCCGGCCCGATGGTTGGGACGACGTGCTGGGGGTGTGGGCGGCGTACGACGACGACTCGACCCCCGAGGTCGACGTGGCCGACGACGACCCCATCCAGCTCATGTACACCAGCGGCACGGAGTCACGGCCGAAGGGCGTGACCCTCACGAGCCGGTCGCTGATCGCCCAGTACGTCAGCTGCATCGTCGAGGGCGGCATGACCGAGGACGACGTCGAGATCCACTCGCTGCCCTTCTACCACTGCGCCCAGCTGCACTGCTTCCTGACCCCCGACGTGTACGTGGGCGCCACGAGCGTCGTCCTCCCCCGGCCCGACCCGGCGCTGATCTGCGCCGCCATCGAGCGCGAGCGGGCCACGAAGCTGTTCTGCCCGCCCACCGTGTGGATCTCGCTGCTGCGGTCCGAGGCGTTCGAGCAGCACGACCTGTCGTCGCTGCGCAAGGGGTACTACGGCGCGTCGATCATGCCGATCGAGGTGCTGCGCGAGCTCGGCGAGCGGCTGCCGGACGTGTCGCTGTGGAACTTCTACGGGCAGACCGAGATGGCGCCGCTGGCCACCATCCTCAAGCCGCACGAGCAGGTCTCGCGGGCGGGGTCCGCCGGCGTGGCCACGCTGAACGTGGAGACCCGCATCGTCGACGACGACGACGTCGAGCTGCCCCGCGGCGAGATGGGTGAGATCGTCCACCGCAGCCCGCACGCCATGCTCGGCTACTGGAACGACCCGGAGAAGACCGCCGACGCGTTCCGCAACGGGTGGTTCCACTCGGGCGACCTCGGCGTGATGGACGAGGACGGCTACCTCACGGTCGTCGACCGCAAGAAGGACATGATCAAGACCGGCGGCGAGAACGTGGCCAGCAAGGAGGTGGAGGAGTGCCTGTTCGAGCACCCCGCCGTCGCCGAGGTGGCGGTGTTCGGCGTGCCCGACGCCAAGTGGATCGAGGCGGTGACGGCCACGGTCGTCCTGCGCGACGGCGCCTCCGCCACGGCCGAGGAGCTGGTGGCCCACGCCCGCGAGCGGCTCGCCGGCTACAAGGCGCCGAAGCACGTGGTGATCGTCGACGAGCTGCCCAAGAACCCGAGCGGCAAGATCCTCAAGCGCGACCTGCGCACCCGGTTCGCCGACCTGGGCTCGGACGGCGGCTGACCGGACCGCTCCCCGACCCCAGACGCGAAAGGGGGTTGCGAGATGATCTCCCTACGCCGGCATTGTCCGGATCAGGTGGTAGGGGTCACTGGACGTTCATCCAGCCTCTCAGCCCCGAGGGGCTCCCTCTCACATCTCGCAACTCCTTCCACCACCCTGCACCTCGCAAGCCCCTCCGTCAACCGGGTCGAAGGTCCCGACCGCCTCGCACCTGGCGCGACAACGCCCAGGCCGGCTGACCTGGGCGTTCCGAGTGGGCCGTGAGGGATTCGAACCCCTGACCCCCTGCGCGTCCTGCGTCATCGGGGCGTTCGCCGGCGCCTGCGGGTCAGCTGCCGCTGAGCAGCTCGGCATCGGTGATGGCCGGGGCGTAGCCACCGTCCACGAGGACGCGGGTCGTCGACGGGTCGGCCGTGGTCACGAGGAGAAGGCGGTCGAGGTCGTCCTTCACGATGGACCAGGCGCCGTCAGCGCTCCAGGTTGGGCTGCCGAAGGTGTAGGTGTCGGGGGCGCCGACCTCGAGCAGCGTGCGGGTGCCATCGCTCGTCTTCATGGTCATCGTGAGCGTGCCCTGGGTGGACTCGCTGGTGACGACTTCACCATCGGGCCCGGTCGAGTCGGTGGGCTCGGTCGAGGGCTGGGGCGGGATCTCGTCGTGGGGGACGTCGTCGACCGCCCCGGTCTCCACGTCGATGATCCAGCTCGCGGTGGGGGCCGGGGCGCGTCGGCCAACGACGGGAAGTCCGGTGCCGGCGGCGCTTCGGCACACCAACGCTGTTTAGGGTGTCAGCCGTGGCCGACGTGAAGCCTCCGCGACTCACGGCTGGCGGGGAGCGGCGTACGGTTCGCCTTCTGACCCAGTATCAGAGGGAGTCCGTCGTACGGAAGCTCGATGGCCTCACCGATGATGAAGCTCGCCGTGTGCTGGTGCCGAGCGGCACGTCGCTGTTGTGGATCATCAAGCACCTCGCGAGGGCTGAGCTGCTCTGGGTCTGCCAGCGGTTCGCTGGACACGACGTCGCCCTACCCGATGACGCGCTCGGAGCGACCGACACGATCGACTCCGTGGTGCGCGCGTACCGGGCGGCGTGGGACACGGTGGATGCCGTTGCCGACGCGGCGTCACTCGACGACCACTGCGAAGACGTGGGGGCCGAGTCGATGGTGGACCTCCGGTGGGTCCTGACGCATCTCTTGGAGGAGACAGCGCGTCATGCAGGTCACGCAGACATCCTGCGAGAGCTCCTGGACGGAACAACCGGCCGGTAGGCCGACCATGCACCCAACGCCGCCGCCGCAGAACGTGCAGGGTTCGGGTTCGTCATGCGACCCGAGGACTGCACGGAAGCATCCGCGCGGGCGGCCGCCGAGCGCCTGGTCGACGACGAAGTGCTCCGCCGGTCCGCGCAGGAGCAGCGGGCCGTCATCGAGTCGATGCCCACCGCCAAGCAGGTCGCCTCCATGCTCACCGACCGCTATGTGCTCCGGTTCCGCCGGACCGTCCCCGAGGAACGGCCAGACATGCCGTTCTTCATCGACTGGCAGGGTGCGAACGAGGAGATGGACCCGCAGTACGCCGTAGGGCCCGTCGCCGGCATCGCCTGGATCGAGTACGGAGGCGACGCGACCCAGCTGCAGGACTGGGTGGGCGACGCGGACGTTCCGATCCGAGCCGCGTCGGGGCGACCGGGCCCCCGCCGCTTCGCCCTCATGCGGACGACCGGATCCGAGATCGTCGTCGAGTGAGGCTGCGACCACGAACCTGACGAGTGCGTTTTCGGGTGGGCTCCCATCACCGTCGAGTGCTGGCTAGTCCCACCCGAACCGGGCGCGGAACTCCTCGCTGGTGTTCGTCCGGGGGAATGGCTCCGAGGGAACCGGAACGTCGAGGGCGGCGCAGATCGGTCCCCACCCGTCCTCGGGCTGCCAGACGACGAGGCGATCGGGCGGCGTGCGCTCGATGACCTCGGCGTTGTGGCGCTCGTAGGCGGCCTTGGCGACAGCCGCGTCCTCGTAGCTCCCGATGTGGCCTCGGACCAGCGTGCGGATCATCTCGAGGCCCGGCGAGTCCGGGTCGCCGGAGCGAAGGTTCTCGAAGATCGTCCGATCGGCGCTCCGCCACCAGGCCTCGGCGCTCTCCCGTACGGACAGCACGACGACTGCCTCGGGGTTCTCGCTGGCCAGCTGCTCGTACCAGCGGCAGGACGGCCAGTCGACCGAGGCGACGAACCCGTCGAGCGCGACGCCCCACTCCTCGTACGGCGCACCTCCTGCCGCGGCGCGCCAGAGCTCGAACTGCCGGTCGCCCTCGGCGAACACCTCGTACATGTGGTGCACTCGACCGGCGAGCAGGTGCTCCAGGGCCAGCTTCAGCGAGTTGGTACCGGTCCGGCCGAGGCCGGCTCCCACGACACGGAGGCCCATCAGCCGATCGACCGTCGCACGGCCAGGAGCTCGGAGCGGTGGCGCCAGGTGTGCACGGCGGAGAAGCGAAGCCACTGAGCACCATCGAGCACCCCGAACGCCGGATGCGGGAAGCCATGCGAGCGCAGATCGACCGTGGCGGCGTCGGCCCAGGCGACGAGCGCGCTCGCCGACGCGCGGAGCTGTTGGACGCCCTCGTCGACATCCGTCCAGGTCCCGGAGGGCCGTGCGACGTTTGGCGGTTCCACTGCGTTGTAGAAGAGGTAGGGCATCTCCTCGTCGGTGATGTCAGGTGTTGTGTCGATCGGTCCGAGCGCGTCCAGTCTCCCGACGACGTTCCGGTTGACGAGCGCGACGTGCTCGAGGACCTCACTCAGGCTCCATCGATCAGGCTCAGGCCTGGTCGTCCATGCCCGGCTGTCGACACCAACCAGCTCGACGACGAAGCGCTCGGTCGCCTCGTCGATCTGCTGGCTCACCCCCAGGGGATCAACCATGAGCAGGAGTCTCTCCCACCGCCAGCGGGTTGTCGATCACGAGCTGCGCCGGAACAGCGGCCCGGGTCCCGCAGTGCCGATCTATGTCAAGTCCCGGTACCCGTGTTCCACCGTGGCTCCGCCACCTGTGTTCCACCCCGGTGAGGGTTAGGCGGCGTTGATCCTCGAGGGCCGGCCGCCGGCATTCGCGAAGGCGCCGTGCTCGCGGGAGCGGTCGTGGCGGATCGGATGCGTCTTGAGGACCTGACCGCCGGCGGAGATCTCCACGACCTCGCCCACGATCGCGACCTGCACCTGACGGCGAGCATGGGCCTTGCCGACCCGATACGCATGACCGGCGAAGCTGATGGTCCCAGAGACCTCGACCTTGCGAGTGACGCTCTGGCCGACCGTCGGCTGCCGCGGCCGAGCCACTCGCGCCTTCGACTTGCGGGTCAGCGCGGCGAGCTCCTTGTCCGGGCGGTGCCGCTGCGCATGCGTCTGCACGAGCACGCCCCGGTGGCTGATCGACACCACCCCGTCCTCGACCGCCACCTCGACGGCCTCGCCCGACAGCCACACGCCAACCCCGTACAAGGTGCCGGCGAAGCTGATCTTGCCCGTCGACCCCACCCGGCGAGTCGCCGTCGGTGCCGGCGCGCCGGGCTCGGCGTCGTCGACGAACGCGTCCGGATCGGCGAGCCGGAACCGCTCCCACGGCGCCACCATCCCGATGCCCTGATGCGGACGGTCGTGGTTGTAGTGCTCGACCCACGCGTCCAGCTGCGCCTGGGCGTCATCGAGGTCGACGAAGACCTTCCCGTCGAGGAACTCCCGGCGCAGCGTCTTGTGCCACCGCTCGATCTTCCCCGTCGTGGTCGGCGATCGAGGCGCCGTCAGGAGGTGCCGGATGCCGTTCTCCCGGCAGATCCGGTCGAACAGCACCTCACCCTTCCCTGGCCCAAACCGTCCCGTGAACACCTTGCCGTTGTCGGTGAGGATCTCCGCCGGCACGCCATGGGCCCGCATCGCCTTGGCCAACGCATCACAGGTCGGCTTCGCCGTCGCCCGCCGGACCACGTGCGCCGAGACCACGAACCTCGAGTGGTCGTCGATCCCCGACACGATCGACGCCTTCCACCCGTCAGCCAGCTGCACGCCGCCCACGACGTCCATCTGCCACAGCTCCATCGCCCGCGACCGCTCCCAACGCTTGTAGTCGGCCTTCTTGCGCCGCCGGGGCTCGACCTCGATCAGCTGGTGTCGGATCAGGCACCGATAGATCGACGACCGCCCCGGCACCGGATCGAACCCCTCCCGGCCGAGCTGATGACCCAACGTCCGTGGACCCCAGCCCGGATGCTCCAGGCGTAACGCCACGATCCGGGCCTCGACCGCCGGGGCCATCTGATGCGGACACGACGCCGGCACCGACGATCGGTCGACCAGCCCGGCCAGCCCGTCAGACGCGTACCGGCGCAGCCAGCGCTGGACCGTCTGGCGGGTCACGCCCGCCCGAGCAGCGGCCTCGGTCACGCTCACCCCGTCGTTGAGCACCTCGAGCACCGCGGCGTATCGCTGCTCCACGACATTCAGCTCCACCAACACGACGACCCTCCCAGCCCGACAACGTCGAACCAGAAGCACAGCCCGTCAGCCAGCCGAGTGGAACACACCTACCGGAGCCACTGTCGCCCACGTACCGGACCCGCGTCCCAAAAGTGTCACCCAGCTACCGGAGCCACCTGGAAAGCATCTACCGGGACCGCACACATCCGTTAGAAGATCCGTTAGAAAGCGGCCCAGACAGCAGAAGAGCCGGTGCTGCTGCACCGGCTCAGACCTGCGGTTTCGTTGGTGGCGGGGGCGGGATTTGAACCCGCGACCTTCGGGTTATGAGCCCGACGAGCTACCAGACTGCTCCACCCCGCGGCGGACTGATGAATGTAGCCACGACGGGCGGCCGACACAACCTGGGTCAGGATCCGGCGACGGTGCGGCGCACCTGGCGCACGGTGGCGTCGAGTGCGTCGACGAAGGCCCGGCCGGCGTCACGGACGTCGGTCCGGACGGCATCGTCCTCCATGGCGTCGCCGAGGGCGTCGAAGGTCTCCTGGACGCTCTTCGCCAGCTTGTCGAAGCCGCACTTTTCGCGCAGCTCCTCATCGGAGAGCTCCTCCTCGGCGTGGAGCTTCAGCTTCAGGGCGAGCGCCGAGAGCCGGTCGCCCACCTCGTCCCAGGCAGCGCGTGCATC
>DASTYO010000033.1:0-66654 GCA_035764875.1 Acidimicrobiales bacterium | reverse complement strand
CCGGCCACGCGCTGGGACGGCGTCCCCCGGGTGCGCCGGCGGGCGCGGCGCCGGCGCTTCAGGCCGACGATGGCGAGGGCCGGTCCGCCGACGAGCACGGCGGGGAGCCCGACGACTGCGCCGGCGGCGACGACCCACCCGGGGATCCCGCCGGCGCCGTCGTCGTCCTCGTCCTCCTCCTCGGGCTCCTCGGGGTCGAGCTCGTCGGGGATCGACGTGGGCGGCGGCACGGTGGTGGGCGGCGGCGGCTGCGGCTCGGGGTTGTCGGTCTTCGAGCGCGGCTGCTTCATCGGGTCGGGCAGCTGGTCCTCCGGTGGCGTGCCGTCGACCGGCACCCAGCCGACCCCGGCCACCGGCACCTCGATCCACGCCTCGATGTCCTCGCCGCGGAAGGTGACCTCGTCCTCGCCCCGCTCGTTGACGAAGCCCATGGCGACCCGCACGGGCACGCCGCGCGCCTGGGCGAGCAGGCCCTGGGCGGCGGCGAACTGCTCGCCGTTGCCGTAGGGCTGCTCGATGCTGATGAAGTCGAGCAGGCGGCGCAGGCTGTGGCCGGGCGGGCTCACCGGGTTCGCGTCCTCGCCGCCGTCGGTGTAGGCACCCTCGGTGCGCAGCCCCTCGGCGATGGCCGCCATCTCGGCGTACGGGGTGGGCTGGTTGCGGGCCCACTCCGAGGCCCGGCTGACGAACTCCGTGGGGAGGTCGACCGCCTCGACCCGGTCGAACCGGCTGTCGAGGGGGGTCTCGACGAGGACGTCCTCCGCGGGGAGGTCGACGAACCGGGCGGTGAACCGGTAGCGGTCGCCGGCCTGCAGCTCGCGCGGCACGGCCGCGGTGTCGGTCTGGATGGAGACCCGGACCTCGTCGTCGAGCACGCCGCCCCGGGGCCCGACGAAGTCGAGGCCGGTGACGTCGCCGGCCAGCGGCACCCACACGCCCTCGGGCTCGTGGACCTCGACCGTGACCTCCCGCTCGGGGCCGTCGACCTCGGCGGGGATCTCGGCGCCGACCCGCAGGTACTCGCCGGCCAGCACCGATCCGTCGCCCGTGGCCTCCCACTCGGTGCCGCTGTAGGAGTCCATGGCGGCGATGCGCAGGTGGGCGCCGTCGGGCAGTCCTGAGACGGTGAGCACCGGGTCCTCGCGCTCGTCCTGGTCGGTGTAGTTCCGGTACGACGCGAGGGGGCTGGGTTCGGTCAGCGGGTCGAAGGGCGGCTCGACGTCCTGGCGCAGCACGTAGCGGTCGTCGGTGTCGGCCCCCGGCAGGAGCGGGCCGACGAAGAACCCGCCCACGGCCGACACGGCGAGCAGCCCGCCGGCCGTCGCCAGCCGGCTGCGGGAGGTGGCGGTGCTGGTCACCATCCGCCCGCGGTGGTGGCGGGCGGCCACCCACGCGATCGTGAGGGCAGCGAACGCGGCGCCCTGCAGCAGCAGCGACGCCGGCCGCTTCGTGCCCATCAGCACGCTGACCACGAGCACGGCCGTCGGCGGCAGGACGCACCAGGCCCGGGCCGGGAACCGCAGGGCCAGCGCGACCGCCACCGCCCCGCCCGCGAAGCCGCACAGGTAGGGGATGGCCAGCAGGTCGCCGGCCTCGCCGGCCGGCGGCAGGGTGGTCAGCAGGCGGATCCAGCCGTTGATGAGCCCGTCCGCCAGGCCGGAGACGGCGTCCGCCGACGGGAGGACGCCGGCGACGGCGCGGTGGCGCAGGGCCAGCGGACCGCCCAGCACGAAGAACACGACGGTGGCCGCCGCCACGCCGGCCAGCAGGGGGACCCGCAGCTTCACCAGCGCGTAGCCGACCGCGGCGCCCACCAGCACGGCCGGGACGCCGACGACGAGCTCCTCGCCACCCGCGAAGGTGGTCCGGAAGCCGACCACGCCGAGCACCGCCAGGAGCGAGCCGAGCGCGACGTCGACGAGGTCGGCGCGCGAGGGGCGCAGCGCGCCGCGCACGTCGGCCATCAGGCGGCGCCCACCACGGCGAGCACGCGGGCCAGGTCGTCGAGGCGGCCCACCTCGATCATCGACACGTTCCCGATCCGGCGGCGCGAGGCCTCGGCACCGGGCCGGCACCGCACGGCGAGCACGTTGACGTCGCGGCCGTAGTGCTCGCAGGCGGCGCGGACCGCGGCCGGGTCGACAGCCGAGCCGACGACCAGCGCGACCACGCTCGCCGCCCGGGTGAAGTGCAGGGATCGCACCGCCAGGCCGCGCAGCGGCAGGCCGTCCGGCTCCCGCTCGACCGAGCAGAGCGCGTCGAGGAGCATCGTGGGCGTCATCGACGGGATCGGGTGCGCCCCGCTCACCGTCGTCACCTCCTGCTCCTCCAGCAGCGCGGTGCGCCCGAGCGAGCCGAGCACCGAGACGCCCAGCTCGAACTCGTCGTCGCTCGCCCAGTCGCTGCGGTCGGTGGACAGCACCAGCCCCAGGTGCGACCGGCGGGTGTCGACGAACTGGCGGACCATCAGGGTCCCGAGCCGGGCGGTGGTGCGCCAGTGGATGTGCCGGCGGTCGTCGCCCGGCGTGTACTCGCGCAGCGTGTGGAACGCCACGTCGCTGGTGGACAGGTCGTTGGTGGTGCGGCCCTCGAGGTCGCGGATCCAGCCGGCGGCCACGGACGGGAGCACCGCCGTGCGCGGGTGGACGTGCAGCAGCACCTCGCCGCCGGACACGACCTCCCGCCGGGCGATGCCCAGCGGGTCGCCCTTCACGCTGCGGGCCGGGCCGATGGCGATGACGGAGCGCCGGTGGGTCGGCACCACGAACGGTTCCTCCCAGCGGTCGCCGGCTGCCAAGGTGCCGACCTCGAACGCGGCCACGCCGGCCCCGACCGGCACCTCGACGCGCGCGCCCAGCGACCGGCGCCCCCGGCGGTTGGTTGCCTCGACGCGGCCCACCGCGTCGTCGCCCACGACGACGCGCCGCGGCTCGACGTCGACGTCGATGTCCAGCGCGAGGCGCCCCACCGTGGAGGCCACGGCGAGGCCGAGGGCGACGATGCACGCCCCGGCGAGGATGAGCAGCTCCTCCCAGCCGAGGCGGGCGCCGAACCACCAGGCGGCCGCACCGATGGCGGCGATGGTCCAGCCGAGGGACGTGATCGGGGCGAGGGCGCGGCGGAGGGCGTCCATGTTCAGGCGGTGGCCGCGCCCCGCTCGGTGGGCGGGGCGATCTCGGCGAGCACCTGGGCGAGGACCTGCTCGGTCGTCACCCCGTTGAACTGCGCGTCGGGCGTGAGCAGGATGCGGTGGCCGAGCACGGGGACGGCGAGCACCTTCACGTCGTCGGGCGTCACGTAGGTGCGCCCCTGCGCCGCCGCCCACGTCTTCGCCGCCCGCACGTACGACAGGCAGCCGCGCATGCTGGCGCCGAGGGCAACCTCGGGGTGCCGGCGGGTGGCCTCGGCGATGAGGCTCACGTACTCGAGCACGGAGGTGTCGGTGTGGACCGTCGCCGCCAGGTCGGTCATCTGGGCGACGGCGTCGGCGGTGATGAGCGGCTCGACGTGGCTGTCGCGCGCCCGGTTGGCGGCGTCGGCGAGGAGCTGCACCGTGGTCTGGTGGTCCGGGTAGCCGAGCGAGGTCTTCATGAGGAACCGGTCGAGCTGGGCCTCGGGGAGCGCGTACGTGCCGGCTTGCTCCACCGGGTTCATGGTGGCGATGACGAGGAACGGCGTGCCGGTGTCGTGCCGGACGCCGTCGACCGTGACCCGGCCCTCCTCCATCACCTCGAGCAGCGCCGACTGCGTCTTCGGCGACGCCCGGTTGATCTCGTCGGCGAGCACGACGTTGGCGAAGACCGGGCCCGGGTGGAAGTCGAAGCGGCCGGTCTGCTGGTTGTAGATGGTGACGCCGGTGACGTCGGACGGGAGCAGGTCGGGCGTGAACTGGATGCGCGAGCTGGTGCCCTGCACCGTGTTGGCGATCGACTTGGCGAGCACGGTCTTGCCGGTGCCCGGCACGTCCTCGAGCAGCAGGTGCCCGCCGGTGAGCATGCAGGCGAGCGCCAGGCGGATGGTGTGCGCCTTGCCCTTGATGGCCACGTCGACGTTGGCGACGAGCTGGTCGAAGGTGTCGGCGAACCACGTCGCCTGGTCGTGCTGGATCGTCATGCGGGGTGGCTCACTTCGTGACGCGTTGGGTGTAGTAGGTCTTCCCGTCGGCCCGGACCTGGTAGCGCAGGTAGGTGTTGGTGCCGACGTGGCAGGAGCTGTTGCCGGTGAAGGTGCCGTCGCTGCGGACCTGCGCCGAGTGCGGGTACTGGGCCGGGCCCCAGCCGTAGCCGTTGTCGAACTGGCAGTACGCCGTGACCGTGATGCCCGGTCGGAAGCCGCTGCCCCGGACGTTGTACTCGGTGCACGTCGACCCGGGCGCCGTGTCGCACGAGGTGGTGCCGGTGCGGAAGGCCTCGACGCTCGGCGCCGCGGTGCGGCCGGTGGCCGAGCCGATGCCGCTGATGCGGCGGTCGGGGTCGGGTGCCGTGGAGACCGCCCGCACCCGGAGGGTGTGGCTGGTGTCCGGCGCGAACGTCCTCGAGAACGAGCGGCTCTGGGTGTTCTGCCAGGCGCCGCCGTCGAGGCTGTACTGGTAGTGGTCGATGGGCCGGCCGTTGCCGTCCGACGCCGTCCAGGTCCAGTTGATCCGCGTGCCCTCGACCGAGCGGGACACGTTCGGCGTGGTGGGCTTGCCGTAGGGGCGGATCGTGTTGCTCGGGCTGCTCGCCGGGCCCGCGCCCTCGCTGTTCACGGCCCGCACCCGGAAGCGGTAGTCGCGCCCGTTGGTGAGGCCGGTGATCCGCCGGTCGTCCCGGAGCCGCTGCCAGTTCCCGTTGCCGTTGACGTCGTACTCGTAGCGGGTGATGGCTGCCCCGTTGTCGTCGACCGAGCCGCCGAGGGTGAGCGTGGTCTGCGTGTCGCCCTCGGTGGCCTGCACGGTGTGCGACCCGAGCGGCTTGCCGGCGGAGACCGCGGCCGGCGACTGGGGGCTCGGCTGGGACCAACCGGCCTTGTTCTCGGCCTCCACGGTGAAGCGGTACTCGACCCCGTTCTCGGTCTGGAACGTCTGCCGGCGGGCCTGCGGGTCGTTGACGACCACCTGGCTGTCGCGGGCGCCGTTGCGGAACGACGTGACCCGGAAGCGCCGCACGGCGTCGCCGTTGTCCTGGCTGGACGACCACGTCCACCGCACGTCGAGGAACCCGTCGCGAGCGCCGATGGTGGGCGAGGCGTCCGGCACGGCCGGCTGGCCGGGCGGGCCGGCGGGGGTGCCGTCGCCGGTGGACGGCGGGCTGGCCGGGCCTCGGCCGAGCGCGTTCTCGGCGGTGAGGGTGAAGCGGACGTTGGTGCCGTTCTCGAGGCCGGTCCAGGTGTGCTCGGTGATCGTGGGGCCGAGCTCCTTGCGCTCGCCGCTCGTGGTGTTGGTGAGGATCAGCTTCTGGATCGGGCTGCCCTCGTTCGCCGGGAGCGTCCAGCGCACGTGGAGCTCCTGGTCGCCGAACGTCGTCACCGGGGCGGCCGGCTGGCCCGGCACCTGGTCGGGCGTGCACGGCGGGGAGGGCGGCGAGAAGCTCGGCTCGGCGCCGGTCTCGGTGACGGCGGCGTTCACCGCGCCGACCTGGAAGGGGTACTGGGCGCCGTTGGTGAGCCCGTCGACGTCCTGGGTGGAGGCGTTGCCGACGGTGCGCTCGCCGGTGCCGGAACCGGTTCCCGACACACGGATGACGTAGCCGGTGATCGGCGCGCCGTTCGCGCTCGGCGCCACCCACTGCACGCGCACGGTGCGGCTCTCGCCGCCGATGCAGGTGGGCGCGGGCGGCGCCGACGGGCGGCCGATGACGGTCACGGTGACCGTGCCGGACACCTCTCGCGCCGGGTCGCCGGTGGCGTCGGCCACCGTGTAGCCGAACGACGTCTGGCCCGAGAACGACTCGCTCGGCGTGAACGTGATCCGCCCGCCGTCCACCCGGGCGGTCCCGGCGCCGGCGCTCGGGTCGGAGACCGAGACCAGCTCGAGGGGCTGGTCGGGGAACGGGTTCGTGTCGTTGGCGAGCACGTCGACGTCGACGGCCTGGCCCTGGTACGTCTCGGCCACGTCGGCGCCCACCGTGGCGAGCGGCGCGTCGCTGCCGACGACGCGGACCTGGACCGAGCCGGTGACCTCGTCGTCGCCGTCGGACACCGTGAGGTCGATGCGGCCGGAGGAGCCGGCCGGTGCGCCGGTGTCGGCCCGCACGCGGAGGACGCCGTCGTCGAGGTCGGCGTCGAAGCCGTCGCCCTCCAGCTCGAGGTCGGAGAACCGGTGCTCGTCGTCCGGGTCCGGGTCGGTCACGGCGTCGCGCAGGTCGATCTCGCGCTCGCCCCCCTGGGGCACCTCCACCGACAGCTCGGGGAACTCCGGCGGGGCGTTGACGTCGCCGAGGATGCGGATGCGCACGGACCCGACCGTCGTGTTGGCCACGGCCGGGTCGGGGTCGTCGCCCACCACGTAGGAGAACCCGGCGTCGCCGACGTAGCCCTGCTCGGAGGCGGTGAAGCGGACCTCGTCGCCGTCGATCTCGGCAGCGCCGTGGCGCACGCCGAGGACCCGGAACAGGTGGAGCCGCTCGCCCTCGGGGTCGCGGTCGTTGGCCAGCACGTCGATCGTCACCGCATCGCCGAGGTCGACCTCGATGCCGTCGTCGAGGGCGGCGTCCGGCGGCAGGTCGGCGTCGGGGTCGAGGAGGGGGACGATGACCGCGGCACGGGCCGTGTCGGTGCCGTCGGAGACGACGTAGGTGAACTGCACGGGCCGGTCGGGCATGACCAGCTCGACGGCGCGCCCGTTCGGCGTGATGGTGGCGCCGTCCTGGGTGACCTCGACGATCTGGAGCTCGTCCTGGTCGGGGTCGTCGTCGTTGTCGAGCAGGGGCAGGCGCAGCTCGGTGCCCTCGGCCTGGGGCTCGGTGGTGTCGTCGACGGCGACCGGCGGACGGTTGGCGCCGTCGCGGAAGGTCAGCGTCACGGTCGCGCTGCGCTGCCCGCCGCGACCGTCGTCGGCGACGTACCGGAACGAGGTCTGATCGGCGGTGGGCGCCTCGGGCGCGGTGTACCGGATGGCGGCGCCGTCGACCTCGGCCCGGCCCTGGGACGGGCGGGGAAGGTGCTCGTCGGCCTCGGAGACGCGCAGCGGGTCGGCGTCGGGGTCGAAGTCGTTGGCCAGCACCGGGATCGACACGGTGGCGCCCGGTCGCACGAACGCCTCGTCGTCGGACGGGATCGGCACGTTGTTCTGCGTGGGCCGCCGGGCGATGCCCACCAGGATCGTGGCGGTGGCCTCGTCGCCGAACTGGTCGACGACGCGGTAGGTGAACTCGTCGGTGCCCGCCGCCTCCTCGTCGGCGGTGTAGACGAGCTCGTCGGGACGGACCTCGGTGACCGTGCCGAACCGGGGCGGCTGGTCGATGCCGAGCAGCGTCACGGTGTCGCCGTCGGGGTCCATGGTGGTCACCGGCACCGGGATGGTGACGGTCTGGCCGGCCACGGTGCGACCGATGAGCTCGGGCGGCACCGGCGGCTGGTTGCGGTCGGCGTTGGCGGGCAGGACGTGCACGACGATCTCGGCCGAGGCGACGTTGTCGGCGGTGTCGCGCACGCTGTAGATCAGCCGGATCGAGCCGCGCGGCCGGTCGGGCGCCTCGTAGCGGAGCAGTCCGTCCTCGCCGAGGAACAGCCGCCCGTCGCGGCCGACGTCGCCCTGGTCCTCGGGCGGCGGTTCGACCTCGAGGGCGTCGCCGTCGGGGTCGCTGTCGTTGGAGAGCACCGGGAACGTGACGATGCCGCCGGCGCGCACGGTGTACTCGTCGGCGGCCACCACCGGCGGGCGGTTCTGCTGGGACGCCGGCGCCGGCTCGACGAGCACGCGGCCGTCGGCGACGTCGGTGCCGTCGCTGATGCGGTAGCTGAACTCGACCGGTTCGGCGAGCGCGGTGGGCGCGGTGATCTTCAACACGCTGCGCCGGATCGCGGTGACCGTGATGGGGGGCGGCTCCGGGAGGTCGGACACGCCGAGCACCACGAGGACCTCGCCGTCGGGGTCGACGTCGTTGTCGAGCACCGGCACGTAGGCCGGCTCGCCGGGCGAGAGCAGCACCTCGTCGCGCACGGCGACCGGCGGGCGCTTCTCGCCGCGGTCGCGGAAGTCGACGCGCAGCACGGCCTCGTCGGTGGCCTGCCCGTCGGTGACGCGGTAGACGACGTTGACGGTGCCGGGGGTGTCGGCGCTCACGCGGATCTCGGGCGACGTCGGCTCCCAGCGGACCTGGGCGTTCTCGGCGGCGGTGGCCCGGACGATCGAGAGCGTGTCGCCGTTGGGATCGGTGTCGTTGTCGAGGACGTCGAAGACGACCTCGCGACCGGTGAAGCTCGACACGGCGTCGTTGCGGGCGTCGGGCGCCTGGTTCTCCCGGCGCTCGACCACCGTGATCCGCAGGATGCCGGTCTGCTCGCCGCCCCGCCCGTCGCCGACCACGTAGGCGACCTCGACGTCGCCCGGCGCGTTGCCGGCCGTGAAGGTGATGTCGCCCCGGCTGTTGGCCTTGACCGATCCGGTGGCCGTGCCCTGCTCCTCGGCCCGCAGCAGGCGCAGGACGTCGCCGTCGGGGTCGTAGGCGGTGGCCAGCACGTTGTGGGTGATGGTGCCGCCGGTGACGACGGTGGTCTCCTCGTCGACCAGCACCGGCTCGTCGTTGCGGCCGTCGGGCACGACGGTGACGGTGACGTGGGCGGTCGACCGACCGCCGCGCCCGTCGGTGATCGTGTAGCGGAAGCCGAGGCGGTCGCGGTCGCTGGCCACGTCGACCTGCACGGCCCGGCCGCCGTCGATGATGCCGAGGACGCCGCTGTCGGGGTCGTCGAGCTCGACCGCCGCGATGAGCAGGACGTCGCAGTCGGGGTCGGTGTCGTTGCGCAACGGGTGCACCACGACGGGCCGGTCGCGCCGCGTGCCGAACACGCCCTCGTCGTCCTCGGCCACGGGGTCCCCGTTCTGCGGCGACTCGCAGGTGGGCTCGGACTCCTCGTCGATCTCCTCGGCGGCCTCGGGGTCGATCTCGATCTCGTCGGAGAGCGCCTCGGCCCACTCGTTGTCGATGAAGATCGGGTCGTCGTCGCCGAACAGCAGCTGGGATCCGTCGGTCAGGCTGTTGAGGGTGACCCGGCCGTGGTTCGTGCGGAACCGCAGATCGACGGAGGCGCCCATGTCGGGGACGAGGTCGACCACGGGGTCGGCCCCGTCGCACACCTGCGCGTAGAGCGGGTCGCCGCCCCAGCCGGCGAACGAGCACCCGCCGACACGGACGGGCCGGGCCGGCAGCCCGGTGCCGACGTCGACCAGCGTGCGCTCGTCGCCGTCGAAGTCGACCTCCACCAGCAGCTCGTCGCCCGCCACGAGCACGCCGCCGGCCGCAGGGCCCGGCTCCTGGATGACGGCCGTGCCGCCGACGTCGACGGGCACGGGCTCCTGGCCGGGCACCACGACGAGGTCGTCGGCGAGCACCACGGGCCGGTCGCCGACGGCGGTGAGCGTCGTGCCCTCGAGGCCCGGCTCGACCGAGGTGGTGGCCACCCGCCGGCCGGTGACGTCCCAGGTGGTGATCTCGCCCGAGCCGTGCTCGTGCAGGTGGACGAGGCCGTCCACGCCGACGGTCAGGCTGGCGTCGCCGTCGACGGTGTGCACCGGCTCCGCGTCGGTGGACGGGTCGAGGGCGAGGGCGGCGGCCGAGGTCGTGGCCTCCACGACGTACAGGCCGCCGCTGCCCGGATCGAAGAGGGCGGCCGTGCGGGCGCCGAGCGCGACCTGGGCGTCGGCGGGCAGCTCCGGCCCCGGCACGAGCGCGGCCTGGGCCGGGTCGATGGCCGCCAGCGCCGGCGGGTCCTCCTGGTGGAGCACGACGACGTCGCCCGACTGGAGCACGTCGAAGGCTCCGCTGCCCGCGCTGAGCTTGGTGTCCACCGTGGCGATCTCGGCGTTGGTGCGGCCGACGAGCCCGCGGGCCTCGTTGGTCACCCAGATGCCGCCGTCGTGCAGGTCGGGCTCGGGCACCTCGTAGCCCTGGGCGCGCGCCGCGAACACCACGAAGGTGAGGACGAGGAGGACGACGCTCGCGACGGAGGCGCGCCGCTTGGCCGTGGCGCTCAGCTCCATGCGGTGGACACCTCCGCCACGCTCGGGTGGGCGTCGAGGACGAAGCTGACCGCGCCGAGCGCGACGCGGTCGCCGTGGGCCACGGTCGTGCGCCGCCCGGCGACCAGGGGCTCGCTGGCGCCGTCCCGGGTCAGCGTCGAGCCGTTGGTGGAGCCCAGGTCCTCGACGACGACGGTGCTGCCGTCGAAGTCGACCAGCAGGTGCGACTTGGAGACGGTGGTGGCGTCGCCCGGCACCCGGTGGCCGACGGCGCCACCGGTGGAGGACGGGTCGCGGCCGAGCAGCACGCGCCGGCCGGCCTCCACCACCAGCGTGGTGCCGTCGAAGCGGAGCGCGACGCGCGGCGGCGCCATGGGCGGGCTGGTCGGCCTGGTCGTCGGGCTGGCGGGCATCGTCACCTCGCGCCGGGCGACCGTGCGCTCGTCCAGGTCGACGCGGTCGGCCACGCCCGCCGACGGTGCCGTCGGCGCGGGGGTGGAGACGGGTTCCCCGGCGGCGTGGGCCGGGCCTCGCAGCGCCGCCTCGACGGCGTGGACGGTGGCGCCGTCGAGCAGCGCGGGCAGGGTGACCGTGCACCCGCGAGGCCCGTCGACGACCGTGACCTCACCGGCCTCGGTCTGGCGCACGAGCAGGAACAGCAGGCCGAGGCCGGCCAGCCAGATCGTGGCGGCGCAGGCGACGCTGGCCCAGGTGGGGCGCCGGGTGCGCGAGACGCTGAGCCGGCCGGGGCCGATCTCGTGCACGACGAGGTCGCCCGAGGCACGCAGCGTCGAGGCCACGATGGCGCCGACGGCCTCTGCGCCCAGGCCGGCAGCGGTCACTGATCGGTACCGGGAACCCTGGTCCGCCACGCTCGCTCCTTCGAAGCCGCCCGCTGAGAGACAACCACAGGCCACGGAGGGTGGCCAAGGCGCCCGAGGGGGGAGGACTCCCCCCATCGGGCCCGCCGGGCCCGGCGAGCGCCGTCGGTACGATCCGCCCGCACCGCGAGGAGGGGCCGCATGGTCATCGAGGTCAGGTGGGGCTCGGCCACCCACCACGGTCGCGTGCGCGACCACAACGAGGATGCGCTGCTCGCCGGGCCCGACGTGTTCGCCGTGGCCGACGGCATGGGCGGCCACGCCGCAGGTGAGGTGGCCAGCGCGATCGCGATCGCCGGTCTGGCCACGGTCGCCGGCCTCGCCGACGTGCCCGATCCCGACGTGCGCGTGCGGGCCGCCCTCCAGCGGGCCAACGCGGAGATCCGCCGTCGCGCCCGCGCCGACCCGTCGGTGGCCGGCATGGGGACGACGGTCGCAGGCGTCGCCCGGGTCGCCGGGTCCCGGCTGCTCGTGTTCCACCTGGGCGACTCGCGGGTGTACCGGTTCCGGGCCGGGCGGCTCGAGCAGCTCACCGACGACCACTCGCTGGTCGGCGAGCTCGTCCGGTCCGGTCAGCTCACCGAGGACGAGGCCCGCCGCCACCCCCGGCGCAACGTGGTGACGCGCGCCCTCGGCGTCGACGACGTCGCCGAGCCGGTGGTGGGAGCGGTCGACGCCGCGGTGGGGGACTGCTTCCTCGTGGCGTCCGACGGGCTGTTCGGCGAGGTGCCCGCCGCCCAGATCGGCGACCTCCTGGCCACCCCCGGCACCCTCGAGGCGCGGGCGCGCTCGCTGGTCGACGCCGCCCTGCGCCGCGGCGGCCGCGACAACGTCTCGGTGGTGCTCGTCGCCGTGGCCGGGACGAGCGGCGCGGACGGCCTGGAGGACGACACGTCGCCGTCGGTGCCCGAGGCCCTCGGTGCCGGCCGGCGCGCGGGCGCTGCAGCCGGGCCGGTGATCACCCGGGTGCCCGGGTCTACCCTGGCCGCGCCGGTGCCGAGCGACGCCCGCTCGCTGGCGCACCAGGCTCCCCCTCCATGAGCGACCGCCTGCACATCTGGAGCGCCGACCGCCTGCTCGTGTGCGTGCCGGCCGACCTGCCTGCGCCCACCGCCGACGCGGTGCGCGCAGCGCTCGCGGGCGACCCCTCGGTCGACGCCGTGCTCGAGGTGCTGGCCGCCGGCGGCCTGTCGTCCACGCCGCCGTTCGTGCTCGCCGCGCCCGAGGACGGCGGGGTGCGCGTGGTCATCCGGGGCGAGCTGCACGCCGTGGCCCACGGCTGCGACGGCTCCACCCTCACGCTCGGCGCCGGCCGGGCCGCCACCTGGAACGACGACGTCGTCGCCGACATCGCCAGCATCAGCGTCGACGCGGGCGCCGCACGCTTCGAGTGGTTCGCCGCCACCACACCGGCCCCCTCCGGTTCTGGACGCGGATCCTTCGCATCCCCGGAGCCTGCGCCGGCCTCTCCGGCGCCCGAGTCGCACACGCTCGACGAGCAGGAGTTCGAGCGGGTGGTGAGCGCCGCCGCCGAACCTCCCGCGCCCGAACCCCGACCCGAGCCGGAGCCCGCACCCGCGGCCGACCCCGCCGCCCCGGACTTCACCAGCCTGCTCGAGGACACCAGCCACCACGCCCCGGAACCCCCGCCGGCCCCCACCCCTCCTGCTTCTGGACGCGGATCCTGCGCACCCGCCGGTGCGGCGCCGCCCGCCGACCCCACGCTGCCCAACGGGGTGGTCCCGCCCCGCCCGGCGAGCCGGCCCCCCATCGCCGGCGTGCCGCCAGCGACGCCCGCCGCTCCTGCGCCGCCCCCGACACCGGAACCCCCGGCCGGCTCGGGCACCGGACTCGGCGAGCACGACGGCCGCACGGTCACCCTCGCCGACCTCCGCCGCCTCCAGCAGGACGCCGACGTGGCGCCCGCCCCCGGCCCCGACCGCCCGCCCCGCGCCGGCGAGGTGCGGGCCGTGCGCTGCCCGCAGGGCCACGCCAACCCGCCCACGTCCGCGGCCTGCCGGATCTGCGACGCCGACCTGGCGGGCAGCCCCGTCGTCACCGTCGCGCGCCCGGTGATCGCCCGGCTGGTGTTCGACTCCGGGCTCGTCGTCGACGTCGACCGCCCCCAGCTCATCGGCCGGCGCCCGTCGGCCCCGCCGGAGGCCGAGGAGATCCCCAACCTCGTCACCGTCCCGAGCCCCGACAGCGACATCTCGCGCGCCCACACCGCGGTGCGGGTCGAGGGGTGGGACGTGCTGGTCGAGGACGTCGGCTCCACCAACGGCACCGAGGTCCGCCTCCCCAACGGTGAGCCCGTCCGCCTGCGCGAGCACGAGCCCGTGCTCGTCGTCGCCGGCACCGAGGTCACGATGGCCGGCGCGGTGCGCTTCCGCGTCGAGGGCCCCGAGCGCTAGATGGTCCAGGCCGCCCCGCCGGACCTGCCCGGCTACGACTACCTGCGCGAGCTCGGCCACGGGGGCTTCGCCGACGTCTACCTGTTCCGCCAGCACCTGCCTTCGCGCGAGGTGGCGGTGAAGGTCCTGCGCCAGACGACCTCCTCCACCGAGGACCGCGACCAGTTCGAGAACGAGGCGAACCGGATGGCGATGCTGTCGTCGCACCCGGGCATCGTCACCATCTACGAGGTGGGGGTGGCGCCCGACGACCGCCCCTACATCACGATGGAGTACTGCCCGCACGACCACTTCGGTCGCATCGCCCGGGCCCACCCCCTCACCGTCGCCCGGGCCCTCGAGGTGGGCATCAAGGTGGCGGCCGCCGTGGAGACCGCCCACCACGCCGCGATCCTGCACCGCGACGTGAAGCCGGCGAACATCCTGCTGACCACCTACGGCGAGCCGGCCCTCGCCGACTTCGGGATCGCCGGCGGCATCGACGGCGACGTGTCGGCGGCCAGCCAGGGCGTGTCGATCCCGTTCGCCGCGCCCGAGGTCCTCACCGGCGCCACGGTCGGCGACGAGCTGTCCGACGTCTACTCCCTCGGCGCCACGGTGTACGCGCTGCTCGCCGGACGCTCCCCGTTCAGCACCGGCGAACCGCTGTCCGAGGTCGACCTCATCCAGCGCATCCTGCACGCCCCCCTGCCGCCCACCGGCCGGGCCGACGTGCCGCCGTCGCTCGAGCGGGTGCTGGCCAACGCGATCGCCCGCGACCCCGCCACCCGGTACGAGTCCGCCGCCGCGCTGGGACGGGCGCTGCAGGGCGTCGAGGCCGAGCTCGGCCTCGCCCAGACGCCGCTGCGCATCGCCGACACCTCCTCGGTGCCGCCGCCCCGCACGCCCGATCCCGACGACGACGACAGCACGCGCTTCCGGCCCGTGCAGCGCGTCGATCCCGACGGGCCGGCCGCGAGGCCCGCCCGGATCTCGGGCGTGCCCAGCTCTCCGACCGCTGGGACGCCGGTCCGGCGCGACGCTCCCGCCGAGGGCTGGTCGGCGCCGGCGCCGCCGGTCGACTCCGGCCTCGGCGACCGCACGGTCCAGCGCGGACGGGCGAGCGACGACGGCTCCGGTGCGCAGGATCCGCGTCCAGATCCGTCGGGGGGTGGCCGCGGTCGGCCTGACCGCCGCAAGGCCCTGCTGTCGATCGCCGGCGCCGTCGTGGTCATCGCCGCAGTGGCGTTCGTGCTCTCGAAGGCCGGGGGCCAGGCGGACGGCGGGGCCGATCCGACGACGACGACCCCCGACACCAGCCCCCTCGTGACCGCAGGTGCGCCCGCCCGCCCCGAGCGGGTCCGCATCGAGACCGACGGCGCCGGCCAGCGCATCACGTGGTCGGCCCCGTCGAGCCAGGAGGGCGACGCCTACCAGGTGTTCTTCACCGACGGGCCGAGCGAGCTGGCCGGCGAGGCCACGGTGGTGCGCGACACCGAGCTGCGCATCGACACCGACCGCCGGGTGTGCGTGCTGGTCGAGACCGTGCGCGACGGGCGGGTGTCCGACGCCAGCGCCGAGGTGTGCACCCCGTGAGCAGCATCCAGGTCGAGTACTGCGGTGAGTGGGCCACCGTCCAGGAGGGCGAGCGGTTCACCATCGGGCGCACCGGCGACCTCGCCGTCGACGACAACCCCTACCTGCACCGCAGCTTCCTCGAGCTGCGCGCCGAGAACGGCGTGTGGCTGGTCGCCAACGTCGGCCGCCAGCTCTCGGCCACCATCGGCGACGAGCGCGGCCACTTCACGGCCCACCTGGCGCCGGGCGGCGTGCTGCCCCTCGTGTTCGACCGCACCTACGTGCGCTTCGGCGCCGGCCCCACCACCTACGAGGTCCAGCTGGTGCTGCCCGATCCGCCGTTCGCGCCGGTCGACGCCGACGAGCCGGTCGACGAGGGCGAGCTGAGCGCCACCACGCGGGCGCCCGCCCACCTCACGCCCGACCAGCGCATCCTCGTGCTCGCCCTCGCCGAGCACGCCCTGCGCCGCACCGGTTCTGGCCCCAGCGTGCTGCCCACCAGCGCCGACGCGGCCCGCCGGGTGGGCTGGACCGAGCGCAAGTTCAACAAGAAGCTCGACCAGGTCTGCCAGAAGCTGGCGAAGGCGGGCGTCCGGGGCCTCCACGGCGGCCCCGGCGACCTCGCCGCCAACCGCCGGGCGCGCCTCGTCGAGTACTGCATCGCCACCGGGCTGGTGGGCGAGGACGACCTCCCGGAGCTCGACCGGGCGGTCGCCGACGCCGACCCCGACGCGTAGGACCTGAGGGTTTTCTCAGGTTTTGGGAGGAACCGCCGCGGCGGCTGACGAACTGGTCCCCCGAACCGCCGGCAGACGCCGGCCCGAACGTTGGGGGAACCGTGCTGCCGCTCGGTGTGCTGGCGAAGAAGCTGCTGTCCGATCCCGAGGGGCGGAACCGCCTCCTCGTCGCGGTCGTCGCCGTCGTCGCCCTGATCGGGGCGTTCACCAGCGGGCTGTCCGTGAGCATCGAGCTGGGAGGCGGCGGGGGCGACCAGGCGCTGGCCGTCACCTCCACCATCGACCCCGCCACGGGTGAAGAGGTCTTCGTGGACGAGGACGGCAACGTCATCGACGACGAGCAGCTCGCTGCCGCCGGCATCACGGCGACGAGGCGCAGCGCAGCCTCGGGGGCTCGAGCGCCCGGCGCACGGACGGCCGCCGGCGGGGGCGGAGCCCGGGGAGGGGCCGGCGCCGGCGCCGTCGCCACGGGCGCGCCAGGCGGCCCGGCGGCCCCGGCCGCATCGCAGGGAGACCGCTGCGCCGGCGCGGCGCTCGGCGCCACCGACCAGGGCGTCACCGCCGAGACCATCAAGCTGGGCGTGCTCGTCCCCAACCTCAACGAGCTCGAGGTCGCAGGGTTCCCCGTCGGCCTCTCCGGCGACTTCGACGCGATCATGCAGGCCTGGGTCAACGAGCTGAACCGCACAGGGGTCGCGTGCCGCCAGGTGACGTGGGTGAAGCGCAACTTCGACGTCACGAGCGCCGACGACATGCAGCGCGTGTGCCGCGAGATGACCCAGGACGAGCAGGTGTTCTCGGTGGTGACCCCCGGCGGCTACGACTCCGTCGGCCAGCTGTGCATCGCCAAGGACGCCGGCGTCCCCCTCATCAACGCCGAGCCGGAACCCGCCGAGTGGTACGCGCAGTCGGCGCCGTACCTGTGGACGCTCTCCACCAGCAAGGACCGAGGCCACATCAACCACGTCCGCTACCTGGTCGAGCACGGGCACCTGACCAAGGAGCACAAGATCGGCGTCATCTACGACGGCGTCCCCCATGTGGCGCCGGCGACGGAGAAGGGCCTGCTGCCCGAGCTGGACCGCCAGGGGTTGAAGCCGGCGAAGGTGTTCAAGCTCTCCTCCGACGTCGAGCAGGCCTTGAACCAGATCAACCAGGTCGTGGTCGACTTCCGCCTGGCCGGCGTCGACTTCGTGTTCATGCCGATGAACCTCATCTACAAGACGCAGTTCATGACGGTGGCCGAGCAGCAGAGCTACCGCCCGCAGTACACGGAGAGCGACCACAACTTCGGGTGCTACGACTTCACGACGGACACGTACCCGGCCCGCCAGTACGACGGCACGCTGTGCGTGACCGCCACCGATGCCGTGGGTCGCGTCGACCTCGAGGAGTACGGCAAGACCCACCCGTTCGCCAAGTACGCCGACGAGGTCTACTTCCGCACCCACGAGGGCGGCTACCACGAGGACGGCGAGGGCTCCGACGGCTGGAACGCGCAGAAGGCCCTGCACATCTCGGTCGGGTCGATGATCCGGGCCTGGCAGCAGGCCGCCGACCGGGTGGGCCCCGACCTGACCCGGGCCGCGTGGGGCGCGGCGATGGGCCAGACCGGCGACTTCGACCAGTGCGTGTGCGAGCACCCGCTCCGCTTCGAGCCCGACAAGTGGGACGGCACCACCACCGTGAAGGGGCTCCGCTGGCACGCCCAGGCCGGTGAGGGGTTCGACGCCAGGACGTACCGCGAGATCACGCGGCCGCAGCCCGCCTACGCCCAGAAGTTCACGCCGTGACACCGTGGACCGCACCGACGTGACCCTCCTCGACGACGAGTCGACGTCTCCCGCCCGCGACGAAGACGGCTTCGCCAGCTTCGCGGCCGCGGTGGAGCAGGGCTCGTCCCGCACCGCCCCCGTCCCCCGCCCTGCCGCGGCGGACGAGGCGCCGGCCCCCGTTCCCGGCCTGTCCGCCCAGGCCGGGGACGGCGAGGTCACGCTGCGGGAGACGCTGAGCCGGTGGGGGACGGCCCCGCTCGCCGTGCTCTTCGCGCTGAACGTCGTCGACGAGCTCGACCGCATCGCCCTCACGGTCCTGGCCCCGAACCTGCGCGACGCGTTCGGCCTCAGCACCAGCGCCCTCGTCGGCATCGCCAACCTCGGGTCGGTCATGACCTTGGTCGCCGCCATGCCGGTGGCGGTCCTCGCCGAGCGCCGCAACCGGGCTCGCATCGCTGCGGTGACCGGCGTGGTGTGGTCCGTGTTCGCCGCGCTCACCGGCGTGGTCACCAACGCCGCGCAGCTCGCCCTCGCGCGCGTGGGGGCGGGCATCGGCAAGGCGTCGGTCGAGCCCGTGCACTCGAGCCTGCTCGCCGACGCCTACCCCGTCGCCGCCCGCGGCCGGGTGTTCGCCGCCCACCAGCTCGCCAACCCGGTGGCCGTCGTGCTCGGCCCGCTGCTCGTCGGCGGCATCGTCCTCGCGCTCCCCGGCGACGGCTGGCGCGCCGGGTTCCTGGTGCCCGCCGCGCTGTCGCTGCTGGCCGCCGTGGCCGCCTTCCGCCTGCGCGAGCCGGCGCGCGGGCGCTTCGAGCGCGGCCACGCCGACGACGCCGCGCCCACCGTCGACGTCCCCGCCGTGACCCTGGCGGCGAGCATGCGCCGGCTGCTGCAGATCCAGACGCTGCGCTCGATGTACTTCGGCCTCGGCATCCTCGGCTTCGCCCTGTTCGGCGCCGGGTCGATCCTCAGCCTGTTCCTCGAGCAGCACCACGGCCTCGGCGAGGGCGGCCGGGCGCTGGTGTTCGCGGTCCTCGGCGTGGGTGGGCTGGTGGGCATGCCCATCGGCGGCACGGTCGGCGACCGGCTGTTCCGGCACGACCCGTCCTGGCCGCTGTTCCTCATCGGCGCCGCCCTGCCCGTCTACGGCGTCGCCCAGGCGGTCGCGGTGTACCTCCCGGGCGTCTGGCTCACGGTTGCGGCGCTCGTCGTGGCCCAGGCGTTCGTCACCACCACCACGCCCGCGTTCCGGCTCCTGTTCGCCAGCGTCACCCCGCCCGCCATGCGCAGCGTGGCGTTCGGCTCCATCGGCATCTTCATGGTCGTCTTCGGCGGCTTCGGCGGTGGCATCGTGTTCGGGGCCATCGCCGACGCCACGAGCGAGCAGCTGTCGCTCGCCCTGCTCGGGGTCCCCACGTCGATCGCCGGGCTGGTCATCATCGGCGGCGCCCGTACGATCCGCGCCGACCTCGCCGCCGTCGCCGCCGACCTCCGCGAGGAGCGACTCGCCGCCGAGCGCCGCCGGCAGCCCCAGCGGAACCTGCTCGAGATCCGCAACCTCGACTTCCACTACGGCCCGGTCCAGATCCTGTTCGACGTGGAGCTCGACGTGCCCGAGGGCGAGATCTTCGCCCTCCTCGGCACGAACGGCGCCGGGAAGTCCACGCTCCTGCGCGCGGTCACCGGTCTCACGCCGCCCACCCGTGGCTCCATCCGCTTCGACGGCATCGACACCACCTACCTCGGGGCCGAGCAGCTGCTCGAGCTCGGCATCGCCCAGATGCCCGGCGGCAAGGCCACCTTCCCGGGGCTCACCGTGCACGAGAACCTTCGCGTCGGCGCCCACACGCTCCGCCACGACCCGGCGCGGGTCGAGCGCCGGATCGACGAGGTCTTCGACCGGTTCCCCCGGCTCCGCGAGCGACGGGACCAGCTGGCCGGCACGCTGTCCGGCGGCGAGCAGCAGATGCTCGCACTCGGGAAGGCGTTCCTCACCGAGCCGCGCCTGCTCTGCATCGACGAGCTGTCCCTCGGGCTGCAGCCGTCGATCGTCGCCGACATCCTCGACATCGTCCGCGAGGTGCACGCTCGCGGCACCACGATCATCATCGTCGAGCAGTCGCTGAACGTCGCCTTGAGCCTGGCGACCACCGCCGTGTTCATGGAGAAGGGCCAGGTCCGGTTCACCGGTCCGGCCCGCGAGCTGCTGGAGCGCCCCGACCTGGCGCGCTCGGTGTTCCTCGACGGCGCCCAGCTCGGGGGCGGTGGCGCACCATGAGCCTCGGCCTCACCGACCTCGTCCTCGGCGGCGTCGCCGGGCTGACCTACGGCGTCCTGGCCATCGGCCTCGCCCTCATCTACAAGTCCGGCCGGTTCGTGAACTTCGCCCACGGCAACCTCGGCGTCGTCTGCGCCGTGCTGTTCGGCAAGGCGGTGGTCGACTGGGGCGTGCCCTACTGGGTCGCCCTGCCGGCGGCCCTCGCCCTCGGCGGCGCCCTGGGGGCCCTGCTCGAGCTGGGTGTCGTCCGCCGCCTGTTCGACGCCCCCCGCCTCGTCCTCGTGGTCGCCACCATCGGCGTCTCCCAGATCCTGCTGTACCTGTCGCTGCAGCGGTTCATGAACGCCGACCAGAACGCCCTGCGCGAGGTCGGGTACCCCGTGCCGTTCGAAGCCGAGTGGCGCGTCGGTGGCGTGATCCTGCGCGGCGGGGAGATCGGCATCCTCGTCCTGGCCCCGCTGGTGACCCTGGCGATCGCCGCCTTCTTCCGGTACACGTCGTACGGCCAGGCCATCCGGGCCGCCGCCGAGAACCCCGACGCCGCCCGCCTCGCCGGCATCTCCGTGCGGCGCATGTCGACGCTCGTGTGGGTGATCGCCGGCGTGCTCGCCGCCTTCACGCTCATCCTCGTGTCCACGCAGCGACCGGTGTTCCAGGTGGGCGCGCTCGGCCCCGGCATCCTCGTGCGGGCGCTCGGCGCCGCACTGGTGGGTCGCATGACCAACCTGCCGGTGGTGTTCGGCGCCGCGCTGGGCATCGGCGTCTTCGAGCGAGCGGTGCTGTCCAGCTTCGACGAGGGCGGCCTCGGCGACCTGCTGCTGTTCGTGGTCATCATGGGCGCCCTCGCGCTCCAGGGACGAGAGCTCGCCCGGTCGACCCGCGACGGCCAGACCGACGTGACCTTCGGCGCCGAGCTCGACACCCTCCCGGCCCGGGTGCGGGCACTGCCCTCGGTGCGCCTCCTCCAGCGCGGCACGGTGTTGGGCGCGCTCGCGCTCGCCGTCGCGCTGCCCCAGCTGCCGATCCTCGGCTTCGACACCCAGGGCAAGGCGTTCCTGTTCGCCCTCACGCTCGGCTACGTGCTGGTCGGCCTGTCCATGACGCTGCTCGTCGGCTGGGCCGGGCAGGTGTCGCTCGGCCAGTTCGCGCTCGTGGGCGTCGGCTCGTTCACCGCCGCCCGACTCGGCGACGGGCTGCCGTTGCCGCTGCTCGTCGTCGTCGTGGGCCTGATCGGCGCCGGCGTGGCCGTCGTGGTCGGCCTGCCGGCGGTGCGCATCCAGGGGCTGTTCCTCGCGGTGTCGACGCTGGCGTTCGCCGTGGTCGCCAAGAGCTGGGTGTTCCAGCAGCCGTCCCTCGCCGGCACCGACTCCACCGCGTCGATGGTCCGACCCGCGCTGCTCGCCCGCTTCGACCTCGGCGACGCCGTCGTCGAGCGCGACGTGTACTACTTCGCCCTGGTCCTGGTCGTGCTCGCCACCCTCGGTGTGCGCAACGTCCGGGCCAGCGCCATCGGGCGCTCGTTCATCGCCGTCCGCGACAACGACAAGGCGGCGCGCTCGGACGGCCTCTCCGCCGCCGGCACCCGCCTGCTCAGCTTCGCCCTCTCCGGCTTCCTCGCCGCGGTCGCCGGCGTGGTGTTCGCCCTCGCCCGGGTCAACTTCGACGCCCGAGACCACGATCCCGCGGTGAGCCTGAACATGCTCCTGATGGCCATCATCGGCGGACTCGGGTCGATCCCGGGCGCGATCCTCGGCGCCCTGTTCGTCTACGGCCTGCCGGCGCTGTTCGACACCAGCGAGCTCGTGCAGCTGCTCACCTCGGGCGTCGGCGTGCTCGTGGTGCTGCTGTTCCTCCCCGGCGGCCTCATGGAGCTCGTGCACCGGGCACGTGCGCCGTTCGTCGAGCGCGCCGTCCGCCGGGCCGACGGGCTGCCGCCTCCGCCGTCGATCGTCCCGCCGTGGCGAGACGTCGTCGCCGTCGCCCGGGGTCGTCGCCTCGACGCACCGGTCACGACCGGGGGGCCGACGTGACCGCGACCATCTCCCGCCCCACGCCACAGGGAGCGGAACGCGGATCCTGCGCACCGCCGGCCGACCCCGCCGACCCCGCCGAGCTCGCCCTGCACGCCCGGAGCGTGCGCGTCCGCTTCGGCGGGCTCACGGCGGTCGACGACGTGGCCCTCGACATCGCCACCCGGGAGATCGTGGGCCTCATCGGCGGGAACGGCGCCGGCAAGACCACCTTCATGAACGTGGTGTCGGGCTACGTCGACCCCGAGCCCGGCGCGGTGCTGCAGGTGCACGGCACCGACCTGGTCGGCCTGCCCCCCGAGTACCGGCCCTACGTCGACGTCGGCCGCAGCTACCAGGCCGCCACCCTCTTCCCCGGCCTCACCGTCACCGAGACCCTGCTCGTCGCCGTCGAGCGCCACCACCCGACACCGCTGCTCGGCGCCATCCTCGGTACGGGCCGGGCCCGCCGCATCGAGGCGGCCAAGCGCGAGCAGGTCTGCGAGCTGATCGAGACGTGCGGCCTGCAGGCCTACGCCGAACGCCGCATCCGCGAGCTCTCCACCGGCACCCGTCGGGTGGTCGACCTGGCCTGCATCCTCGCCCAGCGTCCGGGCCTGCTCCTGCTCGACGAGCCCACCGGCGGACTCGCCCAGCGCGAGACCGAGGCGTTCGCGCCCCTCATCAAGCGAGTGCAGCGCGAGCTCGGGTGCGCCGTGATGGTGATCGAGCACGACATGGTGATGATCGGCGAGCTGTGCGACCGGGTGTACGCGATGGAGGCCGGTCGCGTCATCGCGTCGGGCACCCCGGACGAGGTCCGTCGAGACGAGCGGGTCATCGCCTCCTACCTCGGCACCGACGAGGTGGCGATCAGCCGCTCGGGCACCGTGGACCACGCGACGAGCCCGCCGCAGAGGCGCCGTCGCGAGCCGCTGCAGGCACCGCCTCCGCTCGTGGGCCGCACCCGGGCCGAGCTGCTCGCCATCGCCGCCGAGACCGGCGTGGTCGGCCGCCACCGCATGCGCAAGGACGAGCTCGTCGACGCGATCGTCGAGCAGCGACTGGTCGAGGCCCGCGCCGCGGCGCCGGACGTCCGCCGATGAGCCTGGCCGACACCGATCGCTTCGACGCACAGCTCGAGTCGCTGCTCGCAGTCGCCGAGGAGATCCGGCGGGGTTCGCGCCGCGACGGGCAGCAGCTGCGACCGCTCGGCCCCAAGGCCACCCGCACGCGGGCTGCCGTCATCGCGGCCGGCGTCGAGGTGTTCTGCGAGCAGGGGTACCAGGCGAGCTCGGTGAGCGACGTGCACGCGCGCGCGGGCGTGAGCCTCGGGACCTTCTACCAGTACTTCCGGGACAAGACCGACCTGATCGCCACCATCGTCGCGGAGGCGGTCATCGCGTCCGCCCGGCAGATCTTCCCCGACTTCGACCCCGGCCGGGGTGGAGCCGGCGCGGCCCGCGTGGTCGACGCCTTCGTGCGCCACTACGCGGCGACCGCTCCGTTCCAGCGGGTGTGGGAGGAGGTCACGCACCTCGAACCCACCGTGGCCGAGCTGCGGTCGAGGCTCTCGCAGCTGCTCGAGACGTCGCTGGCGTCCGGGATCGCCGCCGGCCAGGTGCAGGGTGACGTCGACGCCGCGCTCGACCCGCGCCTGACGGCTCGGGCGCTGGCCGCGATGGTCGACCGCACCTGCTACCTCACCTTCGTGCTGGACGGCGGCGACCCGTCAGAGGGTCCGGCGGTCGCCGAGGCGCTCAGCACGCTGTGGACCAACGCCCTCCGACTGGAGCACCGGTGAGCCTCACCGACGTCCCCGACCCGACCTCCGCGGCGCTCAAGCAGCAGGTCGCCGACGCCGCCAACGCCCTCGCCGGTCGCCCCGCGCCACCGGTCGAGCCCGCAGCAGGGGAGCGGCTCGCCCCGGCGCTGGCCGCTGCGTGGACCGTCGAGGGGTTCGTCGTCCTGCGTGGGGCGGTGGACGCCGCCCTGGTGCAGGCGGTGAACGACCAGGCCGTCGAGCTGGTTCGCACCCTCGCCCGCGACGGTGAGGATCTCGGCGGCTACCGACGTGGCGACGGCCTGATCTCCGTGCCCGAGCCGAACCTCGCCGACCGCGCCGCCACGGCGCCCGAGGACCACGTGTCGAAGCTGTTCAACCTGCACCGTCGAGGTGCCTTCGCCGAGGTCGCTCGGCTCCCTGCCGTCGTCGAGGTCCTGTGCGGCCTCCTCGGCCCGGATGTCGACTGCTTCAACAGCCAGTTCATCTTCAAGAACCCCGGCGCCTGGGGTCAGCCGTGGCACCAGGACTCGCTGTACTTCGACCTCGACCGCGTGCCGCAGGTCGGCATGTGGCTGGCGACCAGCCCGGCCACGCCGGACAACGGGTGCCTGTTCGTCGCCCCCGGGAGCCACCTCGAGCCGTTGCACCACCACGTCCCCGACCGCCGCCCCGACGCCAACCTCGGCTACCTCGAGATCGTCGACCACGACTTCTCCGGCGAGGTGCCGGTCGAGATGGAGCCGGGCGACGTCCTGCTGTTCCACAGCTTCCTCATGCACCGGTCCGGCGACAACCGCTCGGCGAGCCGGCGCACCGCCCTCGTCCACCACTACACGCCCGCCGGCACCGCACCCGTGGGTCCGCCCAGCGCCACCATCGACTTCGCCCGGGTCGCCACCGGCTTCACCCCGGTCGGCTGACCCAGGCAGACTCACCGGCCGTGGCAGACCGGCAGACCCTCGTCACCCTCGACCTCGAGGGCGTCCTCGTCCCCGAGATCTGGGTCGCCGTCGCCGACCGCACCGGCATCGACGCGCTGCGCCGCACCACGCGCGACGAGCCCGACTACGACGTGCTCATGCAGTACCGGCTCGGCGTGCTGGCCGAGCACGGGTTGACCATGTCGCTCGTGGCCGACGTCATCGACGGGCTCGGACCGCTGCCGGGAGCCCGCGAGTTCCTGGACGAGCTGCGGTCGCGCAGCCAGGTGATCATCCTCTCCGACACCTTCGAGCAGTTCGCCGCCCCGCTCATGCGGCACCTGGGCATGCCGACGATCTTCTGCCACCGCCTCGTCGTCGAGGGCGACCGCATCGCCGGCTACCGCCTCCGACAGCCCGACCAGAAGCGCTGCTCGGTGCGGGCGTTCCGCCAGCTCGAGTACAAGGTCATCGCCGCCGGCGACTCCTACAACGACACCACGATGCTCGCGGAGGCCGACGCCGGGTTCTTGTTCCGGGCGCCCGACAACGTCATCGCCGAGTTCCCGCAGTTCCCCGCCTGCACCGAGTACGACGAGCTGCTCGCGGCGATCACCGCCGAGCTGTAGGCGTCAGCCGGGGCGGCCGGGCCGGGCGGGGGCCGGGCAGCAGCCGGGCCGGCACGGGTTCACCCGCGGGCCGAGCGAGCCGAGTGCGGCCGGCGTCGCGCCCACCAGGTGCTCGTCGAGCACGTCGACCAGGCCACGCACGAACAGCGGGTGGGTGCCCACCGTGCCCGCCCGCACCATGGTCATCCCCATCGAGCGGGCCGCCTCGGCGGCCTGGGTGTCGAGGTCGTACACGACCTCCATGTGGTCGGACGTGAACCCGATGGGCACCACGACCACCACGTCGTCGCCGCGCTGGTGGAGGGAACGAAGGTGATCGACGATGTCCGGCTCCAGCCACGGCACCTGCGGCGGCCCCGACCTCGACTGGTACACGAGGTCCCAGTCGGCGCCGTCGCGGACGGTGGGCACCGCCACCCGCTCGGCGACGAGCGTGGCCTCGTCGACGAGCTGCGCCTGGTAGTCCGACGTCTCCGCCATCGACAGCGGCACCGAGTGCGCCGTGAACACGAGACGCGCGCGGTTGCGGTCGGCCGGCGCCAGCGACTCGAGGGCGGCGTGGACGCGCTCGACCACGGCCAGCACGAAGCCGGGGTGGTTCCAGTACGGCCGCACCTTGTCGATGGCGGGGGGCTCCCGCCCCGTGTCGCGCACGGCGCCCTGGGCACGTTCGATGTCCTCCAGGTACTGCCGGCACGCCGAGTAGGAGGAGTACGCCGAGGTCGACACCGCCAGCACCCGTCGGTGCCCGGCGTCGGTGAGCTCGTCCACGACGTCCTCGACGTAGGGCGCCCAGTTGCGGTTGCCCCAGTGCAGCGGCAGGTCGTGGCCGCGACGGTCGAGCTCGGCGCGCAGCGCGCCGAGCAGTGCCCGGTTCTGGTCGTTGATCGGGCTGCGGCCGCCGAAGCGGAGGTACTGCTGGGCGACCTCCTCCAGCCGCTCTCGGGGCACGCCCCGGCCCCTCGTCACGTTCTCGAGGAACGGGACGACGTCGTCGGGGCCCTCGGGGCCGCCGAAGCTGAGCAGGAGGATGGCGTCGTAGCCGCCGGTCATCAGCGGTGTGTCTACCGCGTCGCCCTCGCTTTGAGGGTGCGGCGGGTCACCGGTCACGCTGTCGGGCGTGGACCTGCTGCTCATCCGCCACGCCCTGCCCATGCGGGTGGAGGGCGCCGACGGGCCGGCCGACCCGCCGCTGGCGGAGGCCGGCCACCGCCAGGCGCGTGCCCTCGCCGACTGGCTGGCGCCCGAGCCGCTCGACGCCCTGTACGTCAGCCCGATGGCGCGGGCGCGCGAGACGGCCCGCCCGCTCGCCGAGCACCGCGGCCTGCCACCGGTGGTCCACGAGGGCGTCGCCGAGTTCGACCGGAACGCCGACTCCTACGTGCCGATGGAGGAGCTCAAGGCGGCCAACGACCCGCGGTGGCAGGAGATCGTCGACGGCGGCTACTTCGCCGACGCCGACCTCACCCCCGAGGCGTTCCAGGCCACGGTGGTGGAGGCGGTCGAGGGGATCATCGCCGACAACGCCGGCGGCGTGGCTGCGGTCGTGTGCCACGGCGGCGTCATCAACGCGTACCTGGCCAGGATCCTGGGACTCGACGACGTGCTGTTCTTCGAACCGGCGTACACGGGCATCAGCCGGGTCCGGGCGTCCCGCCGGGGCCACCGGATGATCGTGAGCGTGAACGAGACGGCCCACCTGCGGGGGCTCTGGCCCGTCCCTTGACCCGCTGGTCAAGCGCCGACGTACGGTGTCGCCATTCGTTCGAGCAGGGGGATGCACATGAAGGTCGACGCGGACGCCGCCGGACTGGATGCCGGGCGCCTCGGGCGCATCGGCGACCACCTCCGGTCGCGGTACCTGGAGCCGGGCAAGATCGCCGGCGCCCAGGTCGCCATCGTGCGCCACGGGGCGCTCGGGTTCTTCGAGTCCTGGGGCGACGCAGATCGCGAGCGCCAGCGCCCCGTGGCCGAGGACACGATCTGGCGCTGGTACTCGATGACCAAGCCGATCACCGGCGTGGCGCTCATGACGCTGTACGAGCGGGGGCACTTCCAGCTCGACGACCCCGTCCACCGGTGGATCCCCGAGTGGCGCGACATGCACGTGCGCGAGGCCGACCCGAACGGCGGCGAGCGCATCGTGCCCGCGCACCGGCCGCCCACCGTGCGCGACGTGATGACCCACACCGCCGGCATCGGCTACGGCATCGAGAACCGAGACCTCGACCTCGCCCAGCGGGGCTGGCTCGGGGGGCACACCCTCGAGACCCTGTGCCAGCAGCTCGGTGAGTGGCCGCTGCGCTTCCAGCCCGGCACCCACTGGCTCTACTCGCACGGCATGGACGTGTGCGCCCGGCTCGTCGAGGTCATGTCCGGCATGCCGTTCGACGAGTACCTGCGGACCGAGCTCTTCGAGCCGCTCGGCATGGTCGACACCGGCTTCGCCGTCGCCGACGACGACCTGCACCGCTTCGCCGCCTGCTACGGCCGAAACGCCCGCAAGGAGCTGGTGCTCGTCGACGACCCCGAGCGCAGCGCCTACCGGAAGGTGCCGAAGCTGCTGAACGGCGGCGGCGGGCTCGTCGGCACGATGCCCGACTACCTGCGCTTCGTGGGGATGCTCGCCAACGGCGGCGAGCTCGACGGCCGTCGGGTGATCTCCCGCAAGACCCTCGAGCTCATCGGGGTGAACCACCTGCCGGGCGATGCCGACATGGCCGACCTCGCCCTGCCGATGGGGTACGGGGAGGTGGGCTTCTCCGGTGCGGGGTTCGGGCTGACCATGGCGGTCTCCAAGGGGCCGGCCGCCACGGGGGTGGTCGGCTCGGCGGGTGAGCTCATGTGGGGCGGTGCGGCCTCGACCACCTTCTGGGTCGATCCGGCCGAGGAGCTGGCGGTGGTGTTCATGACCCAGCTGCTGCCCTCGGGCACGTTCGACTTCCGCGGCCAGCTGAAGGCGCTCGTGTACGGCGCGATCGCAGACTGACCAGCGACCGTCCCGAGGGCTGCCGCAGCCGGTCAGCGGAACAGGGCGAGGGCGCGGATCTCGACGCTCGCCCGAGTCGTCGTGCCCGGCGGGCACGACGGGTCGGTGAAGGCCGAGTGGGCCACGCGGTGCGCTCGGTCCGGATCGCTGTCGTGGGTCTTGAACACGAGGACCTCGTCGGGCGTCATGTCCGGGAACCAGCACCAGCGGTGGCCGGGGTCGTGGAGGTAGCCGGTGGTCTCGAAGGCGAGCTCGCCGCCGCCGCGGTAGGCGGTGACCGCCACGACCGGCACCTCGTGGTGCGGCCGGATGGTGCGGGCGTCGCACACCGCCAGGGGGTGGTCCTGCGGCGGCGGGGTGGTCGACCGCCACAGGTTCAGCATCGCCCACCTCGTGCAGCCGCCGAGCTCGAGGTCGGTGCCGCGGGTGAAGGCCTCGGCGAGCTCGGGTCCGGAGACGTCGGTGACGTCGCCGTGCGCGTACCGGGCCGGCCGGGCGTTGGTGAGCGGGGCGAGCTTGTCCGTGGCCGACTCCCCGTAGCGCTTCTTGCCCCCGCCGAGCATGACCACGCGGTCGGCGCCGGTCAGCTCGGCGACGAGCGCGGCCATCTCGTCGGCGTAGAGCTGGTCGACCGAGCGGTCCTCCTCGATGGCGTCGAAGGCGGTCACGGCGCTGGTGTGCGGGACGAGGACGAACCCCTCCCGGTCGAGCGAGGTCTCCTCACCGCGGACGTCGTGGATGTCCACGGATCGGCCCGGTCGCACCTGCATGGTCGAGCGAGGTTCGTCCTCGGTCACGAAGGTGAGCGGGGCGTCACCTGCGGGCGGCGGGTTGCGCACGTAGCCGATCTCGGCGCGCACGTCTCGCCGGCCGGTGGTGCCGGGGTCCGTCATCGCGCCCGACCTCCGGTCACCTGGCCCCCCGGACGAGGCGACCCGGGAGCGCGTCGGTGCGCTGGTCGTGGTCGATCGTCTGCACGCCGTGCACGAACGTGGCCACGTAGCCCCGCGCCCGCTGGACGAGGCGGCCGGCGCCGCCGGGCAGGTCGTGGACCTGCTCGGGCCGGACGAGCCCGAGGCGCTCGAGGTCGACGACGTTCACGTCGGCCCGCATGCCCGGCGCCAGCAGGCCGCGGTCACCGAGCCCGTACAGCGCGGCGGGATCGGCGGTGAGCCGGCGCACCGCGTGCTCCAGCGCGAGCCGCCGGCCCCGGGTGCGGTCGCGGACCCAGTGGCTCAGCATGTAGGTGTTGGTGCTGGCGTCGCACACCAGGCTGACGTGGGCGCCGCTGTCGCCCAGGCCGTGCACCGAGATCGGGTCCTCCATCATCTCGAGGAGGCCGTCGTAGGAGTGGTCGCCGTAGTTCAGCAGCGGCCACAGGAGGAACTCGTGCCCGTCGGCGTCGAGCAGCACGTCGTAGGCCACCTCCCACGGGTCGAGCCCCCGGCGGGCGGCGATGGCCCGGATGCTCGTGTCGGGCGCCGGCTCGTACTCGAGGCCGTCGCCGAGCGCGAACACGTTGTCGAGGGCGCGCCGGCCGATCTGGTCCATGAGGAACGGGCCGCGGAACTCGGGCTCCTCGCCGAGGATGCGGGCGCGGACCTCCGGGTCGCGCATGCGCCGCACCCGCTCGGGCAGCGGGAGGTGCGCGAGGTGGTCGCGGTAGGTGGGGCGGTACTGGAACGGGTTGAGCTTCGACTGGTGGCCCATCAGCACGCCGAAGCACCGGTTCCCCACCTGCGGTCGCAGGTTCGCCCCGCGCTCGTTGGCCCGCCGGGCGGCGTCGAACCAGGGGCGCCAGTGGCCGACCTCGGGACGCTCCATCACCAGGAAGGTGATGGGTCGGTCGCTGGCCACTCCCCGGCGGACCAGCCACTCCAGCTCCCGCTCCATGGCGTCGCCGGGGTCGCCGGTGATCTCGCCCCCGACCCCGGCCGGCACCACCTGGAGCACGCCGGTGCCGACGTCGTCCATGGCGGCGAGGAGGGCAGCCAGCTCGTCCTCGGGGGCGAAGGTCCCCGGGACCGGGTTCCCGCGGCTGTCGCGGTGGCCGGCGGTGCGGCCGGTGGAGAACCCGAGGGCCCCCGCCCGGAGCCCGTCGCGCACGATGTCGCACATCTGCGCCAGCTGGTCCTCGCTGGCGTCGTCGAGCGCCTGCTCGCCCATGACGTACGCCCGCACGGCCGCGTGGGGGATGTGGGTGCCCACGTCGATGGCGAGGCGCCGTCCGGCGAGGGCGTCGAGGTACTCCGGGAAGCTCTCCCACGACCACCGGATCCCCTCGGACAGCGCGCTGCCGGGGATGTCCTCGACCCCCTCCATCAGCTCGATGAGCTCGGTGCGGCCGTCGGGCCGGACGGGGGCGAACCCGACGCCGCAGTTGCCGAGCACGGCGGTGGTCACGCCGTGCCAGCACGACGGGGTGAGGTCGTCGTCCCAGGTGACCTGGCCGTCGAAGTGGGTGTGGATGTCGACGAACCCGGGGGTCACCACCAGGCCGTCGGCGTCGAGCTCACGTGCGGCTGCGCCGTCGACCCGCCCGACCTCGGTGATGGTGCCGTCGCTGATCGCGACATCGGCCGTGCGCGCGGGGCCACCGGTGCCGTCGACGACGGTGCCGCCGCGGATCACCAGGTCGTGCACGTCGCACCTCTGCTGGGGGTCGGGTCCTCGGCGACCGGCATCGCCCGGGAACCCTACGACCTCGGGCCGGGGCAGCGCCCCGGCCCGGGTGCCGGTGCACCGCGGCGTGCGATGGCGCGTGTGGGCCACCCGGAGGCGGCTGGGATCCACGTGCACGCGGTCGAGATGTCCGCTTCGCCCTGTTCTGCCGACCGGGGCGCCGCGGTAGGGCTGTCGGGCGTCCCACCCGCGAGTCCCAGGAGCGCGCCCATGCACCCGCCCCTCCCCGCCGCCGTCTACGCCGCCGGCGACTTCACCGAGAACGCGGCCGAGGCGATGATCCGCACCGGCGTCATCGTCGTCGTGGCCGTCGTCGCGACGCTGGTGGCCCGCGCCGTCATCGAGCGCATCGTGCGGCAGTTCGCCACCCGGGCGATCACCTTCGAGGGCGGCGCCGAGCGGGCCGAGACCCGCGGCGACACCATCAGCGGCGTGCTGCTCGCCATCACCCGCGTGGCCATCTGGAGCATGGCGGTGCTGCTCATCCTCGGCGAGCTCGGCTTCGACCTGGCGCCGCTCATCGCCGGCGCCGGCATCGTCGGCCTGGCCGTCGGCTTCGGCGCCCAGGGCCTCGTCGCCGACGTCGTGTCCGGGCTGTTCATGCTCGTCGAGGACCAGTACGGGGTGGGCGACTGGGTCGACCTGGGCGAGGCCACCGGCGTGGTCGAGCACGTCGGCCTGCGGACCACGCGCGTGCGCGCCCTCGACGGCCTGCTCTGGACCGTCCGCAACGGCGAGATCTCCCGCACCGCCAACGCCAACCAGGGGTGGGGCCGGGCGGTGCTCGACGTCGGGGTCGGCTACGACGCCGACCTGCGGTCGGCGCAGGAGATCGTGCTCGCCGCCGCCAAGGCCACGGCCGAGGACCCCGACCACGCCGACAGCTTCCTCGAGGAGCCGGAGATCTGGGGCATCCAGGACCTCGGCGACGATGCGGTCACCATCCGCCTCGTCGCCCGCACGAAGCCCGGCCTGCAGTGGGGCGTGGCCCGCGTGCTGCGGCTGCGCATCAAGGAGGCCCTCGACGACCGCGGCATCGAGATCCCGTTCCCCCAGCGCACGATCTGGATCCGCACGGAGCCGGAGGCCATGGCCGCAGCCATCCCCGTGGCCCAGGTGGGCGCCGACGGCGCCGGCCGCTGACCGCCGCCAGCCGGGAGCGGCTCAGGCGTGGCGCAGCCGCGCCGGTGCGGCGATGCGCGGCGCCAGGGCGTGCACGAGCTGGTCGATCTCGCGCGCGCACTCGGCGAACACGTCGGCCTCGCCGCCGCCCGGGTCGACCACCTCCTCCCACGGCTCGAGCTCCACCGTGTGCGGCGCCAGCGCCGCCACCTGCTGGGCGAGCGTGGGCGCCTCGGGCAGGTGCTCGACCAGCCGCTTGAGCGTGGCGGTCCGCGCCGCCGCCGGGGCGTGCGTCCGGCGCACCCACTCGACGTGCTCGGGCGCCAGGGCCACGACGAGCGTGGCCGCGTCGAGGTCCGGTGGGTGCACCTGCCGGCTGGCGTGGCGGGGCACCGGCAGCCCGACGCCCTCGATGGCGGCGCGGGTGCGGATGCTCATCGGCTGGCCGTCGACCACCAGGGTGCCGCCGGTGGCCACCCGCAGGTCGGGGCGCCGAGCCGTCAGGGACGTGGCCGCCATCACCGAGCGCGCCGCGTTGCCGGTGCACAGGATCAGGACGTCGACCACGGAGCAAGTCTGCCGTTCTGGCATGCAGATCTGCCACGTGGTGGTCGATGTCGCACATCAGAACCAGAGCTGGTGGGGGTCAGCGGTGGTCGCGGGCCTCGTGCCGGGAGACGGCCGTGGTGACCGACGCCAGCACGTCCCGGTCGACGCGGACGCCGGTGCCCGGGCCGGTGGGCACGCGGATGGTGCCGTCGTCCTCGAGCACGGCCGGCTCGGTGACGATGTCCTGCCGCCAGTAGCGCTCGGCCGCGGAGATGTCGCCGGGCAGCGTGAAGCCGGGGAGGGCGGCGAGGGCGAGGTTCGCGGCCCGGCCCACGCCGGTCTCGAGCATGCCGCCGTGCCAGACCGGCACGCCGGCGGCCACGCACCGGTCGTGGATGCGCTTGCCGGCCAGGTGCCCGCCCACCCGACCGGGCTTGATGTTGATGACGTCGGCGGCGCCGAGCCGGAGCGCGTCGTCGCAGACCGCCTCGCTGACGATGGTCTCGTCGAGGCACACCGGCGTCTCGATGGCGCGCACGAGGTCGACGTTGTCGACGAGGCGCTCCTCGGCGTACGGCTGCTCGATGAGGAGCAGGCCGAACTCGTCGAGCGCCCGCAGCGCGTCGACGTCGTCCGGCCCGTACGCGGCGTTGGCATCGACCTGCAGGCCGAAGTCGTCGCCGAGCTCGGCCCGCAGGCGCCGGCACGGCTCCACGTCCCAGCCCGGCTTGATCTTGACCTTGATGCGGGCGTAGCCCTCCTCGAGGTGGCGGGCGGCGGTGGCGACGAGGTCGTCGAGGGTCGGTTGGATGCCGATGGACACGCCCACCGGCACCCGGTCGACGGTGGCGCCGAGGTGCTCGGCGAGGCTCACGCCGGCCGCCCGCAGCTCGGCGTCCAGCACCGCCGCCTCCACCGCGGCCTTCGCCATGCGGTGGCCCTGCACGTCCCCGAGGATGCCGGCGACGTCGTCGGCGTGGACGGTGCGCTCGCGCAGGAGGCGGGGGAGGAGGTGGTCGCTCGTCACGGCGTGGGCGGCCGCGGTGTACTCGCTCGAGTACAGCGGCTGCGTCCCGGCCACGCACTCGCCCCACCCGTCGGTGCCCTCGGCCATGACGTGCACGAGGAGGATGTCGCGGAAGCTCCAGGTGCCGAAGCTCGTCTGGAACGGGGTCACCAGCGGCAGCTCGATGCGGACGAGCTCGACGGCCTGGATGTCGATCCCGGGCAGGGTCATGGCTCCTCCTCGGGGGCGAAGACGTAGTGGCCGTCGGCCGTGACGGCCACCGGGACGAGCCCGTCGGCGAACGCCCGCTGCATGGCGGCCCGCACGGCGAGGCGCCAGTCGCGGGCCCGCTCGGGATCGTCCCGGCGCAGGGCCACGATGCCGTCGGGCGTGGCGACGAGGCGCAGCGCCGCCGGCGTCGGGTGGAACACGGGGGCGCCGCCCTCCACCGCCACCGCGGCCTCGGCGCCCCGGTCGACCAGGTCGGCGGCGTCGGGGACCGGGAGCGGGGCGTCGAGCGCGGCCAGGGCGCGCGCCTCCTCCAGGTCCCAGCGCACGAGGAGGCGGTCGGACGGGTCGCCCCGGTTGATCTCGTCGTCCATGAGGCCGTACAGCTCGACGAGGTAGCGCTCGCCCCTCGCTCCGAGGTGGTGGAGGTTGAACCGGGCGTTCTCGGCGACGAGCGGGTCGAAGGTCCAGCTCACCGTGCGGATGCCGTGGTCGAGGCACCAGGCCCGCTGGTGGCGCTTGAGCGCCCGGCCGATGCCCGACCCCCGCAGGGCGGGATCGACCGCGGCCAGGTGCGAGTGGAGGTGCCGGTCTGCGCCGTGCACGCCGACGATGCCGAGGCACATGCCGACGACCCGGTCGCCCGCGTCCACGGCGATCGACACGTACGAGCCGGCGAGCTCGAGCGCCCGAAGCGTCGCCTCGTTCAACGGCCGGCTGCCCCACACGGCCTCGGCGAGGTCGAGGGCGCGGTCGGCGTCCGTGCCGCTCGCCAGCCGGATCTCGTACGCCTCCACGGCGATCAGTGTCCCAGACGGCAGCGGACCGGGCCGCGCCCCACGCCGCCGAGGGCGTGGGACGCGGCCCGGAACGGGATCGCAGGGGGTCGCGTCAGGCGGGCACCTCGGCGCCGAGCACCGCCTGGATCGCGTCCAGCACCGACTGGTCGGGCTGGGGCGGCACGACGGCCGACGGCGCGATGCGGGTGGCGGCGATGGCCGTGCCGACGTGCGACGGGCCGATCACCGGGGTGTGGCAGCCGGCGATGTGCTGGGGGTTGAGCGCCTCGATGCGGTCGACCGCACGCTGGAACTTGGCGTCGTCGACCATGTCGAGCCACGGGCTGATGTACTGGGCGAAGGTGTGGATGCCCTCGAGCCACGGCGTGAGCTCGAGCGCCGCCACGTCGCGGACGGGGACGGGCATGGGCGAGGCGAACGAGTCGGAGCCCCAGTAGACCTCGGTGAGCGGGTCGAACAGGCCGCGGGTGGTGCCAGAGTCGAAGACCGGCGGCCGCACGATCTGGAGGGTCCGGTCGCCGACGTCGAGCGTGTCGCCGTCCCGCACCCAGCGCCAGCGGGTCGGCGGCACCTCGAGGCTGGCGCCCATCCGCTCCTGCATGAACCAGTCGATGACGAGCGTGGCGTTGGGCGCCAGCTCCATGAGGGCGTTGAGGTTCCCGGTGTGGTCGACGTCGTCGTGGCTGATGAACACCCAGCGGATGTCTTCGGGCTCCACGAGCGAGAACACGTCGGCGAGGTACTGCTCGCGGTTCTCGGCCATCCCGGTGTCCACGACGACCGGCTCGGCGGCCCGGATCACCATCGTGTTCAGGGCCACCGAGACGGGGTCGGTGCCCTCTCCCTGGTGGTCGTGGACGAGGAACGTGTCCGGGGCGATCCGGGTCGGTTCGAACCGGGTCTTGGTCGCGCTGGTGTGCATGTCGATCTCCCTCTGGTGGCCGGACGGCCTTCGCCGGCCCGGGATCGGACGGTACGAAGGGCGTCGGAACCGGCGACATCCCCGGTCGTCGCGGTTCCCGCCCGGCGCCCTGGGGGGTCACCCCCGAGAACCGGGGGGTATCGCTCGTCGTGGTGTCGTCGTACCGTCCCCCGCATGGCCGTGGACGACCTCGTGCGGGCGCGGGATCGGATCATCGGGACGATCGCCGCTGAGCGGTCGGCGGGCGACTCGCTGTGCGAGATCCTCGCTGCGCTCCACGAGATCGCCGACTTCGACAGCGCCGCGCTGATGCTGACCGATCCGGAGACGATGCTGCCCAGCGGCGCCGCCGTGGAGGGCTTCCCGCCGGAGTCCTGCGTGCCGTTCTGGGACAACGAGCTGCTCGACCCGGACTTCCTCAAGTTCAACGAGCTGGCCCGCAGCCACGACCCGATCGGCACGCTGTACGAGGCCACCGACGGCGACCTCGAGCGCAGCCCCCGCTACCGGCGGCTGCTCGCTCCCTTCGGGGCGAAGGACGAGCTGCGGGTGGCGTTCAGCTCGGGTACCACGTGCTGGGCGGTGGGTGCGCTGGTCCGGCCGGCCGGCATGGACCCGTTCACGCCGGAGGAGGTGCGCGCCGTGCGCGACCTCATCCCGGTCGCCGCGCGCAGCCTGCGCCACGCCGTGAGCAGCCGCAGCGAGCTGGGCGTCCTGCCCGGCCCGGGCATGCTGGTCGTCGACGCCTCCGGTCGCATCGACTCCATGACCCCCGACGCCGAGGAGGCGCTGTTCGACCTGCAGTGCTGCCGGACCGAGCCCGACTTCCTGCCGACGTCCATCCTCGCCGCGGCGGTGCGCGCCCGGAGCAGCCGGTCGAGCGCCCGCGTGGCGGTGCGAGCGCGGGGCCTGTCCGGCACGTGGATGAAGGTCCACGCCTCCCCGCTCGGCGACGACGGTCGGGTGGCCGTGATGATCGAGCCGGCCCGCCGCTCCGACCTGCTGCCGATCCTGCTCGAGTCCTACGACCTGACGGCGCGCGAGAGCGAGGTCATCCTGCTCATCTCGCGTGGGCTGTCCACCAAGGACATCGCCGCCGAGCTGTGCATCTCGGCGCACACGGTGAACGACCACATCAAGGTGATCTTCGCCAAGGTGGGGGTGACGAGCCGCGGCGAGCTGGTGGCCAAGCTGTTCTCCGAGCACGTGATCGAGCCGTTCCACGAGCACGCCGTGCACGTGTGACCGGCGGCGCGGGCCGGCGCGCTGTCAGACGCGGCCGGCGTCGGCTGCCGCCTGCTCGGCCTGGGCCAGCTTCTCGTCGATGATGGCGAGGCCGGCGTCCCAGAACCCGGGATCGGTGAGGTCGCACTCGACGATGCGGCCGAGCTCCTCCGGCCAGCGTGAGCCGCCGGCCGAGAGCAGCTCGAGGTACTGGGGCACGAACGCGTCGCCCCGCTCGGTGTAGCGGGCGTACACCGACAGGGCGAGCAGCTGGCCGTACGCGTAGGCGTAGACGTAGCCGGGCGTGCCGATGAAGTGCGGGATGTAGCTCCACCAGTGGCGGTAGCCGTCGGTGACCTCCATGGCGTCGCCGAACAGGTCGCCCTGCGTGCGGGCCCAGTGCTCGGCGAAGTCGTCGGGGGACAGCTCGCCCCGCTCGCGCCGGTGGGTGTGCACGGCGTCCTCGAACCGGTTCATCGACACCTGCCGGAACACCGTGGCGATGCTGCCCTCGAGGTTCTGGGCGAGCAGCGCGAAGCGCTCGCCGGCGTCGTCCACCATCGACAGGAGGCGCTCGAACGTCACCGTCTCGCCGAAGACGCTGGCGGTCTCGGCCAGGGTGAGCGGGGTCATCTGCTCGAACACGCCCTGCGGGCGCGCCAGGTACCCGTGGACGCCGTGGCCGAGCTCGTGGGCGAGGGTCATCACGTCGCCCGGCGTGGCCGTGTAGTTGAGGAAGACGTACGGGTGGTGGCTCGGCACGGTGTAGGAGCAGAACGCACCGCCCCGCTTGCCCGGCCGGACCGGTGCGTCGATCCAGCCCTCGTCGATGAACCGTCCGACGACGTCGGCGAGCTCGGACGAGAACGAGGCGTACGCGTCGCGGACGATCTCGGTGGCCCGGTCCCACTCGATCGTGGAACGGGTGGTGGCGACGCTGGCGTTGCGGTCGAAGTCGGCGAGCCGTTCGATGCCGAGCACCTTCGCCTTGAGGCGGTACCAGCGTTGCGGGATGTCGTAGCGGGCCTCCACCGCGTCGACGAGGGCCTGCACCGACTCGTCGCTGGCCTCGTTGTCGAGGTTCCACGAGCTGATCCAGGTCGGGTAGCCGCGCAGCTGGTCGTCGATGCGGCGGTCGGCGAGGAGGGTGTTGAACACGTATGCCCGGGTGCGCAGCCCGGGCTGGAGGGCCTCGGTGACCGCCTCGGCAGCGGTTCGGCGGACCTCGCGGTCGGGGTCGAGCAGCCGGCTCAAGGCCGAGTCGAGCGTGGTCGGCTCCGCCTCGCCGGGCAGCGACACGCGGATGGCCGCGGTCTGCTCGGTGAACAGCCGGACCCACGCCTGGCGTCCGGTGGGGGCGGTGGTGGCGAGCAGGCGCTCCTCGACCTCGGACAGCACGTGGGGCTTGTGGGCCCGGAGCGTCTCGAGGTGGTGGCGGTGGGGCTGCAGCGCCGGGTCGGTGAGGAGCGCGGCGGCACGGTCGTCGTCGATCTCGACCACCTCGAGGTCGAACCACACGAGCTCGGCGGACAGGGCGGCGAACCGCTCGGTGACCTCCTGCACCAGCGCACCGCGCGCCGGGTCGGACGTGTCGACGGCGAAGTCGAGCTGGGCGTAGCTGGCGGCTCGCCGGGCGTCCTCGTGGATGGCGGCCAGCCGGTCGAGCGCCGTTGCGAGCGCGGCAGCGTCGGCGTGGACGAGGGTGCCCTTCACCTCGGCGGTGAGCGACCGGGCCGCCTCGGCCGCCCGGTCGAGCAGGCGGCGCACGCCGTCGGCTCCCTCGCCGTCCACGAGGGATCCGATGTCCCAGGCCACGTGCTCGGCGCCGGTCTGCGTCTCGGTCATGTGGCGAAGCATACGAACGCTCCCCCCGGTGCGCGTACGGTGCGGTCGCATGGAGCTCGGGGTGTGCGTGGCCGCGAAGATCGACGACGTCGACCACATCGTGCTGGCGGAGGAGCTCGGCTACGCCTCGGCGTGGGTGGCCGACAGCCACCTGATCTGGAGCGACCCGTACGCCACGCTCGCCGTCGCCGCCACCCGCACCGAGCGCATCCGCCTCGGCACCGGCGTGGCGGTGGCGGGGCTGCGGCCCGAGCCGGTGACGGCCGCCGGCATCGCCACCGTCAACCGGCTCGCGCCCGGCCGGACGTTCCTCGGCATCGGTTCGGGCAACACCGCGATGCGCATCATGGGCCACCCGCCGCTGCGCATCGCCGAGCTCGACCGGTACCTGCGCACCCTGCGGCCCCTCCTGCGTGGCGACGAGGCGGAGCTCACCTGGCACGGGCGCACCACCCGCGTGCGCCACGTGATGCCCGACGCCGGCTTCGTCGACCTCGACCACGACATCCCGGTGCACGTGTCCGGCTTCGGTCCCCGCTCCCTCGGACTCGCCGGCGCCCACGGCGACGGCGTGGTGATCTCCGGCAACGTCACGCCCGGGGTGCTCGCACGGATCTGGTCGGCCGTCGAGGCGGGCGCCGACGCCGCCGGCCGGTCGATCGACCGCCGCACGTTCCACGCCGCCTGCCTCACGACGGTGGTGGTGCTCGAGCCGGGGGAGGAGCCTGACTCCCCGCGAGCGCGCTCGCTGTGCGACGCGTTCGCCGTCGCCACCCTCCACTACGCCTACGACCAGTGGCGGAACTTCGGCAAGGAGCCGACCCAGCCGGCGGTCCTCGAGGTGTGGGACGACTACGTGGCGCTGCTCGACCAGGTGCCGGAGGAGATCCGCCACCAGGTGATCCACCGCGGCCACAACTGCTGGGTGGTCCCCGAGGAGGAGCGCTTCGTCACCCGCGGGCTCATCGAGGCGTCGTGCATGGTGGGTACGGCCGACGAGCTGGTGGCTCGGCTGCAGGCCCTCGGCGACGCCGGCCTCGACGAGGTGCTGTTGCTGCCTCCGCTGGCCACGCGCGACGAGGCGCTGCGGCAGGCCGCCGCCCTCCTGCCCCGCCTGCGCTGAGCGCGGCTACGCGGCGTCGGGGATGACGTCGGCGTCGCCGGGCTCGACCTCGACCACCTCGACGCGCTCCTTCTTGCGCCCGATGCCGACGATGCGCAGCGGCAGGAGGACGACGCCGAGCACGACCTTCAGCACGCCGGTGACGACGGCGAGCACGGCCCGCCCGATGGTGATGGTGACGCCGACCACCGCGGCGACGGGGATGGCGACGACGGTGAGGGCGATGCGCACGAGCTTCAGCACCGAGGCCACGAGCGTGAAGAGCAGGCCGACGACGCCCATGAGCAGGCGTCGCACGAGGCCGATGAGCGCCAGCACCGCGCCGATGAGCAGCCCGAAGGCGCCGAGCACGGCGCGGACGACGCTCATGGCGGCCCGCCACAGGGCGAAGACGAGATCGGCGGCCAGGTTCACGACGGTGCGCACGGTGCCGACGGCGAGGCGCACGGGGACGCCGACGAGCAGCACGACGAAGGCGACCAGGCGGCCGACGATGCCGAACACCCCGCCGACGAGGCGGAACGGCGCCGTCAGCAGGCCGGCGAGCGCCCCGCGGGAGCGTCCCGCAGCGTCGTCGGAGAGGTCGAGGTCAGCGTCGGGGTGTGAGCGCATGGTCCGATCTTGTCAGGCGGGGCGGAATCGCACGAGGGCCACTCCGCGTTCGGTCGGGTGGAACACCGCCTCTACCCGATCGCCCACCTGCACGGACCACGGATCGCAGTCGACGAGGTTGGTGATCACCCGCGGGCCGGGGCCGCCGTCGGTCATCCCGTCGGGGAGGTCGAGCTCGACGTAGGCCAGCACGTACGGGCCCGCCTCCCGGTACGCCCCCTGGCCGCGGCGGGGGATCGAGAAGCTGTACACCTCGCCGGTGCCGGGTGCGTCGAACCACCTGACGTCGAGGGAGCCGCACGCCGGGCAGAAGCCCCGCGGGTACCAGATGACCGTGCCGCAGGCGCTGCAGCGGGGCAGCACGAGCCGACCCTCCGCCGCACCGTCCCAGTAGGGCCGCGCGTCGTCGTGCACCCACGGGTCGGGCGCCGGGAGCTGGCCGGGTGCCGTCACGTCGCTCATGCCTCCCGCCCGAGGATCAGGGTGGCCGAGCCGTGCCGGGTGCCGATGGAGCCGCCCGTGCCGTGGGCGAGCGCCAGCTCGCAGTCGGGCACCTGCACAGCGGGGTGGGCCTCGCCGCGCAGCTGGCGCACCGCCTCGATGATCTTGGTCATGCCGCCCCGGTTGGTGGGGTGGTTGTTGCACAGACCGCCGCCGTCGGTGTTGAACGGCAGCCGCCCGTGCGGCGCCTGCAGCGCGCCGTCCAGCACGAAGCGCCCGCCGTCGCCCTTCTCGCAGAAGCCGAGGTCCTCGATCGTCTGGAGCACGGTGATGGTGAAGCTGTCGTAGATCGACACGTAGTCGATGTCGGCCGGCGTGACGCCAGCTTCCTCGAACGCCCGCGGGCCCGACCACAGCGCACCCGTGTGGGTGAGGTCGATGCGGCCGTTGTCGGTGTGCTTCGGCGCCTCGCCGTGACCGAGGACGACCGGGCACGTGCGGTCGAGGTCGCGCGCCACCTCCGGGGACACGACCACGACCGCCCCACCGCCGTCGGTGATCACGCAGCTGTCGAGCCGGTGCAGCGGGTCGCACACCATCGGGGAGTCGAGCACCTCCTCGACCGTGACGACCTTCGGCAGGAAGGCGTTCGGGTTGTGCTGCGCGTGGGTGCTGGCGGCCACCTTGATCTCGGCGAGCTGCGCCGACGTGGTGCCGAACTCGTGCATGTGCCGGGTGGCGGCGAGCGCGTAGTTGGTGAGCACCGACGTGCCGTAGGGGACCTCGAAGGCGAACTCGGGAGCGTCGCCCACCCGGCCGCTGCCACCCGGACCGGCCCCACCCGTGCGGGGCTTGCCCGCCAGGGTGATGAGCGCCACCTGGCACTTGCCCGCGGCGATGGCCGCCGCTGCGTGGCCGACGTGGGCCACGTAGGACGAGCCGCCGATCTCGGTGGAGTCGACGTAGCCGAGGTTGCGCAGGCCGAGGTACTCGGCCATCGACAGCGGCCCGAAGCCCGGGGCGTCGCCGGCGCACAGGTACGCGTCGACGTCGTCCTTGGAGAGCCCGGCGTCGGCCAGGGCGCCCATCGCCACCTCGGCGTGGATCTGGGCGGTGGTGCGGTCGGGGATCGTGCGCAGGGGGTGCTCCCACGCCCCGGCGATGTGCGCTGCTCCCCTGATCGTCCCCGTCACGGCGGCGAGTCTGCCGGACGGCGCCCGCCGCCACGAACCCGCGGGTTCTGGCACGGCGCGTGACGCACGTCATCTGGACGAAAGGCGCGAATGGTGCTCTCGTGAACAGAGTCACAATCCGACGTCCCGGGAGGGTCGGGTGCTCGCACGCATCGCCGACGTCGCCGTCCACCGCCGCCGCCTCGTGCTGGCCGGCGCCGTCCTGCTGTTCCTCGTGGCCGGCGGCCTCGGCGGCGACGTCGCCCAGCGGCTGTCCACCGGCGGCTTCGAGGACCCGAGCAGCGAGTCCTACCGCGCCGACCAGCTCCTGCTCGATCGCTTCGACGCCGGCGTGCCCAACCTGGTGCTCCTCGTCACCGCACCGGAGCAGCCCGGCTCCGGCGCACCGGCGGTCGACGCGCCGGACGTCGCGGCGCAGGGGCTGGCGCTCACCGAGGCGGTCGCCGACCTGCCGGTGGTGACCGACGTGGTGTCGTACTGGTCGATCGGGTCGCAGGCGCCGCTGCGCAGCGAGGACGGCACCCACGCGCTGGTGGTCGGCCGGATCCTCGGCAGCACCGACCAGATGCAGGAGCGGGTGGCCGACATCCGCCCGCAGATCGAGGCCGCGGCCGGGGACCTCGACGTGGAGATCACCGGGTTCGCCGAGGGCTTCCGGCAGGCGGCCACCCAGATCGAGCACGACCTGCTGCGGGCGGAGCTCATCGCGATCCCCATCACCCTCGTGCTGCTGCTGTTCGTGTTCCGCGGGGTGATCGCTGCGGCGCTGCCGCTCGCCGTCGGCGCGCTCACCGTCGTGAGCACGTTCCTCGTCCTGCGCCTGCTCAACGAGGTCACCGAGGTCTCGGTGTTCGCCCTCAACCTGACGACGGCGATGGGGTTGGGGCTCTCGATCGACTACGCCCTGTTCGTGGTCAACCGGTTCCGCGAGGAGCTCGGCCACGGGCACGAGCCCTGGACCGCTGTGGTCCGCACGGTCCGCACCGCCGGGCGCACCGTGGCCTTCTCCGCCGGCACGGTTGCCGCCTCGCTGCTCGCCCTGCTGGTGTTCCCCGTGGCGTTCCTGAAGTCGTTCGCCTACGCCGGCGTGGCGGTGGCCACGCTCGCCGGGCTGTTCTCCGTGGTGGTGCTGCCCGCCATGCTGGCTGCGCTGGGTCCCCGCGTGAACGCGCTGCCGCTGCGCCTCCGCCGCCGTCCCGAGCGCCCCGAGGAGGAGGGCTTCTGGTACCGGATCGCCTCGCGCGTGATGGCCCGGCCGGTCGGCATCGCCACCGCCGTGGTGGCGGTGCTCGTGGTCGCCGGGCTCCCGTTCCTCGGCATCGAGCTCGGCCTCCCGGACGACCGCGTGCTGCCGAAGTCGGCGCCGGCGCGCGCCGCCGCCGACGTCATCCGCGAGGAGTTCGCCTCCAACGAGGCGGGTGCGTCGTCCATCGTCGCCACCGACGTCGGCGACACGTCGTCGCCCGAGGTGCGCGCCGCGATCGACGCGTACGCACGCGAGCTGTCGCGGATCGAGGGCGCGGAGCGCGTCGACGCCATCACCGGCATCTACGTCGGCGGCGAGCAGGTGCTCGACGGCGAGACCGCCGCCGCGGTGGCGCCCGAGGTCGTCGAGCGGTTCCAGAGCCCCGACTCGATGTACGTGTCGGTCGTGCCCGACCACGAGCCCAACTCGCCCCGGGGCGAGGTGTTCGTGCAGGACGTCCGCGAGGTGGACGCGCCCTACGACGTGCTCGTCACCGGCCAGGCCGCGCAGCTGGTCGACTCGAAGGCCGCGCTGTTCGACCGCCTGCCGCTGGCGCTGCTGATCGTGGCCGGCATCACGTTCGTGCTGCTGTTCCTGCTGTTCGGTTCCATCGTCGTGCCGCTCAAGGCCCTGCTGCTCAACGTGCTGTCGCTGAGCGCCACGTTCGGAGCGATGGTGTGGATCTTCCAGGACGGCCACGGCGCCGGGCTCCTCGACTTCATCCCCACCGGCACGGTGGACGCCAGCACGCCGATCCTCATGTTCTGCGTGGCCTTCGGCCTCTCGATGGACTACGAGGTCTTCCTGCTCTCCCGCATCAAGGAGGAGCACGACGCCGGTGCCGACGACCGCCGGGCCGTGGCGCTCGGGCTGGAGCGCACCGGTCGCATCGTCACCGCCGCGGCCGTGCTCATCGCCGTGGTGTTCGTCGCCTTCGCCACGAGCGAGGTCACGTTCGTCAAGCTGTTCGGCACGGGCCTGGCCCTCGCCGTGCTCATGGACGCGTTCGTCATCCGCGGCACGCTCGTGCCCGCCTTCATGCGCCTGGCCGGGGGCGCCAACTGGTGGGCGCCGGCACCGCTGCAGCGGTTCCACGAGCGCTTCGGCGTGCGCGAGCACGTCGAGCTCGACACGCCGACGCCACAGGCCGCCGAGCCGACGGACGACCTCGTGCTCGTCGAGGCACCCCCGGTCCCGGCGCGGCCGGTGCGCAGCCGTCCGCTGGTCGCAGCGGGGCGCACGCCTCCGTGGGAGCGCGAGGACGCCCCGGTCAGCTGAGCCCGGGTGTCCCCGCCGCCAGCGTCCACGACGTGGCCTCGCGGACGGGGGCGCCGGGCACGGTCACGTCGTCGACGAGCCGGTAGGTGGCGGTCCACGCGTCGGCGTCGACGGTGTGGAGCACCCACCCGCGCTTGGTCAGCTCCGACCAGGCCACGTGCGGCGACGCCGACTCGACCAGGCTGCCGACCTGGCGGAGCGAGTCCGGGATGTCGGAGGAGACGCCGGGGCCGACGAACTCGGTGCCCACCACCGTCGAGGACGGGTCGTCGGGGTCGGCGCGCAGCTCGGCGACCCACGACGAGTGGACGTCGCCGCTGAGCACCACCGGCGACGGCGCCTGCGCCAGCGTGTCGAGCAGGCGCCGCCGGGCGCCGGGGTAGCCGTCCCACTGGTCGAGGTTCCACACGACGTTGCCGGGGAGGAACCGCCACTGGTGCAGCACGACCTGCTGCACGACGGTGGTCCACACGGCATCGTGGCCGGTGGCGACGTCGTCGAACCACGCCTCCTGGTCGTCGCCGAGCATGGTGGTCGTGCTGCTGGCGTCGCAGCGCGGGCCGAGGTCGACCCCGACGCGACCCGGGCACGGCTGGTCGTCGCGGTGCTGGCGCGTGTCGAGCAGCACGAAGCGGGTGAGCGCGCCCCAGTCGACCGTGCGGTGGATCGGCAGCGAGGCGCCCGCGGGTGGTCCGAGCCGGGTGGGCGTGAACTCCCACCAGGCCCGGTAGGCCGCGGCGCGCTGGTCGAGGAACGCCTGGCCCTCGGGCGGGTCGCCGGGGTCGGTGCCCTGGTAGTTGTTCTCCACCTCGTGGTCGTCCCACACGATGAGCCACGGCGCGACCGCGTGCGCGGCCCGCAGCGGCGCCTCGGCCTTGTACCTGCGCCACAGGGCCCGGTACCCCTCGAGGTCGGTGGGCGGCGCGGCGTCGACGGGTCGCACCCGGCCCCGGTCGGACTCGTAGACGTAGTCGCCGCAGTGCACGACGACGTCGGGGGCGACGGCGGCGACGTCGTCGAGCGCGGTCCAGTGGCCCGACGAGTACCGCTGGCACGACAGGTGGCCGACCCGCAGCGGCTCGTCGGGGACCGTGCCCGGTGCCGGCGCGGTGCGGGTGCGGGCCGTCGGCGTGACGTGGCCGTCGAGCACGAACCGGTACCAGTGGCGGGTGTCGGGGGCGAGGCCGCCGACGAGGACGCGTGCGGTCATGCCGGCCTCGGGCTCGGCGGTGACCGGCTCCCGGGCGACGATCGCGTCGAAGCGCTCGTCGAGCGCCACCTCCACGAGCAGCGCCACCGCCGCCGAGGGGTCGCGGTCGACCCACGTCCACAGCACCACCGACTCGTGGTCGGGGTCGCCCGAGGCCACGCCGAGCCCGAACGGGTCGGGGCCCACCGGCCGTCCGTGGTCGACGGGCGCCAGGGTCGTGGGCGTCGGCTCGGTGCCGCCGGTGGTGGACGGCGTGCTCGTCGGCGTGCCGCCGTTGCCGCCGCAGGAGGCGAGGGCGACGCCGAGGGCGCCGCCGCCCGCGGCGCGGAGGAAGCGGCGTCGGGTCCAGCGCACGGGCCGGATCAGGCCTCGTGGTCGCCGGCGTCGACGTCGTCGGGGGGGAGGGGCGCGCCGAGGAGCGGCGCGTAGTCGGCCGCCAGGCGGTCGAAGTCGAGGTCGCGCAGGAACCGGCTGAACGCCACCTGGGCGGCGAGGGCGTTGACGTCGCGGAACACCTCGGGCAGGAACGCCGGCGGCGCGATGAGGCCTTCGTCGTAGAGGGCGTTGACGGCGCCCATGTCGTTGATGTCGACCTTGCCGCAGAACAGCACGGGGACACGGTCGAGCCGACCGGTGCGGATGGCGACGCGCATGTAGGCGTACGTGAGCACGAGGCCCTTCCCGTAGCCGAGGTCCTTGGTGAACGGCAGACCGGTGGGCGTGGAGCCCCGGAACACCCGCATGGCGAGCAGCCAGCACTCCTCCTCGTCGAGGCCCTGGGTGCGGAAGTGCTCGACCACGTCGACGAAGGTGGCGCCGGCGGTGGCGAGCGAGATCGCGTCGATGCGGTCGGCGATGCGCAGGAGCCGGGCCGGGTGCGACGTGAGCGACAGGATCTCGGTGAGGGTGGCGAGGCCCTCCTGGGTGACGTTCACGGAGGGCGGGGCCTTGCCGAGGAAGGTGCAGTACGGCTGGGCCCGCCCGTTGTCGCTGGTGCCGACGTGGACCCACCCCTCGTGGGACTCGAGCTGCTCGAGCTGGCGCTCGGAGAACATCGCGTCGGCGCGCAGCTTGATGTAGCTGGAACCGGCTGCCGCGTCGGCGACGATGCCGTCGTCGAGCACCACCTGGCACATGCCCGGGCCCATCGACGCGTCGAGGCGCTGCTGGAGCAGCACCACGGCGGTCTCGCCGTCGATGCCCTTCTCGTCCCGCTCGTCGATGGGCACGTCGGACACCCAGTGCAGCGCCTCGCGGAACTGGCCGGCGAGGTCGGCGACGGTGGGACCGCCGGCGTGGAACACGTCGTCGGTGGTGCCGTAGAGCTGGGCGGCGAGCGGGCCGAACCCGTCGGTGCCGCGGGCGGCGAGCAGGTCGAGGGTGAGGCGGTACTGCTCGCACGTGCGCTTCAGCAGCTGGGCGAGCGTGGAGGTGGTGCCGAGGGAGGTGTTGATGCGCAGCTCGATGTCGAGGAACCGCTCGCGCGCCCCGTCGAGGTCGAAGCCGAGGTCGCGGGCGGCGTACCAGTCGGCGTCCACCGCGGGCTGCTCCCGGCACCCGGAGGCGAAGAACGCGTCGCGCACCTGGTCGTCCCACTTGATGGCGTTCAGGATCCGCACCGGGCCCTGGGCGTCGACGATCGCGTCGGAGATGGCGCGCACCGTCTCCTCGTAGGTCTCGGCCATGACCCTCCAAGGATGGCCGACCGGTGGCGCCGATGTCGGGCATCCGTGGCGCCTGCGGCTTAGGAAAGGCTTGACGTCCGGCTGGCGTGCCCTTGATCGGGATGTCCGTACCTTCGACGCATGGCCCTGACCCGCAGAACCGCACTCGCCCTCTCCGGTGCCGTCGCCGGCACCGTCGCCGCCGCCTCCCTGGCCGGCGCCCTCGTCATCGGAGGCGCCGACGGCCAGGAGCCGACGCCGCCCGACCCGATCGCGGTGGTCGACGCCACCGCCGAGGCGCCCGCATCGGTGCCCACCACCGCGCCCGGCGTGGAGGTCGTGTACCAGGACGTCTACGACCTGCCTCCGGCAACGGCGCCGGCCGGCAGCGCCGGGGCCGTCGGCCTCTCGCCCGCGCCGACGGCCCCGGTCGCCGCCGGCGACCTGTCCTCCACGGTCGCCGGTGACGACGGCTGGGACGACGACGAGTACGAGGACGAGGGGTACGAGGACGACGGGTACGAAGACGAGTACTCCGACGACCACGGCGACGACGACCACGAGGACGAGGACGAGGGCGAGTGGGAGGATGACTGAGCGCCCCCGGCGGCGGCCCCACCCGGCCGCCGCCACCCGCATCGTCGTGGCCGGCGCGGCTGCGGCCGGCACCCTCGGCATGGTCGCCGCCATGGCCGGCCCGCTCGTCGGCGGCGCCTCGACCCCGTCCGAGGCGGTCCCCGCCTCCCTCACGTCGGTGCCCGGCGCCGCGGTGCAGTCGCCAGACGCGCCCACCCGCATCGTCGTCGTCCGCCGGCACCACCCGATCGGCGGCACGGACCTCACCGCCACGCCGTCCCGGGTGGCGCCCTCCCGGGTGGCGCCCGCCGTGCGTCCGGCGCCCCGTCCTGCCCCCGTCGTGACGAAGAGCCGCGGGAGCTGACCGTGCTCGTGACGGTGGTGGACGACCACCGGTTCCGGGCCATGGGCACCGACTGCCACGTGCAGGTCGTCGGCGGCCCGGCCGGCACCCCCGACCTCGCCGAGGCGCTGGTCCGGAGCGACGAGGCCCGCTGGTCCCGGTTCCTCCCCGGCTCCGAGCTGCGCCGGCTGCACACGGGCGCCCCGGAGCACGTGAGCCCCGAGACCGCCGAGCTGGTGGCCCTGGCCCTCGGCTGGCGCGGCCGGACCGGTGGCCGGTTCGACCCGCTGCTCGGCCGCCAGCTGCGCGCCGCCGGCTACGACCGCTCGTTCGAGCACCTGTGCGACGCAGGTCCGGTGGCGGCCGCCGATCCCGGTCCGCCGGCGGCCGGCGCGGTCGTCGTCGACGGCGACCGGGTCACCGTGCCACCGGGCGTGGAGCTCGACCTGGGCGGGATCGCGAAGGGCCACAGCGCCGACCGGGCCGCCGCCGCCCTCCTCGCCGCCGGCGCCGCCGGGGCGTGCGTGAACCTCGGCGGCGACCTCCGCTGCGTCGGCGAGTCGCCCACCGGCGACGGCTGGTGGACAGCGCTCGACCACGGCCCGGACGCCGAGGCGAGCCGGTTCGCGGTCGGCCTGCTCCACGGCGCGATCGCCACCTCCACCACCAGCCGGCGGCGCTGGACCACCGCCACCGGTGCCGAGCACCACCACCTGCTCGACCCGCGCACCGGCCGTCCCGCCGAGGTGCGCTGGCCCACGGCCACCGTCATCGCGCCGTCGGCGGCCACCGCCGAGGTCCTGGCCAAGGTGGTGCTGCTCGCCGACCCGGCCGAGTCCGCCTCGCTGCTCGGCGCCCACGGCGCGGTCGCGATGGCCACCGACCACGACGGCGCCCTCCACCGGCTCGGCGACGTCGACCCGCTGCTCGCCCCGCTCGCGGCGCTGCCCGCACCCCACCCGACCACCGACCACCGGAGCGCGCCGCCATGGACCTGAACCTGCACCCCGAGCTGTGGTGGTACCTCACCCGCGCCACCGGCATCACCGCATGGGTCGCGGCGCTCGGCTCCACCCTCGCCGGCCTCGCCCTGGCCACCCGCACGCTCGGGAAGAAGCCGAAGGGCCCCTGGCTGCTCGACCTCCACCGCGGCCTCGCCGGCGTCACGCTGACCTTCGTCGCGCTCCACGTCGGCTCGCTCGTGGCCGACTCGTACGTCCACTTCGGCGTCGCCGACGTGCTCGTGCCGCTGGCCAGCGGCTGGAAGCCGCTCGCCGTCGCCGGCGGGGTCGTCGCCATGTGGCTCTACGTCGCCGTCGAGGCGTCCAGCCTCGCCATGCGGCGCCTGCCCAAGCGGGTGTGGCGCACCATCCACCTCTCGAGCCACGGCGCCGCGGTCGCCGCGACCCTGCACGCCTTCACCGCCGGCACCGACGCCGGCCACCCGTTGGTCGTCGCCGTCGCGGTCGTCGCCGTGTCCGCCGCCGTGTTCATGTTCACCTACCGGGCCGTGCAGCCCCGCCGGACGGCCCGCGCCGCCCGCATCCCCGCCCGGGCCTGAGGGGACGCGAGGGCCTGCCGTTTCTTGCGGTCGCGCCGCGGTGGCCGACAGACTCGTCTTGACTGATCGGTCAACTTCGCGAGCACTCCAGGAGAACACCCATGGCAACCGCCGTCATCGTCGACGCCGTCCGCACCGCCGGCGGCAAGCGCTTCGGCCAGCTCTCCGGCTGGCACGCCGCCGATCTGGCCGGCGAGACCCTCAAGGCCCTCGCCGAGCGCAACAACCTCGACCCCGCGCTCGTCGACGACGTCGTCATGGGCTGCGTCATGCAGGTCGGCAACCAGGGCCTCAACGTGGGCCGCAACGCCGTCCTCGCCGCCGGCTGGCCCGAGTCCGTGCCCGCCACCACCGTCGACCGCCAGTGCGGCTCCTCCCAGCAGGCCGCCCACTTCGCCGCCCAGGGCGTCATCGCCGGCGCCTACGACATCGCCATCGCCGCCGGCGTCGAGGTCATGACCACCACGCCGATGGGCGCCTCCATCACCCCCGGCTCGATCCCCTTCGGTCCCGGCGCCGCCGGCCGCTACGCCGACGTCGAGTACATCGAGGGCTGGAAGGGCCTGATCCCCCAGGGCGTGTCCGCCGAGATCATCGCCAACAAGTGGGACCTGTCCCGCGAGGACCTCGACAAGCTCGGCTACGAGTCCCAGGTGCGCGCCGCCCGCGCCCGCGACGAGGGCCGCTTCGACAACGAGATCATCCCCGTCAAGGTGAAGAAGCTCGACAAGGAGACCGGCGAGCTCATCGACACCGGTGACCAGATGGCCACCGCCGACGAGGGCATCCGCGAGACCACCCTCGAGGTCCTCGCCAACCTGAAGCCCGCCTTCCTCCCCGACGGCAAGGTCACGGCCGGCAACTCCTCGCAGATCTGCGACGGCGCCTCGGCCCTGCTCATCATGTCCGAGGAGAAGGCCAAGGAGCTCGGCCTCACCCCGCGTGCCCGCTTCCACACCTTCGCCCTCGCCGGCGTCGACCCGGTCACCATGCTCACCGGCCCCATCCCGGCCACCACCAAGGCCCTCGAGAAGGCCGGCATGACGATGGACGACATCGACCTGTTCGAGGTCAACGAGGCCTTCGCCTCGGTCGTCGGCGCCTGGCAGAAGGAGCACAACGCCGACATGAGCAAGGTGAACGTCAACGGCGGCGCCATGGCCCTCGGCCACCCGCTCGGCGGCTCCGGCGCCAAGCTCATGGCCACCCTGCTCAACGAGCTCGAGCGCACCGGCGGCCGCTACGGCCTCCAGACGATGTGCGAGGGCGGCGGCCTGGCCAACGCCACCATCATCGAGCGCCTCGGCTGATCGCCGGGTCGGGTGGCGCGCTGCCCGACCGGCCCACCCCCGAGCGATCTGGCAGCGGCTGCGGAACGAGCGTTCCGCAGCCGCTGGCGCGTCCGACGGCAGCGTTCCGCCCCCGCTGCCAGATCTAGTCGCCGTAGTCGGTGTCCTCGGAGGCGTACACGCCGAGGATGTCGCGGGCCGACACGATGCCCACGAGGCCCTCGTCGCCGGCGACGAGCACGTGGCGGACGTAGCGGTCGAACATCTCGTTGGCGACCTCTGGCACCGTGGAGGTGTCCCGGCACCAGACGAGCTCCTTGGTCATGACCTCGCCGGCGGTGACCGTCTTCGGGTCGCCGCCGTTGGCGACCAGGCGGACGATGTCGCGCTCGGACACGACGCCGTCGACGACGCTCGGCGCCCCGACGGCGACGATGCCGATGCCGGCGTCCTCGAGGAGGCGGGCCACCGCGTCGATGGTGGTGTCGGCCGTGACCGTGATGATCTCGTCACCCACGAGGGACGAGACCGGGAGGGATGCGATGGCTTCGCTCATGCCCAGATCGTGCCGGGCCGGTGCCAGCTCCCGGCAGGGTCGCAGGTCACAGCCCGCGGGGTCGGCGGACTCGCGGGCGGCCGGCGGGCCACCGGTACGCTGGCCCCATGCGCATGCCGAGCCGTCGATGGTGGGCCGTGGGCGCCGCCATCGTGGCGATCGGCGCAGTGGTGTCCGACGTCAGCATCGCGTCGCTGGTCGTCGCCGTCCTCGCCGGGGGGCTCATCCTCAAGGTCGGCTTCGCGATGCTCGGCGGGATGTCCCAGCCGGTGCCGGAGCCGCCGCCACCCGGCGAGCTGCGCAAGGTCAAGATCGAGTACCGCTGCGCGATCTGCGGCACCGAGCTGCGCATGACCGTCGCCAACGACGAGATGCCCGAGCCGCCCCGCCACTGCCTCGAGGACATGGACCTGGTCACGCCGGTGGAGTGAGCAGTTCGCGCACCGAAGTGACGCCCGTCACGCCCGTTCGCCGAACTTGTGCCCATCAGATGCGCAGGATTTCCACAGACTGGGCACAACGTGGGGATCTCCACACGACGTCCCGGTCACCTGTGGAAAGCGCGCGCAGACGCCTTGCAATGGTGCAGGTGCACTAGGGACAACCTGTGGACAACGGCTGTGGACGCCGCCCCGCTCGCCGGAACGGCGCCGCCTCAGTGGAACTGGGTGGACGTGACGATGCCGCCGAGCACCAGGCCGAGGCCGAGCAGCAGGTACTTGTTGTCCGTGGCCCCCGGCAGCAGCCCCAGGTAGTTGAGGAAGATCACCAGCGCACCGAGCCCGAGCAGGGTGAACATCAGCACCGGAACCCACGTGGGGCTCACCTTGAACTCCTGGGGGATCGGCGCGGTGTAGCGGCCGGAGACCGGATCGCGCCCCTCCGACACCGGGTTGCCCTTCACGTGGTGGCCGCCGGTGGCCCGCCTGGGTGTGGTGCGGCCCCCGGTCTTCTTCTTGCGGTCCTGTCGTGCCACGGCGGGCAAACCTAGCGGCCGGCCGGCGGAGCGCCGAGGTCGGCTGCGCCCGAGCCCGTCTGGGTACGGTGCCGCAGGTGACCGTCCCGGCCTCCGACACCGTGCTCGCCGCCGTCGACATCGGCACCAACTCCGTCCACATGGTCGTCGCCCGGGTCGGCCCGGACGGGCGCATGGAGATCCTCGAGCGCGAGAAGGAGATGGTCCGGCTCGGGCGGTCGGGCGGCGACATGAAGGAGCTGACGCCCGATGCCATCGAGCGCGGCGTGGCTGCCCTCAAGCGGTGCCGCCGGGTGGCCGACGCCCACGGCGCCGAGCTCGCCGCGGTGGCCACCTCCGCGGTGCGGGAGGCCGACAACCGGCGCGACTTCCTCGATCGCGCCTACGACGAAGCCGGCGTGTCCGTCGAGGTCATCTCCGGCTTCGAGGAGGCCCGGCTCATCCACCTCGGGGTGCTCCAGTCCCTGCCCCTCTTCGACGACCGGCTGCTGCTGTGCGACATCGGCGGCGGCTCCACCGAGGTGCTCCTCGGCCACCGAGGCGACGTGCTCGCCAGCCGCAGCTTCCGCCTCGGGGCCATCCGCCTCACCGAGCGGTTCCTCGCCCGCCCCGACATCAAGCCCAAGCACGTCGAGCGCTGCCGCCAGCACGCCGAGTCGGTGCTCGCGCCGTTCGGGCAGGAGGTCGGGGCCGCCGGCTTCGACACCGTGGTCGGCGCGTCGGGGACCATCGAGACCGTGGTCTCGATGGCGCTGGCCGCCCGGGGCGAGCGCGACGGCGCCCGCACCCTGAACGGCCAGCGGATCAGCGCCGCCGAGGTGTCAGCCGTGGTCGACCTGCTGGCCGCCACGCCCGACCCGACCGAGCGGGCGAAGCTCCCGGGCATGGACGCCAAGCGGGCCGACATCCTGCTCGGCGGCGCCATCATCCTCGAGCAGTTCGTGCTGACCTTCGGGGTCGGCGAGCTCGTGTTCTCCGACTACGCGCTGCGAGAGGGCGTGCTGCTCGACCAGGCCCGCCGCCGCTCGGGCGCCACCCTGCACCACCTGCAGGACCTGCGCCGCCGGTCGGTCCTGCACCTGATGGAGCTCACCGACGAGCACCCCGAGCACTCCCAGGAGATCGCCCGGCACGCCCTCGACCTGTTCGACGGCCTCCAGCCGCTGCTCGGCCTGGACGACGCTGCCCGCCCGCTGCTCGAGGCCGGCGCGCTGCTCTGCAACGTCGGTGCCTTCATCTCGCACTCCGGCCACCACAAGCACAGCTACTACGTCATCCGGAACAGCGAGCACCTCGCCGGCTTCACCGACCGGGAGATCGAGCTCATCGCCCAGGTCGCCCGCTACCACCGCAAGTCGGCGCCCAAGTCCAAGCACGTCGAGTGGCGCGGTCTGCGCCGGCCCGACCGCGAGCTGGTCGTGGCGCTCGCCGCCGTGCTGCGGGTGGCCATCGGCCTCGACCGCTCCCACGGCTGCCGGGTCGCCAAGGCCACCATCGACTGGGACGACGAGCAGGTGGTGCTCCACCTCCACCCCGCCGGGGCCGATCCCGTCGACCTCGAGCAGCACTCGGCCGAGCTGCGGCGCGGCCTGCTCGAGGAGGTGCTGGGCCGCCGGGTCGAGGTCGAGGTCGCCTGACCTCGGCCCGCTCCGGGGGCACGATCTCCGGTCGGGCACCGGAGATCGTGGGGCCAGAGCTCAGCGGGCGAGCTGGAGGAGGGAGCCCTCGTCGACCGCCTCGGCCAGCGCGACGTCGGCGGCCATGAAGAGCCCGTCGGGGTCGCCGGCGCTCTCGGGGTAGGCGGCCACGCCGCCGGTGAGCTGCACCGGCACGACGGCGCCGCCGACGAACTGGAACTCGCCGCTGACGTCGGCGAGCGCGTTGCGCAGCGCGTTGTAGGCGTCGCGGGGGCCGATCCCGGGCAGCACGACGGCGAGCTCGTCGCGGCGGGTGAGGCCCACGACGGTCTCCTCGGGCAGGAGCTCGCGCGCCCGCTCGACCAGGGACCGCACGAGGAAGTCGAGGCCCTCGCCGCCCACCTCGGCGACGACGTCGTCCATCGACCGCAGCTGCACGATGGCCAGCGAGAGGTGGCCGAGGTTGCCGGCGATGGCGATCTCGTCGGCGAGGCGGGCCTGGAGGTAGTCCTGGCCGAACAGCTCGATGCGCTCGTGCCGGCCGCGGGTGGCCAGCTCGGTGGCGGCCTCGATGCGCTCGCGCACGAGCTCGGCGAGCCGGTCGGTGTTGAACGGCTTGGGCACGAACGCGTCGAGACCGCCCGGCGCCACCGAGGTCGGGTCGGCGTTGCCCGAGACCATGATGACCGGGGTGAACGCCCAGCGGTCGTCGGAGCGCATGCGCCGGTAGGCCTCCAGCCCCGAGAAGCCCCGCAGCCGCACGTCGAGCAGCACGCAGTCGGGCTCGTGCTCGGCGAGGGCCTCGAGCACCTCGCCGGGCCGGGTGGGGTCGAGGTGGACGACGTCGTAGCCCGCGGCCCGGAAGTACGCCCGCAGGAACGCGGCGATGTCGGGTTCGTCCTCCACGCACATCACCCGCCGGGTGGCGGCGAGGCGGCGGGCGACCGGGCCGAGCTTGGGTTCATCGGACATGTGGGCCAATATCCTTCCACCGTGGCCGCCCGCGTGCTCGTCATCGACAACTACGACTCGTTCGTGTTCAACCTCGTGCAGTACCTGGGCGAGCTCGGCGCCGAGCCCGTCGTGCACCGCAACGACGAGATCGACCTCGCCGGCGTCGAGGCGCTCGACCCCGACGCCATCTTGATCTCGCCCGGTCCGGGCACGCCGGCCCGCGCCGGCATCTCCTGCGAGCTCATCCGCACATGGGCCGGCCGCCGGCCCATCCTCGGCGTGTGCCTCGGCCACCAGGCCATCGGTGAGGTGTTCGGCGGCGACGTCGTGCGGGCCGGCGAGGTCATGCACGGCAAGACCTCGGCGATCTTCCACGACGGCGCCGGCGTGTTCGCCGGGCTGCCGTCGCCGTTCGAGGCCACCCGCTACCACTCGCTGGTGGTCGACCCCACCACCGTGCCCGACGTGCTCGAGGTGACGGCGTGGACCGCGCCCGACCGGGAGCACGGGGTCATCATGGGCCTGCGCCACCGCGAGCTCGACGTCGAGGGCGTGCAGTTCCACCCCGAGTCGATCCTCACCGCCACCGGCCACCAGATCCTGCAGACCTTCCTCGACCGCGTGCACGCCGCCTCGGCCCCGGCCTGAGCGCCGCGGCGACGGTCGGGTCGCCTACGGCTCGGTGGTCGTGGTGGTGGTGCTCGAGGTCGTCGAGGTGGGGAGCGCCTCGGCCCGCCCCACGGTGATGGTGACGGTGGAGCCGACGTCGGCCCGCTGACCGCCGGGGGGCGACTGGGCCAGCACGCGCCCGTCGTCCGGGCTGCCGGGCGGCAGCGCCTGCTCGGTGACCGCCACCTCGAAGCCGGCGAGGCTGAGCTCCTGGCGGGCGGTCTCCTCGGTCTTCTCGACCACGTTCGGGACGATGACCTGCTCGGGCCCGGCCGAGACCACGAGCGTGACCGTCGCGCCGACCTCCAGCACCGTGCCGGCGCCCGGGTCGGTGCGGATCACGGTGCCCTCCGGGACCGTGGCCGAGTTCTCCAGCGCCTGGGCGACCTCGAACTCCTGCTGGCGCAGGATCGCCTCGGCCTCGGCGGCGGTGCGCCCGGCCAGGCCGTCGGGCACCGGCCGTTCCTCGGCGCCCTGGGAGATCGACAGCGTGATGGTGGCCGACAGCGGGGCCTCCTGGCCGGCCTCGGGGTCCTGGGCCACGACGCGGCCGGGCTCGACCTCGGGGTCGAACACCGGCTGGACCGCGATGTTGCGGAACCCCTCCTCGTTGAGGACGGACCGGGCGTCGGCCTCGGTGAAGGTGACCACGTCGGGGATCTCGACCGTCTGCTCGCCGCTCGAGACGGTGAGCGTGACGGTCTGGCCGACCTCGAGCTCGACGCCCGGCTCGGGGTCCTGGCCGCTCACCTCGCCGTCGTCGAACTCCGGGTTCTCCTCGTACTCGGTGGCCACCACGAAGCCGGCGTCCTCGAGCGTCGAGCGGGCGTCGGCCTCCTGCTGACCGATGACGTTGGGCACCGTGGCGAGCTCGCCGGGCTCGTCGTCGCCGCCGTCGAACACCCCGAGGGTCTGGGCGAGCAGGAACAGCACGCCCGCCATGACGGCGAGCAGCAGCAGGAGCACGACGATGAACGCCCCGTTCCGGCGAGGCGGCTCCGCCTCGTCCTCGTAGTACCCGGCGTCGTAGCCCTGCGTGGCCGGCGGGTAGGCGCCGTAGGCGGCGGTGGCGGCCGCCGTGGCCGGGATGGCCTGGGTGGCGTCGACGGCGGGGGCGGGCGCGGCGACCACGGGCGGGGCGGTGATCGCGATCTGGTCGCCCTGCCGGTAGCGGCGCAGGTCGGCGCGCAGGTCCTCCGCCGACGGGTAGCGGGCCTGGGGGTTCTTGGCCAGGCTCTTGAGGATGATGGCCTCGAGGGTGGAGTCGAGGGCGCCGTTGATGTGGCTCGGCGGGGTGGGCTGCTCCTGGACGTGCTGGTAGGCCACGGCCAGGGGGTCGTCGCCGCGGAAGGGCGGGCGACCGCACACCATCTCGTAGAGCACCACGCCGAGGCTGTACACGTCGGAGCGGGGGTCGACGGGGCGGCCCTGGGCCTGTTCCGGTGAGAAGTAGGTGGCCGTGCCCATGACCTGCCCGGTCTGGGTGAGGTCCTCGCCCTGGGCCGACATGGCCCGGGCGATGCCGAAGTCGGTGACCTTGACCTGCCCGTCGGACGACAGCAGCACGTTGCCGGGCTTCACGTCGCGGTGCACCACGCCGTTCTTGTGGGCGAAGCCCAGGGCGGCGGCGATGTCGATGCCGATGTCGGCGGCCCGCTCCGGCAGCAGGGCGCCCTCCTGGCGCAGCACGTCGGCCAGGCTCCGGCCGGCCACGTACTCCATCACGATGAAGTAGGTGCCGCCCTCCTCGCCCCAGTCGTAGACGCCGACGATGTTCGGGTGGTTGAGGTTCGCGGAGTCCTGGGCCTCACGGCGGAAGCGCTGCACGAACGACGGGTCGGCGGCGTACTGGGGGAACAGCACCTTCACGGCGACCGGGCGGTCGAGCAGCTGGTCGCGCGCCAGGTACACGTCGGCCATGCCGCCACGGGCGAGGCGGCGGTGGAGCTCGTAGCGGCCGCCGTAGACGACTGGTCCCTGGTCAGACATGGCGCGGGGCACTCTACGGCAGGATGCGTGCCGGTCCGGCTACGCCCCGGCGCCCTGGCTGGCCAGCACGGCCTCCATGACCGCCTTGGCGATGGGGGCGGCGACCTGCCCGCCGGTCTGCTCGGATGCGCCCTCCTGGCCCTCGACGATGACGGCCACGGCCACCGAGGAGGGCTCGCCCGGGACGCCGGCGAAGCCGATGATCCACGCGTGCGAGCGGGGCGGGTCGGTGCCGAGCTGGGCGGTGCCGGTCTTGCCGCCCACCTCGAAGCCCGGGATCGCCAGGTTGCGGGCGGTGCCGTTCGTGGCGACCTCGATCATCGCCCGGCGCAGCGTGTCGGCCACCTCGGCCGACACGGCCTCCCGCCAGACCTCGGGCTCCGGGTCGGAGACGACGTCGTTGTCGTCGTCGCGGATGTCGGCGACGACGCGGGGTTCCATGATGCGGCCCTCGTTGGCCACGGCCGCCGCCACCAGGGCCATCTGGAGCGGCGTGGCCGACACGTCGTTCTGGCCGATGCCCGACTGGGCGAGGGCGGGCAGGTTCTGCTCGAAGTCGGTGGGGAAGACCGAGCGCGCCGGCTGGGGCAGGTCGATGGGCGGGGCGGCGTTGAACCCGAACGACTCGGCCGTGCCGATCATCACCTCGGGGCCGAGGTCGACCGCCATCTGGGCGAAGGCGGTGTTGCACGACACGCGCAGGATGTCGAACAGCGTGCCCCCGCAGGTCGAGCCGCCGAAGTTGCGCAGCGGCCGGTTCGTCTGCGGCGGCACGTACTCCGAGGCCCGCGGGTACGACGGCGACTGCTCGGTCACCTGCCCCGAGGCGAGGCCGGCGGCCGCGGTGACGACCTTGAACGTGGAGCCCGGGAAGAACCGCTCGCGGTACGTCTTGGCGAGCAGCGGCCGGCCGGGGGCCATCTGGAGGAGGGCGAACGCGTCGTTGGCGGCCTGGAAGTCCTGGGTGGCGATGGCGTTCGGGTCGAACGACGGCCACGACCACATCGCCAGCAGCTCGCCGCTGCGGGGATCGAGGGCCACCACCGACCCCTGGCGCTCGCCCAGCTCGTCCCTGGCGATGCGCTGCACGTCGGCCCGCAGCGAGAGGCGCACGTCGCCGACCCGGTCGCGCTCGACGAACAGGTCGTCGATGCTGCGGAACGACAGGTCGAGGGTCCGGCCGGCGAGCTCGGAGTGGTACGAGTCCTCGACCCCGGTGGCGCCGAGGTTCAGCGAGAAGTAGCCGACGGTGTGGGCGAACAGGTCGCCTTCGGGGTAGGTGCGCGTGCGCTCGAAGCGCGAGCCGTCGGGGTTCGTGTCGGAGCGGGCGACGATGACCTCGTCGGCGGTGACGATGGTGCCGCGGGGCGCGTCGAAGTCGCGCAGGATCGAGCGGTTGTTGGCGGGGTTGTCCTTGAGCTCCTGGGCGCCGAACACGGTGACCCGGTTGAGCTGCACGAACAGCACCAGGAAGCACAGCAGCAGCCCGACGCCGAGCTTGGCGATCTGGCGGTTCACGTCGCGGCCCTCGCCGGCGCGGCGCTGTTGTCGGAGATGCGCAGCAGCAGGGCCAGCAGGACGTAGTTGAGCACCAGGCTGGAGCCGCCGTAGCTGACGAAGGGCAGCGTGACGCCCGTGAGCGGCAGCGTGCGGGTGATGCCGCCGATGATGATGAAGGCCTGCACGCCGAGCAGGGTGGTGAGGCCCGTGGCCAGCAGCGTGTCGAACGGCGAGTCGGCGCGGATGGCGATGCGCAGGCCGGCGCCCACCATGAGCACGTAGGCGCAGAGCACCGCGGTGGTCCCGAGCAGCCCGAGCTCCTCCCCGATGGCGGCGAAGATGAAGTCGGTCTCGACCTCGGGGATGCGGGTGGGCGTGCCGAGCGCGATGCCGGTGCCGGCGATGCCGCCGTCGGCCAGGGCGAAGGAGGCCTCGACGATCTGGTAGCCCTCTTCACGGGCGACCGGCCACGGGTTCAGCCACACCTCCACCCGGTCCTGCACGTGCGTGAACTGCGAGTACGCGAACGTCGCGCCGGCCAGGAACATCGTCCCGCCGAGCGTCAGGTAGGTGACGCGGCCGGTGGCCACCCACAGCATCACCACGAACAGCACGAAGAACAGCAGCGACGAGCCGAGGTCCTTCTCGAAGAACATCACGGCGAGCGACACGGCCCAGGCGGCCGCGATGGGGCCGAGGTGCTTGGGGTCGGGGAGGTGCAGCGGGCCGAGCCGGAACGTCGACAGCGCCAGCAGCTCGCGGCGCTCCACGAGGTAGCCGGCGAAGAAGATGGCGAGGATGATCTTGGCCGCCTCGCCCGGCTGGAAGTTCACCGGACCGAGCGACACCCAGATGCGGCTGCCGTTGATGGTGCGCCCGACCACGGGGAGCAGCGGCAGCATCAGCAGGCCGAGGCCGATGAGGGCGAACGTGTAGCGGTAGCGCTCCAGGTCCCGGCTGCGCCGCACGAGCAGGAGCGTGGCGATGAACGCCCCGATGCCCACCGCCGTCCACATCGACTGCAGCCCGGCGAGCCCGCCCCCGCCCTCGCCGGGGGTCTCGTCGAGGCGGACGATGAACACGTAGCCGATGCCGTTGAGCAGCGCGGCCAGCGGCAGCAAGATGCCGTCGGCGTCCGGGGCCAGCCGGCGCACGGCGATGTGGGCGGCCACGAGCAGGCCGAGGATGATGCCGAGGAACGGCCCGATGTTCGCCGGGATCTCGGCCTCCCGGCCCAGCCCGGCGAGGGCGTAGGCGCCGGCGGTGATGAGCGCCCCCACCACGATCAGGCCGAGCTCGGTGCGTCGGCGGAGCAGGATCACCCGGCGCCCGCCCCGGCGGTGGTGGTGGACGTCGGCTGGGTCCCGCCGGGCTGCGTCGTGGACGTGGTCGTGGTGCGCGGCCGGGTGGTGGTGGTCGTGACCGGCGGCTTCGTGTCCTCGATGCGCTCCTCGAGGTTGGCCACGTAGCGGCGGGCTCGCTCGAGCGTGGGCTGGCTCACGCCGCCCTCGAGGTCCTCCAGCACGGCGGGCGGCACGTCGTCGACCTCGATGCCCGTGCCCTCCTCGAAGGAGGGGTCGAACCACAGCACGCCGCCCGGCCGGCCCTGGAAGATCACGACCTCGTCCTCGAGGATGCCCACGTGGTACGTGTCCTGCACGTAGCGGTAGGCGAGGAACCCGCCGGCGCCCAGCAGGGCGACCACGGCCAGCACGAAGGCGAGCGACCGCACCGTGACGGCGCGGGGCGGCCGGGGCCCGTCGTCCTCGTCCGGTGCCGGCGGTGCCACGGGCGGCGGCGACGGGGGAGCGGCGGTCGTGGTGCCACGCTGCAGGTGGGCCCGGTCGTCGGGCACCGCCATGAGCGACTCGGTGTCCTGGTCGGCGTGGTGGGTGAAGTCCTCGTGGTCGGGGATCGACTCCCGCCGGGCATCGGCGCTCGCCGCCGCCGGGTCGAGGCCGTCGTCGACGACGTCGACCACCACGATCGTGATGTTGTCCCGTCCGCCGTGCTCGTTCGCCCGGCGCACCAGCTCGCGGGCGGCGTCGTCCGGGTCGTCGATGGTGCGCAGCACCGTGGCGATGTCGCGCTCGTCGACCTCGTCGGTGAGGCCGTCGGAGCAGAGCAGGTACCGGTCGCCGGTGCGGGGCAGCACCTGGAACTCGTCGACGTCGACGAACTGCTCGAGCCCGATGGCGCGCGTGACGATGTTCTTCTGCGGGTGGTGGCGGGCCTCGTCGGCGGTGATGCGGCCCTCGCGGTGCAGCTCGCCCACCAGGCTGTGGTCGTCGCTGACCTGGTCGAGGTCGCCGCCCGACAGGCGGTAGGCGCGGCTGTCGCCGACGTTGACGATGGCCAGGCGGGCCTCGCCGTCCTCCTCCACCAGGCCGATGGCCACCACCGTGGTGCCCATGCCGGCCAGGTTCGGGTCGTTCTCGCTCGCGCTCCACACCCGGTCGTTGGCCGCCTGGACGGCGGTCACCAGGTCGAGCGTGCGCCGGGGCACCTCCGACTCGGGCGCGGTGCCGTCGAGCTCGGACTCGATGGTCTCGACCGCCAACCGGGAGGCGACCTCGCCGGCGGCATGGCCGCCCATGCCGTCGGCCACGACGAAGACGCCGGGGCCGACGAGCATCGAGTCCTCGTTGACCTGCCGGACCTGGCCGACGTCGGATGCGGCGCCCCACCGGAGGCTGACCCGCGCCGCGGGTGCGCTCACGTGACCTCCATGACCGTCGAACCGATCTGGATCTGGTCGCCGCGGCTCACCACCATCGGAGCGGACACCTTGCGCCGGTTGAGGTAGGTGCCGTTCGTGGAGCCGAGGTCCTCGACGTAGAGCTGCTCGTCCCGCATGAAGATCCGAGCGTGCAGCTGGGAGGCGTAGGTGTCGTCGAGCGTGATCTGGCACCCGGCGGCCCGGCCGACGGTGAGCTCGTCGCCGAGGGGGAACGTCGTGCCGGCCAGCTCGGCGGGCTGGACCACCTTCAGCGTGGGCGGCGTGCGCTCGCGCGACCGCGTGCGCCGGGGCGCCTTGCCGGCCCCACCCCGCCGGGTGCGGCCGCCCCCGGCCGTCGCCACGCCGGCGCTGGTCTGGCGCGCGAGGTGCACCTCGGCCCACACCGCCCGCAGCACCCGGAAGAAGAACAGGTACAGCAGGATGAGCAGGCAGATCTTGAGGACGTTGAGCAGGGGCTCGGGCACCGGCGGGGACTCTACGGGCTCGGGCGCGGCGGTCGGCGCGGCGGCGTGCCGGGCGACGGGGCAGACTCGACGGCCATGGTGACGCTGCAGACCGGTCTGGGGACGATCGAGGGCGTGGAGGTCGGGGGTGCGATCGAGCTCCGCGGCATCCGCTACGCCGAGCCGCCGGTGGGCGAGCGCCGGTTCCGGCCGCCCGTGCGCACCGGCTCCTGGGAGGGCACGTACGACGGCACGACGTGGGGGTGCCGGTCGGTGCAGAACCCCACGCCGGCGGGGCTCGGCGGCGAGGAGCCGGGCGAGATCGGCGAGGACTGCCTCGTGCTGAACGTGACCGTCCCGGCCGCCGTGGCCGAGGGCGACCTCCGCCCCCGCCCGGTGCTGTGCTGGATCCACGGCGGCGCGTTCACGATCGGCTCGGGGAACGACTACCCGGCCCACGAGCTCGTGCGCCGCGAGGATCTCGTGGTCGTCACGGTCAGCTACCGCCTCGGGGCGCTCGGCTTCCTCGACCTGTCGGGGCTCGACGAGTCGTACGCCGGCTCGGCGAACCTCGGCATCGCCGACCAGATCGCCGCCCTCGGCTGGATCCACGACCACATCGCCGACTTCGGCGGCGACCCCGAGCAGGTCACCATCGCCGGCGAGTCGGCCGGCGCCATCTCGGTGATGTCCCTGCTCGCCAGCCCGTCCGCCGACGGGCTGTACCGGCGGGCCATGGCCAACAGCACGGGCGGGTTCACGCCGGCCGACACCCGGGCCCACGTGCTCCCCCTGTTCGACCAGGCGCTCGCCGGCGACGCCCCGCTGCTCGACCGGCTGCGCGCCGCGTCCACCGACGAGCTCCTCCAGGCCCAGGTGGCCGCCGGCTTCGGCTTCGGCTCCACCGTCGATGGCACCGTGGTCACGCGCTCGATGGACGAGGCCGTGGCCGGCGCGGCCCGAGCGGGCGTGCCGCTCCTCATCGGCTCGAACGCCGACGAGGGCACGCTGTTCCTCGCCATCGGCGGCGGCGACGCCGGGGTCTTCGACCTGATGACGGCCGGCCTGCCCACGGCCGTGGCGAAGGGCGGCGACGTCGAGCGCTACCGGGGGCTGCTCACCGAGGCCTTCCCCGAGGAGGACCCGGCCGTCGACGGCGGCGTCGCCCGGAACCTGCGGATCTGGAACCACTTCTTCCGGCGGCCCGCCGTGGAGTCGGCGGCGTTGGCCACCGAGCACGGCGCCGGCGGCTGGCTGTACCGGTTCGAGCTGCCGAGCACCGCGTTCGGCGGCGCGCTCGGCGCCAACCACGCCGGGGAGATCGCCTTCACCTTCGACTGGCTCGCCGGCGACGGCGACACCGGCTGGACGTTCCACGACCGCACCGGCGCCCACCGCGCCGTCGCCCGCGCCTGGTCCTCCGCCGTCGCCCGCTTCGTGCGCACCGGCGACCCCAACGGACCCGACCTGCCCGAGTGGCCGCGCTACGCCAGCGACGACCGCAGCGTGTTGATCATCGACGACCCGCTGCGCGTCGAGGTCGACCCCGACGAGACCGACCGCAAGCTGTGGGAGTCGCTGGACTGATCAGGAGGCTTCGAAGCGGAACGACGTCGAGCCGAACGTCAGCTCGTCGCCGTCCTGGAGCACCCGCTCGCTGACCTTGATGCCGTTGACCTTGGACCCGTTGGTGGAGCCCAGGTCGGCGAGCACGAACCCGTTGCCGGACGGGCGGATCTCGGCGTGCTGCCGGGACACGTTCGGGTCCTCGAGCACGAGCGTGCTCTCGGGCAGCCGGCCGATGCTGACCACGGTGTCGCCCAGCACGAACCGCTCGCCCGACGGCAGCACGAGCGAGCCGGCGGCGACCCCGCCCTCGCCCTCGCGCAGCCGGGCCTCGACCGAGAAGGCCCCCACCCGCATGCCCGGGTCGACGTGGAAGTCGACCTCCACCGGACCCATGAAGGTGTAGCCCTCCTCGCGGGCGTGCTCGCGGGCGAGGTCGGCCAGCTCGCGCTGCATCGTGTCGGTGACCTGGGCGAACTCGTCGGCGTCCTGCTGGGACAGGTGCACCGTGAAGTGGTTGGCGACCACCGTGCCGCCCCGCACCCCGATCGACCGGCTGTCGTCCAGCTCGCGGGTGAGCCGCCGCCCGATCTCGATGGGCCGCAGCCCCGACTTGAACGCCCGCGCGAAGGCGCCCTCGACGATCCGCTCCAGCCGCCGTTCGAAGTTCCGCAAGACCATCGGCCGGGAGGCTACCCGGACACCTCCGACAGAAGGGGCGAGGTGCCGAAGGCGCCATGTCGCAGCGGCAACTCCCCGGTTCCGAAACTGGACGCGGATGCTGCGCACCCACCCCGGATACTGGACGCGGATGCTGCGCACGGCGGGCGGCCATCGGCTGGGGAAGTCCGGAGGGCGCGCGGTATGGTGTCGCCTCCACTCGGGCGAGTGGCGGAATTGGCAGACGCGCTGGCTTCAGGTGCCAGTGAGGGAAACCTCGTGGGGGTTCAAGTCCCCCCTCGCCCACTCAGGGTCGGTGGAGGTCGCCGTTGTAGACGGTGCCGCCGAGCTCGACGTAGCGGCGCATCGACGCAGCGGCCCGAGCTCGACCCACGCCGAGGACCACCTCGATGCCGCGGTGGCGGAGCGCCTCCGTCCAGTCGTCGGGCTTGTCGCCCTCGTCGAAGCCGACGGCTCGGGCATCGGCTTCGGTGGCTGCGCACACCAGCCGGTGCACCCCGGCCCACACGACGGCGCCGAGGCACATGGCGCACGGTTCGGCGCTGCAGACGAGCACGGCCTCCAGGCCGTCGAGGGAGAACGATCCCACCGCCTGCGTGGCCGTCGAGAGGGCCAGGACCTCGGCGTGGGCCACGCAGGTGGCCGTGGGCTCCACCCGGTTGACCCCGACCCCGAGCACCGCGCCGGACGTGCCGCTGAACACGGCGGCCGCGAAGGGGCCGCCGGTCTGCTCGGCGACCTGGCGGTCGAGGACGTCGAGGACCCATTCGATGCGGTCCTGGTCGCTGGCACCCGGTCCGAGCTCGGGTGGGACCAGCGCGTCGAGCCAGTCGGGGATCTCGATGCGGAGGGCGCCCACCGCCGCGGACCGTACACCGGTGCAGAGCCCGAGGTCGCTCGCACATGACCCGCCGCAGGCGGGGGTACGGCCCGTGGCGACCGGAGACCGGAGCGACGAGGAGAACCGATGACCCACGCCACGCCCATGCTCGAGACCCACCCGTCGCCGGCGGGCACCCTGCCCACCGCCGCGCTGGCCGACCTGCTGCACCAGCTCGAGGAGTGCGCGCAGTCGTGCCTGATCTGCGCCGACGCCTGCCTCGCCGAGGAGATGGTCGCCGACCTGCGCCGCTGCATCCGGCTCAACCTGGACTGCGCCGACCTGTGCCGGACCACCGCTGCGGTGCTCAGCCGGCAGATCGCGCCCGACCCCGCCACCGAGCGAGCCCTGCTGGAGGCGTGCCGGGCCGCCTGCGCGGCGTGCGGCGCGGAGTGCGGCTCGCATGCCGAGATGCACGAGCACTGCCGCGTGTGCGCGGAGGCGTGCCAGCGCTGCGAGAGCGCCTGCTCGAAGGCGCTCCAGCAGCTCGGCTCCTGACGGCACCGACGAGAACCGTCGCTCATCCCGGACCGGATCGGTCCGCATCGTCTGCGACCATGCGGACATGCGGGGCCTCGACGAACGCACCATCGCCCGCTGGCGGCTCCACAGCCAGGGGCTCGAGCGCCCCTCAGCGGCGGACGACACCGAGGCGGTGCGGCGCCTCCTCGGCGTCCAGGCCGAGAACCACGACCAGGCGATGTGGGCCGTGGCGACCCGCACCGCCGCGCCCGATCGGGCCCGGTTCGAGCGGCTCTTCGCGGAGGGGGCGATCCTGCGCACCCACGTGCTGCGCTCGACCTGGCACTTCGTCACCGCCGACGACATCGGGTGGCTGCTCGAGCTCACCGAGCCGCGCATCCGACCGCAGTACCGCCTGGCCCAGGCCGAAGAGGGGCTCACCGACGCCGACGTCGATCGCGCCCGCCAGGTCATCGCGGGCGCACTGTCCGGCGGCGTGCACCTGACCCGCGACCAGGTCGGCGAGCGGCTGGCGGCGGAAGGGCTCGATGCGAGC
>DASTYO010000032.1:0-12129 GCA_035764875.1 Acidimicrobiales bacterium | reverse complement strand
GAGCGCGGCCATCCACCAGGCGCCGATCGCGTCGAGGGCGAGGCCGACGGCGATGCACAGCCAGCCGACGGGCGTGCCGAGGAGGAAGCGGCCGGCGCCCGGATCGAGGCTGGTGAGGAGGAAGGCGAACCCGAGGGGTGCGACGGTGAGGACCGCGGCCGAGGCCTTGCCCTGGGTGGCCAGCGCCGCGGCCTCGGCGTCGCTGGCCAGCCGCTCGCGCAGGCTCGCCGCCGCGCCGTCGACGGCGCGAGCCCCGGGACCGCCGACGCGGGCGGCGACGGTGAGGGCGGCTCCCGCCAGCTGGGTGTGGGCATCGCCGGCCCCGGCGACCCACCGCTCGAGCGCGTCGGTGAGCGGCCGGCCGTCCTCGACCGCACGGGCGATGTCGCGCAGCTCGGCTTCGAGCGGGGGCCCGACGGCGCCGGCGCCGGCCACGGCGGCGGGCAGGGCGAGCCCGCCCCGCAGGCCGGCCGCCACGGCGTCGAGCGCGTCGGGCAGCTGGTGGAGCCGCTGGCGGGCCAGGCGCCCGCCGGCCAGCCGGAGGGCGAGGGGCGGGCCCATCGCCACGACGGCCACGAGGATGCGGCCGCTCGGCATGGCGACGGCCGCCAACCCGGCCGCCACGAGCCCGACCCCCCACAGGCCGACCAGGCGCTCGGCGTCGTCGCCCAACCCGGCACGCTCCAGTGCGAGCCGGACGGCGCCGGGGAGGGTGGCGGCGGGCCGGGCCCCTGGCGCCACGGCGCCCAGGCGCCGGCCCGCCCGGGCGGCGGCGAGCCAGCGCTGCACCTGCCCGAGCGAGGCGGCGGCAGCGACGACGGCGCCGGCGACGGCGAGGGCGACGGTCATCGCAGGAGCGGCTCGGTCCGCTGCGCGGCATCGGGGTCGTCGACGACGCGGTCGATGGCCACGACGCGGCGACGACCGTCGGGCCCACGGGTGACGTGGACGAGCAGGTCGACCGCGGACACCAGCTGGTCGCGCACCGCCCGCAGCGGGAGGTCGACCCCGCCGGTGAGCGCCATCGTCTCGAGCCGGCGGAGGGCCTGGGTGGGGCCGTTGGCGTGGCAGGTGGACAGCGAGCCGTCGTGGCCCGTGTTCATCGCCTGGAGCATGTCGAGCGCCTCGCCCCCTCGGACCTCGCCGACGACGATGCGGTCGGGCCGCATGCGCAGCGCGTTGCGCACCAGCTCGCGGATGGGCACGGCCTCGAGGCCGTCGGGGGAGGCGGGGCGGCTCTCGAGCCGGACGACGTGCGCGCCGGGGAGCCGCAGCTCGGCGGCGTCCTCGACGGTGACCACCCGCTCGCCGGGGTCGAGGTGCTGGCACAGCGCGTTGAGCAGCGTGGTCTTGCCGGCACCCGTGCCGCCCACCACCACGAGGTTGCGCCGGGCCCGCACCGCCTCGACCAGGAGGGCGACCGCCTCGGGCCCGGCGAACGCGTCGAGCGGCAGGGTGCGGGCCGCGAAGCGGCGGACCGTGAGGTAGGGGCCGTCGACGGCGAGGGGCGGCATGGCCACGTGGACGCGGGAGCCGTCGGGCAGGCGGGCGTCGACCAGCGGGGTGCGCCGGTCGGCCCGCAGGCCCAGCGGCGTCACCACCCGTTCGACCAGGCGCCGCACCTCGGCCTCGTCGAGGACGACGTCGGTGACCTCGACCCGCCCGTGGCGCTCGACCCACACCGGCCCCGGTCCGTTGACGAGCACGTCGGTGACGGTGTCGTCGCCGAGGAGGCCGTCGAGCACGCCGAGCCCGTGCATGCGGGCCTGCACCCGCCGCACCGCGGCGTCGGTGTCGGCGGCGTCGAGCAACGGGGCGCGGCGGCGGACCAGGTCGGCGAGCTGCGCGCCGGTGATGCGCTCGCCCCGGCCCAGCGCGTCCTCGTGGACGGCTCGGTCGAGCGCGGCGGTGTCGGGGCCGGTCATCGGCCCGCGGCGGCCACGGCGCGCGAGAGCGTGCGGGGGAGCCGGGCGGTGAGGAGGCCGGCGTCGACGGCCCGGGCGATGCCGGGATCGACGCCGACGGTGGTGCGGACCGGGACCCCGACGGCCGCGCTGACGTCGTCGGCGCCGAGCGCCCGGGCCGCTTCGCGGACGAGGGCGACCTCGGTGGGCGCCAGGTCGACCGAGTGCAGCCGGCGCAGGGCGAGGTAGCAGGCGCGGGTGACCAGCACGCTGCGGTCGGCCTCGCGCACGAGCGCCCGCGCCGCGGGACCGGGCCGGGTGCCGGCGTCGAGCACCACCTCCCGCGGCGATGCGGCGAGGAGCCGGCCGAGCACCGCGGCGCGGGCCGGCTCGAGCGGCCCGGTTCCCCGCGGGAGCAGGTGGAGGTCGTCGGCGACCGGCACGAGGAGGCGGTCGAGGGCGTCGGCCGGCACGTCCGCCCCGGCGCGGAGCCACTCGGCGGTGCCGGGGACGTCGGCCACGTCGACGCCGAGGGCGCAGGCCAGGTCGCCGTCGAGGTCGACGGCGACGGTGGCCCGGTGGTGGGCGGAGACGAGGGCGTGGGCGGCGGCGAGCACGGTGGCGCCGGCGCCCCCCTTGGCGGCCCAGTAGGCGGTGAGCACGGTTCCCCTCCTCCCGCTGCGCGCGGGCGCAGCAGGTGTGGACGGTGGGGGAAGCCGGTGCGGGCGCCGGAGCCGGCGCAGCGAGAGTGGCCGAGAACCTATCAACAGCACCGAAGGTGTGCAAGAGGTGGCATCCGTGGCCTCCTATCCTCTCGGGCGTGGTGGCCGCAGCCTTCTTCGACCTCGACAAGACGGTGATCGCCCGCCCGTCGATGGTGGCCTTCGGGGCGCCGCTGCGGCGGGAGGGCCTCGTGTCGCGCCGGTTGCTGCTGCGCGCCCTGTGGGCGCAGCTGATCTACCTGACCCTGGGCGCCGACGAGATCCGCCTCGCCCGGGTGCGCGACGCCGCGCTGCGCGTGTCCAAGGGCTGGGAGCAGCGACGGATCTCCGCCCTGGTGCGCGAGACGCTCACCGAGGTGATCGACCCCATCGTGTACGACGAGGCCCTCGACCTCATGGCGATGCACCGCGACGCCGGGCGCAAGGTGTTCATCGTGTCGGCGTCACCGGAGGAGGTGGTCGCCCCGCTCGCCCAGTACCTGGGCGCGGACGAGGCGATCGCCACGCGGGCGGTGCTCGACGAGCACGGCTGCTACACCGGCGAGGTCGAGCGGTACTGCTACGGCCCGGAGAAGGTGCGGGTGCTCGAGGAGCTCGCCGAGCGCGACGGCATCGACCTCGCCGAGTCCTTCGCCTACTCGGATTCGGCCACCGACGTGCCGATGCTCTCGGCTGTGGGGCACGCCATCGCCGTGAACCCCGACCGCGAGCTGGCCCGCATCGCCCGCAACCAGGGGTGGGAGATCGTGCACTTCTCCCACCGGGTCAAGCTGCGCGAGCGGGTGGCGTTCCCGTCCGCGACCACGGTGGGCGTGGGCACCGTGGCGGCCACCGCCGTGGCCGGCGGCGCCGCCCTCGGCTGGTGGCTGTGGCAGGAGCGCCAGCGCCAGCTCGCCACCCCACCGTCGCGGTGGGAGGCGCTCCGGCCGCCGGCGGCCCTCACACGTGCTGTGCCTTCTTGGCGGCCAGCCGAGCGAGGAACACGAGTGCGGCGATGAGGACGAGCTTCTTCATGGGCTGCGAAGCCTACGCCGCGCCGCACGGCTAGGTTCCGGCGCGGAGGTGTCCGAGCACCTGGTGGGCTCCGCCGCCTTCAAAGCGGTTGGCACGGGCGCTCCCCGTGCGGCGGGTTCGATTCCCGTCCACCTCCGCCACGGGCCCCCGGTCGCCGGGGGCCCACCCGCGCCCAGGCGGCCACCGATCAGACGGCCAGCAGGTCGCGTGCGCCGGCCTCGATGCTCGGGTGGCGCAGCTTGGAGATGGCGCGGGCCTCGATCTGGCGGATGCGCTCGCGGGTGAGGCCGAACGCCTCGCCGACCTCCTCGAGCGTGCGGGGCTCGCCGCGGTCGAGCCCGTAGCGCAGGCGGAGCACCTCGACCTCCCGAGGCTCGAGGCCGGCGAGCAGCCGGGCGACCTCCCGGGGCAGCAGCGCTGCGGCGGCGGCCTCGAACGGCGACGCCGCGGCGGTGTCCTCGACGACGTCGCCGAGCTCGGTCTCGCCCTCGTCGCGCAGCGGCTCGGACAGGGAGACCGGCTCGGTGGCGAAGCGCATCGCCTCGCGCACCTTGTCGACCGGCATGTCGAGCTCGATGGCGAGCTCGGCCTCGGACGGCGGACGGCCGAGCTCGGTCTCCATGCGGCTCCGCACCTTCTGGAGCCGGACCAGCACGTCGCCGGCGTGGACGGGCAGCCGGATGGTGCGCCCGGTGTTGGCGATGCCCCGGGTGATCGACTGGCGGATCCACCACGTGGCGTAGGTGGAGAACTTGAAGCCCTTGCGCCAGTCGAACTTCTCGACGGCGTGCATGAGGCCGAGGTTGCCCTCCTGCACGAGGTCGAGCAGCGGCAACCCGGACGCCTGGTAGCGCTTGGCGATGGACACGACGAGGCGGAGGTTGCACTCGACGAACCGGCGCTCGGCCGCGTCGCCCCGCTTCACCGTGCGCCGCAGCGACGCCTTCTCGGCCGAGCTGGTGGTGCCCGGCGCGGCCAGGCGGGCCCGGGCGGACTTGCCGGCCTCGATCTGCTTGGCCAGGTGGACCTCGTCGTCCTTGGTGAGCAGCGGGTGGCGGCCGATGTCGCGCAGGTACAGCCGGACGAGGTCTTCGTCGTCGCCTGCTCGATCCGCCATGGCATCCCCCTACGTCGCCGTTCGCGGTGGCCGATCACGGTACTACCTTCACCCAGCGATCCGTCCGAGAAGTCACGTGAGTGCAACGGGGGGCCGATGGCCGACGAGCAGACCGCAGCGGGCGCCGACCGGGAGGTCGAGACCACGCTGGTCACCATGGCGTTCGAGGCCACCGACGCCGACGCGCTCATGTCCGTGCTCGCCAAGTACGTGGTGCTCACCCGCGGCCAGCCCGGCTGCCGCAACGTCGACCTGTGCGCGTCGGTGACCCGGCCCGACCGGTTCGTCGTCGTGCAGAAGTGGGAGCACCCCGACGACCAGCGCCGCCACTTCGACTCGCCCGAGATGGTGGAGATGGCCCAGGCGTGCACCGGCCTGCTCGCCTCACCCCCGGAGATCGACCTGCTCGAGGGCCTCAGCGCCCACGACCTGGCGTAGCCGGCAGCCAGTCGCCGCACGCAAGTGCCCGGTCCGGGTCTGGGGGTCGTGGTCTGGGTGGGTTGGACGGGTCAGGGCCGCCTTCAGCACCCAGACCACGACCAGGGAACCCGGACCGGGTAGTTGGGGCGGGCGGGCGGCGTCAGCGGGCGGGGCGGTGGAGGCGGTAGAGGACGTGGCGCTGCACCGGGTTCCCGGGCAGCCTCGGGTGGTCGAACTCGCCGGCCTCGACCATGTCGAGCTTCTCCATCACCCGCCGTGACCGGTCGTTGCCGACGTAGGTGAACGAGACGATCTCGTCGAGGCCGAGCACCTCGAAGCCGTACCGGACCGCGGCGCGAGCGGCCTCGGTGGCGTAGCCGTGGCCCCAGTGCGCTCGGGACAGGCGCCACCCGACCTCGACGCACGGCGTGAAGTCGGCGTCGAAGCCGGGCACGTTGAGCCCGGTGAAGCCGATGAAGGACGTGCCGGCGCGGCCGTCGCCGGGCAGGACCTCGACCGCCCACAGTCCCCAGCCCCGCTGGGCGATGCCGGCCTCGCAGCGGTCGGCGAAGGTGTCGGACTCGTCCCGGGACAGGGCCGAGGGGAAGTGGCGCATGACCTCCGGGTCGGCGTTGAGCGCGGCGAAGGGCGCCCGGTCCTGGGGTCGCCACTGCCGCAGGAGCAGCCGGTCCGTGCGCAGGTCGTCTGGGGCGGCCACGCCCCCAGCGTGCCAGCGGATGGGCGCCGGGGAGGCGCTACCGCTCGAGCGGACCGGGGTTCTGGGCGGCGGTCTCCTCGCTGATGCGGGCGACGTCGGCCCACGAGAGGCCCTCGCCGTCCCACAGCTGCTCGAACGCCACGTCGGCCGCGTCGGTGAAGCCGTGCCGGTTGCGGAACGCGTAGCGCCAGCGCTGCCGGTTCACGGGGAACCCGAGCCGGTCGAGGCGACCGGCGCTGTGCACGTCCCAGGCGGTGCGCTGCTCGAGGGTGAGGTCGTCGTCGCTGGGCGCGTCGGCGAAGGCGTCCGAGCGCCGGTCGGCCGCCCGGAGCAGGTAGCGGCCGAGCACGTCGGCGGCGTGCTCGGGGCTGAACTGCCGGAGCCGCTTGGGGTTCTCGAGCGCGCCGGACTCGGTGCGGATGTGCACGGGGTCGACGGACTCGAGGTCGGTGTGCCCGAGGGCTGACGTCTCGTCGATCTCGATGGTGATGGGCACGTCGGCCCCGAGCCCGATCTTGGTGGCGAGGTCGTCGGCCAGCGCGGCGATGGTGCCGGCGTCGAACTCGACGTAGGAGAACGACGCCGGCGAGACGGTGGTGGCCACCCTCAGGCCCCGGCGCCCGAGGTGGCGGTGGCGTTGGCCTCGCGGGCGAGGCGAGCGCGCTCCTCGGTCTCGGCGAGCGCCTCGCGCGACAGCTCGGCGATCTCGGTCATCTCGTCGTCGTCGAAGCCGGCGAGCTCGCGGAACCGGCGGGCCAGCTGGACCGGGTTCTCGTCTTCCTCGCCGCGGAAGCCGCCGAAGGAGAACAGCTTGTCGACCACGCGCTGGAACTCGAGCGCCCGCTTCTGGCGCTCCTTGTCGTTCGCCGTCAGCTTGCGCAGCCAGTCGGAGCCCATCTTCACGTGGGTGACCTCGTCAGCGAGCATCCAGTCCTCGCAGAACTCGAGCACCGGGTCGCCGGCCAGGTCGCCGAACTCCTTCATCGTGTTGAACACGTCGATGGCCAGGCCCTCGAGGGCGCGGTTCACGCCGGTGAGGCGCAGCACCGGGTCGGGGTTGCACGCCGCCTGGAACAGGAACACGTTCTCGGAGAACTCGCCGATGCCCGTGCCCATCCACTCGGACAGCTTCACGGAGATCTCGCAGTGCCGGGCCTCGTCCCAGCACTGGCGGGCCATGTCGAGCTTGAGCTCGAACGGCACATCCTCCTCGTCCTTGCCGACCTCGAAGTCGTAGCAGGTGCGGCCCGCGCCCTCGAGCGCCTGGATCTCTCCCACGAAGATGCCGTGCATCAGGGCGCGGGCTGCGTCGGGTGCGTCGGCCCGGTCGGGCGTGAGCCGCCCGCCACGCCGCCGGTTGCCCGAGGTCTGCGCTGCCTGCGCGTTCCGCGGGTCCTGGATGCGGTCCATCATGTCGGACCGCTCGAAGCGGTCGTCCCGGGCGAGCTCGTCGGGCGAGATCAGCTTGCGCATGTCGGTGGTCCCCCTGGTGTTCCGTGTTGAGGTGTCGGTCAGGCCGCGCCGGACGCGGCCGTGTCGTAGGCGTCGCCGATGGTGCCGGGGCCGCAGATGCCCCCGGCGGCGACCAGCAGCTTCTCGAGGCGGGCCTGGTGGTCGGCGGCCCGCTGCACCTCTTCGGGCGTCTCGATCAGCGAGGTGAGCATGAGCGTGCCGTCGCGCCAGTCGTCCATCTCGTCCTGGAGGGCGAAGCGCAGCGACCGGATGGTGGGCGCATCGGTGATGGTGGACGTGTTGTTGAGGTGGTACGTGTACGCCGCGACCTTGTGCGGGATGAGCACGCGGTACACGCCCACCAGCTTCTCGATGGTCTGGTCGTGCTCGCCCGGCTCGGCGACGGCGTCCATGAACGCGACGACGTCGTCGTTGGCCGGCACGGTGAGGCGGTCGGGGTTCATCTCCCGCAGCTCGGGCAGGCGCTTGTGCCACAGCTCGGCGTGCCAGGCGTGGTGGTAGCAGTGCGTGCCGAGGCGCATCTTGACGTCGAGCTCGGGCACCGTGGCCACCCAGCCCCCGAGCGCCTCGAACAGCTTCATCTCGATCCACTTGTACTGCCCGACGCGGGCGGCGGTCTCCTCCACGCTGAACGCGCCGGGGAGCTCCCGGCGGTCCCACGGTGCGAACGGTGCTCGCGGCTTCTTGGAATCGGCCACGCATCCCCCTGGTCGTCGGCGGCCCGATAACGGTCGCTATCAACCTAGGGGATCTCGCGCCGGCGTGCAGGGGTGCCGAGGATCGGCGCTCGTCACACGCCGGCCAGGTCGCCGCCGTAGGCCCGCTCGGCGTGCTCGGCCCGGTCGAGGCCGCCGGTCTCGTCCGCCTCGCTCGCCCGCAGGCCGATGGTGGCGTCCAGCAGCTTCGCCAGCACGAACGTGACCACGAAGGAGAAGGCCAGCACGGCGACGATGGAGAGCACCTGCTCGAGCAGCAGCTCGGTGCCGCCGCCGAAGAGCAGCCCCTCGTGCTCGGAGCCGCCGCCGATGATCCCGGAGTCGGCGAAGAAGCCGATCAGCACGCCGCCGACGATGCCGCCCACCATGTGCACGCCGACCACGTCGAGGCTGTCGTCGTAGCCGAAGCGGTACTTCAGCTGGATGGCGCCGTAGCAGCAGGCGCCGGCGACCGCTCCGAAGGCGATGCCCGCCAGCCCGCCCACGTAGGCGGCTGCCGGCGTGATGGCGACGAGGCCGGCGACGACCCCCGAGCACGCGCCGAGCACGGTGAAGTGGCCGTCCTTGACCCGCTCGACGAGGAGCCAGGCGAACATGCCGGCCGATGCGGCGAGGAACGTGTTCATGATCGCGGTGGCGCCGAGGTCGGCGTTCCCGCCGCCGAGCCCGGTGCCGCCGCCGTTGAAGCCGAACCACCCGAACCACAGGATGCCGGTGCCGAGCAGCACGAGCGGGAGGTTGTGCGGCGGCATCGCCTCGCCCGGCCAGCCCCGCCGCTTGCCGAGCACGAGCACCATCGCCAGCGCGGCCACGCCGGCGTTGATGTGGATGGCGGTGCCGCCGGCGAAGTCGAGCGACCCGCGGGCGCCGAGCCAACCGATGAGCTCGCCGGTGTCGGCGTCGAGCCCGTAGATCCAGTACACGACGGGCACGTAGACGAGGAGGCTCCACAGCGGCACGAAGACCGCCCAGGCCGCGAAGCGCAGGCGGTCGGCCACCGCGCCGCTGATGAGCGCGGGCGTGATGGACGCGAACGTCATGAGGAAGGCGGTGGCGAGCAGGCCGGCCCCGTCCAGGTCCTTCAGCCCGATGTTGTCGAGCCCGCCGATGAGCGAGCTGCTGCCCGTGCTGCTGAGCGACGAGCCGACCGTGACCCACAGCAGCGGCACGACCGCCACGCAGTACAGGTTCATCAGCAGCATGTTCAGGACGTTCTTCGATCGGACCATGCCGCCGTAGAACAGGGCGAGGCCCGGGATCATGAACAGCACCATGGCCGTGGCCACCAGCAACCAGGCGTCGCCACCCGTCATCGTCAACCTCCTGCTCGGTCATGGCGACAGGTGCCGCCCAGATCGAGGTCAGGGTGACGAAAGGGTGTGTCCCGGTGGGGTCCGGTTCGTTTCCGCTCTGTGAACGGGCGGCCGGCCGCACGGACGCACGTAGCGTGGAGGGGTGCCCCGCCCCGCCGTCGTCCTGCTGTCCGGTGGCCTCGACTCCGCCACGTGCCTGGCGATCGCGTCCGCCGAGGGCCTCGCGCCACACGCCATGAGCTTCCGCTACGGCCAGGTCCACACCCACGAGCTCGAGGCCGCCCGTCGGGTCGCCGGCACGCTGGGTGCGGTCGAGCACCGCGTGGTCGACATCGACCTCGCCGCGTTCGGCGGCTCGTCGCTGGTCGGCGACGGCGAGATCCCCAAGGGCCGGGCCGACATCGGCGAGGGCATCCCGTCCACCTACGTGCCGGCTCGCAACACCGTGTTCCTCGCCTACGCCCTGGCCTGGGCAGAGGTGCTCGACGCCCACGACATCTTCATCGGGGTCAACGCGCTGGACTACTCGGGCTACCCGGACTGCCGGCCCGAGTTCATCGAGGCGTTCGAGCGGGTGGCCAACGCGGGCACCCGGGCCGGCGTGGAGGGCGACGGCTACCGCATCCGCGCCCCGCTCATCGAGATGACCAAGGCCGACATCATCCGTCGGGGCACCGAGCTCGGCGTCGACTACGGCATGACCGTCACCTGCTACGACGCCGACGAGGCGGGCGCGTGCGGCGAGTGCGACGCCTGCCTGCTGCGCCGCCGCGGCTTCGCCGACGCCGGCATCCCCGACCCGACCCGGTACCGGCCGTGAGCACGTACGCCGTGAAGGAGGTGTTCCGCACCCTCCAGGGCGAGGGGCGCCAGGCGGGGCGCGCCGCGGTGTTCCTGCGCTTCTCCCGCTGCAACCTGTGGTCGGGCCGGGAGGACGACCGGGCCTCGGCGACCTGCCGGTTCTGCGACACCGACTTCGTCGGCACCGACGGCCCGGGCGGCGGCGTGTTCCGCGGCGCCGACGAGCTGGCAGCGCACGTGGCTGCGGTGTGGGGGCCGGGCGACGCGCACCGGTTCGTGGTCTGCACCGGCGGCGAGCCCGCCCTGCAGCTCGACGACGAGCTGGTGGCGGCGCTGCACGCCGCCGGCTTCGAGGTGGCCGTGGAGACCAACGGCACGCTGCCGCTGCCGGCGGCCCTCGACTGGGTGTGCGTGAGCCCCAAGGCCGGCACCGACCTCGTGGTCACCTCGGGCGACGAGCTGAAGGTCGTGTGGCCCCAGGCGGGGATCGACCTGGCGGCGCTCGAGCGCCTCGACTTCTCCCACTTCCTGCTCTCGCCGATGGACGGGCCCGACCGCGAGGCCGCCACGGCGGCCGTCGTCGAGCACTGCCTCGCCCATCCCCGGTGGCGGCTCAGCCTGCAGACCCACAAGTACCTGGGCATCCCGTAGCGGGCCGCCGAGATCGGCGAAAAGATGTTGCGATCGCGTGACAGACGGTAATGACTCTGTTACGTTCGGGGTAGGTGGGCGCCTCACGAAGAGAGGAGCCAGTCACATGCAGACCGTCACCGGATCCCCGCTCTACAGCGGCGATGGCGAGCGCATCGGCGAGATCATCGACGTGCTCGGCATCTACGAGGGCACCGAGGACTTCGGGTGGCTGGCGGTCAAGGTGAGCTGGCGCACCAAGCGACTGGTGCCCAACCAGGGCGTCGAGCCGTTCCAGGACGGCTTCCAGACGCCCTTCAGCAAGGAACAGATCGAGCGCGCCCCGAAGGTCCCGCCGCACTTCGAACCGTCCGGCGACGACCGCGAGGCGCTGTGCTCCCACTACGGCGTCCGGTTGGCTGGCCTGTGACACCGTAGGGACCCGGTGCCCCCGACCCCCGTCGCGCGGGTCGGGGACACCGGGACGCTCTCCCCAACAGAGACGACGACCCGGTCGTCGGCCCGGTTCCCGGGCCGGCTGCCGGGCCGTCGTCGTTCTGGGCCGCCGCGCGCCCACGCGTAGCGTGGCTCCGTGACCGAACGCCCCCAGCGGTACCGACAGAGCCGGTTCGTGCGCCCGCCCGGCGCCTGCGAGCTCATCCTCGTGCGCCACGGCGAGTCCCAGCCCGCCGACCCCGACGTGCCCTTCGACCTCGTCGACGGCCACGGCGACCCGCCGCTCCACGAGCCCGACGGCGTCGAGCAGGCCCGCCTCGCCTGCGAGCGCCTGCTGGCCTCGGGCGAGGCGTTCGCCGCGGTCTACGTCACCACCCTGCAGCGCACGCGCCAGACCGCGCAGGTGCTGATCGACGCGCTCGGCGTCGAGCCCGTGGTCGAGCCCGACCTGCGCGAGGTGTTCCTCGGCGAGTGGGAGGGAGGCGCGTTCCGGAAGATGACGGCCGAGGGCAACCCGATCGCGCTGCGGATGATGGAGGAGGAGCGCTGGGACGTGATCCCCGGTGCCGAACCGACCGAGGCCTTCGCCGCTCGGGTGCGCGGGGCGGTGCAGCGCATCGCCGAGGCGCACCCCGACCAGACCGTGGCGGTCTTCACCCACGGCGGCGTGATCGGCCAGATCATGGCCGAGGCCACCGGCGCGCGCGGGTTCGCGTTCACCGGCTCGGACAACTGCGGGATCACCCACGTCGTGGTTGCCGGCGACCGCTGGATCGTGCGCACGTGGAACGACACGGGGCACCTCAGCCCCCGCTTCACCACCGAGCCCGAACCGCTGATCTAGG
>DASTYO010000031.1:0-7822 GCA_035764875.1 Acidimicrobiales bacterium | reverse complement strand
GTGGCAGGCGTCCCGGAACGGTCCGGTTCCTCGTCGTCGCCGACGGCGGTGAGGGGCGACGCCGCGACCGCATCGAGCCACGCCGCCGGATCGGGCCAGGGGAGCGAGGCCAGGTCGACCTCGGCAGCGTCGTCGGCGGTGGCGGTGTCGGCGATGGCGGCGAGGTCGACGTGGACGCTGCCCAGCCGCACGGCGCGCACGGCGAACGCGGCGGCCAGCGCCACCAGCTCGTCGTCGGGCGTGCCGGCCAACCGGACGAGCGTGCGCCCCACGTGCACGTCGGCGGCCTCGAGCACGGTGGCGTCGGTGAACGCCCCGATGCGGCCCGTGGCCGAGTGGGCGCGCGACGCCCGGAAGTCGTCGATGGCCTCGGTGACGGTCATGCTGCGCCCGCCTGGTCGGCGCCGGCGTCGAGCACGTCGGACAGGCCGGTCACGAGCGCGGCCGGCGGCCTCCACGAGAAGACCCCGCAGGGCTGGCCGTCCACGCGCGGCACGTCGGGCCCGGTCATGCCCCGCAGGAACAGGTACAGCACGCCGCCGAGGTGGGTGTCGGGGTCGTAGCCGGGCAGGCGCCAGCGCAGGTACCGGTGGAGCGCCACGGCGTACAGCATCGCCTGCAGCGGGTAGTGGGCCTTCACCATGGCGTCGCGCAGCGCCGCCGGTCGGTAGTGCCACGCCGACAGCTCCTCGCCGGGCACGCCGAGCCAGTTGCTCTTGTGGTCGATGACGACGAAGCGCGTGCCGGGATGGGTGCCGGTGCGCAGCACGAGGTCGATCGAGCCGCTGAGGTAGCCCCGCACCGACTGCTCGAGCTCGGGGCCGCGGAGGTGCTCGTGGTAGCCGGCGAGCACGTCGTCGGCGGGGAGCGTGCGGGCGACCACGTCGGCGATGGCCGCGACGGTGAGCGTGGCGGACGGCCGGTCGCCGCCCACGAGCGGCAGCTCGAAGTGGAGCTCGTCGAGCCGGTTGCGGGGCGTTACGTCGCGCAGCCGCAGGTCGTCGACCAGCGGTCCGAGCGGCGTCTCGACCGCCGCCTCCAGGCCGGCGAGCAGCGCGCCGGTGTCGACGTCGGCCAGACCGCTGCGGTGCTGCTCGGCGAGCGCCGACCGCAGCTCGCCGGCGAGGTCGGGGGCGGTGAAGTCGGTGTGCTCCAGGACGGCGTGCACCAGCGTGCCGAACCGGGCGCCGCCACCGGTGTCGCCGAAGGGGGAGGGGACCGCCCGCAGCGCCTTCTCCAGAGGGTCGTCGCCGGCGGTGCGGGGGACGACCTCGTCGAGCATGCGCTCGTCCTCGATGCCCCGGTCGTCGTGCTCGGGGGCGTACGCCGCCGTGCCGGGCGTCGTCGGCGCGACCTCGTGGGCCAGCGCGGTCAGCGCCGAGTACGAGGTGCGACGCCAGCGCCCGTCGAGCGTGCGGTCGAACCGTCGGACGTCGAGCGTCGGCGAGGCGGCCGAGCCGGGCGACCAGCGCTGGTCGGTGCCGCCGCTGGCCTGCTCGATGGCGAGGGCGCCGCCGGCCTGCTGGGCGACCACGTCGAGGGCGGTGCGGGCCCGGTCGTCGTCGGGCGTCTTGTCGATGGCGCCACCGGGGCTGCGCTGCCCGAACAGCAGGGTGCCGAGCGGGGACTCGAACGCCCCGTAGGTGGAGGCCCACCACAGCACCACCTGGTGGCGGGCGCGCGTCAAGGCGACGTACGCCAGCCGCAGCTCCTCGCCACGGACCTCCTGGACGTGTCGAGCGACGTGCTCGCCCCACCCGGGCCGGGCGCCGCCGACGTCGATGCAGCGCTCGCCCCCGTCGTGGAACAGCGGCGGGGCGTCGTCGGGGATCCAGCCGGCGCGCCACAGGAAGGGGACGTGGACGATCGGGAACTCCAGGCCCTTGCTGCGGTGGATCGTCCAGATCTGGACGGCCTCGGCGTCGGTCTCGAGCCGCCGGCTGAGGGCCTCGGCGTCGGCCTCGCGGTCGCACCGCCGGATGCGCTCGCGCAGCCACGCGACGAGCGTCGCCGGCGCGGTGTCGTGGTCGCTGCCGTGCTCGTGGAGCAGCTCGGCGACGTGCCGGAGGTCGGTGAGGGCCCGCTCGCCGCCGAGCACGCCCAGGAGGCGGGCCGGCAGGTCCTCGCCCGCCTGGACCTGCTCGAACAAGGCGGCCACGCCCCGCCGGAGCAGCAGGCGCCGCCACTCGCCGAGCCGGCCGTGCACGCGGTCCCAGGCGGCGTCGTCGGCGGTGGCGATGTCCTCGGCCGACCACCCGAAGAACGCGGTCATCGCCGCGCTGCGCACGCGGGTGCTGGCCGCCGGCTGCTCGATGGCCTCGAGCAGGGCGAGCCAGTCCTGCGCGGCCGCCGTGTCGAACACGCTCCCCGCGCCGTTCACGACCGTGGGCACGCCGACGTCGGCCAGGGCGCCCCGCACGAGGTCGGCGTCCTTGTGGCGCTGGACGAGCACGGCGATGTCGCCGGGGCGGACGGGCCGGCGCTCCTCGGTGCCGTCGGCGCGGCGATCGACCCTCGTGGCCCGGGTCGCCCCGTCGAGCTGCTGGACGATCTCGGTGGCGAGGTCGCGCGCGACGAACGCCCGCGCCCAGTCCATCTGCAGGTCGCCGCTGTTGGGGGTGAGCACGGCGCCGTCGACGTCGCGCCGGACGTGGCGGAGGCGCACGGCGGTGGGCCGCCGGCCGCCGACCAGGCCCGGCTCGCGGTGGTGCTCGGCCGCCTGCGTGGTGCGGTAGCCGATGTCGGGGTGACCGAGCGTGGCGCTCCCGAAGAGCGCGTCGAGGCCGCGGAGCAGGTCGGCGTCGCTGCGCCAGTTGGTGCGCAGCGCGTCGGTGCGGGCATCGCCGGCGAGGGTCCGGGCCGCCAGGTAGGCGTGGACGTCGGCGCCCCGGAAGGCGTAGATGGCCTGCTTGGGGTCACCCACCAGCACCAGCGACACGTCGCTGCCCGAGCCGAGGAAGGCGTCGCGCAGGATGTTCCACTGCACGGCGTCGGTGTCCTGGAACTCGTCCACCACGACGAGCCGGTACTGCTCGTGCAGGCGCCGGCGCACCACCTCGCCCTGGGGGCCGGCCAGCGCCTGCTCGAGCCGGGTCAGCAGGTCGTCGTAGCTCAGCACCCGCAGCTCGCGCTTGCGCCGCTCGAGCCGCTCCCGGACCATCGCCGCGAAGCGCGACTGCATGGCCGCCCGGCGGTCGGGGTCGTCGGGCGTGGGGACGATGCGGGCGTGGGGGTTGGTGATGACCGCCTCAGCGATGCGGCGCGCCGCGTCCCGGGGGAAGTCGAAGGCCACCTGCTTGTGGAACCGCTGGACGAGCAGGTCGTCGACCACCTGGTCGGTGAGGTCGCGCGGGTCCTCGAGGAAGGTGATGTCGCGCTCGACGTCGCCGGCGAAGCCGACCCGGCTGAGCACCTGCTCGCAGAACCCGTGGATCGTGGCGATGGTGGCGGCGTCGAACTGGGCGACCACGGCGGCGATGCGCTGGTGCCGCCGGGCCACGGTGGCGGCATCGGCGTCGCACAGGGCGGCGCTGGTCTCGTCGGTGGGCACGGCGCCGGCGCGGAGGTGGGCGCGCAGGTCGGCCTCGGTGGCGACGAGGCGCTGCCAGACCCGGTCGCGCAGCTCGCCGGTGGCAGCCCGGGTGAAGGTGACCAGCAGCAGCGACTCGACGGGGAGGCCCTCGGCCAGCGCCTCCACCGCGAGCGACGTGACGCGGTGGGTCTTGCCCGTGCCGGCGCTGGCCTCGATGACCGTGATGCCCGGCGCCGGGATCCCCGCAGCCGTCGTCCGGCTCACCGCCACGCCTCCCGCTCGAGGATCGGATCCCAGAGGCGCCGGGCGAGGCGACCGAGGCGGCTGCGCTCGTCCGCGCACCAGCCGTCCCCCGCCTCGTGTTCGGTGGGCGCGATGGCGAGGAGCTGGTCGAGTCGGAGCTCGCCGCCGAAGGCGGTGACGTGGCTGCGGTCGGCGGCCTCGCCGGCGAAGCGGTGGTTCGAGTCCCAGTCGCGGGCGGCGGCTCGCTCGGGTTCTCGGCCCCGACGGCGGGCGTCGGCCCAGGCCGCGCTGGTCTTGCACGGCATCGGCAGCGGCTCGCACAGGCCCCGCGAGCGCAGCGCCACCAGGTCGCGGAGGATGCGGGTCGCCTCGGCCCGCCGGGCGTCGGGGGGTCCCTCGAGGGCAGCGATCTCCACCACCCGCCCGCCGGCCTTGTGCTTGCCGACCGTGAGCGCCCGCCACGGCGTGTCGGGGTGGGCGGCCGAGAGCGCCAGCACGCGGAGCCACGCGGCGAGGCGGTGCTTCGCCCCGACGCTGCTGTAGGAGACGCTGCACGTGGCGTCGTCCCGGACGCCGGTGACGGTGCCCACCAGGGCGAGCGGGCCGGTCTCGTGGTCGCCCTCGCCGAGCGGCACGTCGATCTCGAGCGACGACGTGGCTCCGGCGGCGCCGCAGGCCACGGCGACCGCGTGGATCCGCTCGGCGGTGGCCTGGATCGAGCCGATGGTGGCCCGGCCCATGGCCTGCGGGGGGAGCGCGCCGACGGCCAGCTCGGCCTCCACCGCCGCCTCGACGGGGTCACCGGCGACGAGGCGCTCGACCAGCCGCTGGCCGATGCCCCACTGCTCGAGCGAGTCGAGCTCGACCGGTATGGCGTCGGGCAGCTGGTCGTCGTCGTCCCAGACGTTGCAGCCGAGGCGCTGGCGAAGCAGCTCGCGGACCGGGTGCTGGACGAAGCGCAGCAGGTCGTCGAGGCCGACGACGCCGTCGACGGGCGGGACCGGCGCGAGCACCGAGCTGACGAACGGCGGCCGGGGCCGGCGGGGCCCGGTGACCGCTCGGGCGCCGGCCAGGTGGATGCGGTCGAACGCCCACGGCCGGCTGCCGTCGGTGCCGTGCGCCGCCGGGTCGAAGGGCTGGAGCGGGTGGCGGGTGACCACGGCGGCGGTGGCGTCGTGCCCGTCGGCGGTCACGGCCGTGCCGTCGACGACGTCGAGCAGCTCGGACAGCGGCACCGCCGGCGGGCGGGGCTCGTTGGTGCGGACGTCGGCGCCGGTGGTGGTGATGATCAACCGGTCGGTGGCGGCGAGGAGCGCGTCGAGCAGGAGCTGGCGGTCCTCGGTACGGGGGTCGCGGTCGCCGACCATCGGCGTCCGTCGCAGCAGGTCGTCGCCGTCGGGGCGTCCTGTGCGGGGGAACGCGCCGTCGTCGAGTCCGAGCACGCAGACCACGCGGTGGGGCACGGCCCGCATCGGGACGAGCGTGCACATGGTGAGCGCCCCGGTGCGGAAGTCGGCGCGGGTCGGCACGCCCCGGAGCCGGTCGGCGAGCAGGGCCCGCACCTCGGTGAGCGACAGCGCGGCCGGCGCCGTGTGCTCGCCGGTGGACGCCTCGGCGCGCACCTCACGCAGGATCGCCTCCACCTGCAGGCGCTGCCACGAGTCGCGGGCGGGGCAGGCCATGAGCAGGTCGACGGCTTCGGCGAGGATCGAGGCCCACTCGTCGATGGGGTGCGGCTCGGCGGTGCGTCGGCACACGGTGTCGATGCGGTCGACGAGCTCGGCGAAGCGGCCGGCGAGGTCGACGTCGCCGCTCTCCACGTCGTCGAGGGGGAGGCGGCCGCCGACGAGGCGGGAGCCGTCGGTGTCCATCGCCACGCCGAGCAGGACCCGGTCGAGGCCGGCCCGCCAGGTGTTGGCGTCGACGCCGCTGAGCCAGTAGCGGGCGCGGCGGTCGGCGTCGAGGCCCCAGCGGATGTGGCTGCTCGCCGTCCACTCGGCGAGCCGCTCGAGGTCGTCGTCATCGAACCGGAAGCGGGCCCGCACCGGCTCGCGGCCGGCGAAGCCGATGACCTCGGGCGCGGTGAGCCGCCCGTCGACGATGCAGAGGAGCGCGTCGAGGGTGGCGAGCAGCGGGTTCGACTGGCGTAGCGACCGGTCGGCGAGGCGGTAGGGCAGGTGGGGGAGGCCGCGGTCGGGCGGCGGGGGCGCGGTGGGGTCGGCGTCGGGGGCGGTGGCGCCGAACGTGGCGTGGAGCAGCGGCGCGAACTCGTCGATGTCCGGGCACAGCACGATGACGTCGCGGGGCTCGAGCGCGGGGTCGTCGGCCAGGGCGTGGCAGATCGCGTCGCGGACAACTTCGACCTGGCGGGCCCGGCCGTGGCACGAGTGCACCTGCAACGAGCGGTCGTCGGCGTCGAGCACGGCTCGCAGGTCGGGCTCGCCCGGGAGGGGTCGGCCGGGCGGGGCGGCGTCGGCACGGATGTCGGCCTGGATGCGCTCGAGCAGCGTGCCTGGTTCGGTGACGTCGAGCGGGTGGTGGGCGGCCTGGGCGTCGGCCGCCGCCGACAGCACGAGCTGCATCTCGCGGGTGTCGGTCGCCCAGGTCCGCAGCAGCGGGTTGGTGGGCACGTCGGTGGTGGGGTCGTCTGCCCGGCGCAGGGGGAGCGCCGGGGTGGGCGTGGCCGCGATGCGCTCCCACAGGGCGAGCGACGGGTGCAGCGCGAACAGGTGCACCTCTCGGTGGGTGGCGAGCGCCCGGAGCACCTCGAGGTACGTGGCGGGCAGGCGGGTGAGGCCGAACAGCGACAGGCGACGGGGCAGGTCGGGGAGCTCGACGGCGCCGGCCCGGAGGCGGGCGCAGGCGTCGGCGACCCGCTCGGGCGGGCTCGGCTGGTCGACCCGGGTGCGCAGCGCCCGCCACAGCCGGGGCTGCCACCGGGCGTCGTCGGGGATGCCGGGCGCAGCGGCACCGTCGGTCGTGTCGAGCCACTGCAGCACCAGCTCGGGGCGGTAGACCCCGTAGCCGTCGAACAGGTCGGCGAGGTGCCGGGCGGTGGCGAAGCGCCGGCTCTGGCGCAGCTCGTCGCCGTCCGCGGCACCCAGGTGGCCGGCCAGCAGCTCGAGCCACGGTTCGCCGGCGTGCTCGTCGATGACCTCGAGCAGCGGCCACACCAGCCGCTCGGGCCGCCACGGGTCCTCGTCGCGGTCGACGCCCGTGGCCTCGGCGAGCACGTCGCCCACCAGGCGTCCCGGGAAGGGGAACTCGACGTTGGCGCACACGCCGTCGGCCCGGCCCGGGCTCGTGCCGACTGCCGCACCGATGCGGTGGGTCAGCCAGCGCTCGACGCCCCGGGTGGGTACGGCGACGATCTCGGGGGCGAACGGGTCGTCCAGCGGCTCGGCCAGCACCCGCACGAGCGCGTCCACGAGGGCGTCGGCGCGTTCGCTGCGGTGGATCGTGAGCACGGCAGTCATTCGTACCGCATCGGCGTGACCGAGCCGTGGTCCGCCGGCGCCGGCGGGGGGCCGGCGAGGGCGAGGGCGAGCAGGGAGCGGGGCCGGCGAGCAGGGAGCGGGGCCGGGCCGAACGTGCGGATCCTCGTGTTGGGTGCACCCGGGGTGCCGGAACGTGCGGGTCCTCGTCGAAGCGACGGGTCGACGGGTGGTCCGACCTCGGGTCAGGCCGACATCGGACGTCCGACGGCCAACGCCCGCCGGAGCTGGTGCAGCCACTCCACCTCGTTGGGCTGGAGCTGGTAGCGGTACAGGTTCTCAACGGACCACCCCAGCTCCTCGAGCCGCTGGAGGCGGAGCTCGTCGTCCTCGATCTTGTCGGGCCGGTGCCACCGGGCGGAGACGTACTCCCGGCCGACCAGCTGATCAGGCCAGGCCATGTCGAGGCGGGCGACGAATCTGCCCTCCTCGTCGAAGACCTCGTGCTGCGTCACCGGCGCGTCGAGCCCGTACGAGCGGATGCGCCGTATCGCCGCCGCCTCGGTGGGGGAGTCGGGTTCGATGGCGTCGGTCCAGGACGCCAGCACCGCCC
>DASTYO010000030.1:0-12503 GCA_035764875.1 Acidimicrobiales bacterium | reverse complement strand
GCGCGACGGCGAGGGGCTCGGTGAGGGCGGCCACCGCCACGTCGTCGGTGGTGACCGGCGCCAGGTTGGCGACCGGCACGTCGAGCACCTCGGACAGCCCGCCGTCGGCGCCCATGCCGAGGCCGCGCCCGAGGGCCCGGTCGCACAGGTGGGTCTGGCCGACCAGGCAGAACGGGCACGACCCGCACGACACGTTCGGCGACACGGCATAGAGCACGTCGGCGAGGCCCGCCGGGCCGTCGACCACCGTGCCGGCCAGCTCGTGCCCGGGTGCGGTGCCGAGGGGCCGGGGCGCCGACCCGTGCCACCAGTGCAGGTCGGAGCCGCAGATGCCGCACGCCGCCACCCGCAGGCGGGCCCAGCCGTCGGCCAGGGGACCGAGCTCCACGTCGGCGAGGTCCAGTCCGTCGGTGGTCCACAGGGCGCGGCGCATGTTCCGACGGTAGCGGTCGGTCCCCGGCGGCCGGTCGCCGGGTGGCCGGGCCCGGGGCCGGCTCACCTAGGTTCCCCGGCGTGACCACGCAGACCGTGCTGCTGCTGCGCTGCCCCGACCGCCCCGGCATCGTCGCGGCCGTCGGCCAGACCGTCGCTGCGCTCGGCGGGAACATCATCCACGCCGACCAGCACACCGACCGGGTCCACGGGCTGTTCCTCCAGCGGGTCGAGGCCACGTTCCCGGAGGCGGCCGACATCGAGGGCGCCATGCGACCGGTCGCCGCCGCCTACGACATGACCTGGGAGCTGCACCGCCCGGGTCCGCCGCCCCGGATCGCCGTCCTCGTGTCCCGCCAGGGCCACTGCCTCGCCGACCTGCTGGCCCGCGTCGACCTCGGCGAGCTCGACGCCCGCATCGACTTCGTGGCCTCCAACCACGACGACCACGAGGCGCTCGTCGCCCGCCACGGCATCGACTTCCACCTGCTGCCCGTCGACCCCGAGCACCCGTCGCGGCAGTCGGCCGACATGCACCGGCTCGTCCGCGACTCCGGCGTCGACCTGGTGGTGCTCGCCCGCTACATGCGCATCCTGCCCGAGGCGTTCATCGCCGACTTCCCGAACCGCATCATCAACATCCACCACTCGTTCCTGCCGGCGTTCGTGGGCGCCAAGCCGTACCACCAGGCGTGGGAGCGCGGGGTGAAGCTCATCGGCGCCACCGCCCACTACGCCACGAGCCAGCTCGACGAGGGGCCGATCATCCACCAGGGGGTCACGCCGGTGAGCCACCGCCACGAGGTGTCCGACCTCGTGCGCCTCGGCGCCGACCTCGAGAAGGTCGTGCTGGCCCGAGCGGTGCGGCTCCACCTCGAGCACCGCGTCCTGGCCTACGGCAACCGCACCGTCGTGTTCGACTGAGCCAGGAGCCACACCGGCCGGGGACAGGGAACGACGCCCGCCGCGGCGAACCCTTGCCACCGTGATGCTCGCCGCGAACCTGTTGGTCGTCGTCCTCGCCGTGCCGCTGGTCACCGCGTTCATCGGCTACATCACCAACTGGGCGGGGGTGAAGATGATCTTCCACCCCGAGGAGTTCGTCGGGGTCGGCAAGCTCGGCTGGCAGGGCGTCCTGCCCGCACGGGCCGAGAAGTTCGCTCGCGACGTCGCCGGGAACGTCGGCCAGGTGATCTCGCCGGCCGAGCTGCTCGAGCGCCTCGACGTCACCGAGCTGGAGGCGCTCTTCGGCGACCGGCTCGACGCCGAGCTGCCCGGCGTGGTCCGCGACGTCGCCGAGATGCTGGCGCCCGGCGTCTGGGACGCGATGGCGCCCGAGGCCCAGCAGATGGTCATCGAGCAGATCAAGGCGGAGGGCCGGCAGGTCGCGCAGGAGGTCTTCGAGGACCTGCAGGGCATCAGCCACGAGCTGCTCGACCTCCAGACCCTCGTCTACGACCTGCTCTCCGGTCCGAACGTGAAGCGGCTCGTGCGCCTGTTCCAGGAGATCGGCGCCAAGGAGCTCAAGACCATCATCAACCTGGGCTTCTGGTTCGGTCTCGTCATCGGCATCGCCCAGGCCGCCACGTTCACGACGTTCGACCAGTGGTGGCTCATGCCGATCGTCGGCGGCCTCGTCGGCCTCGGCACCAACTACCTGGCGATCCAGATGATCTTCCGGCCCATGGAGCCCACCCGCTACCTGGGCCTGGTCACCTACCAGGGCATGTTCCCCTCCCGGCAGGCGGAGATCGCCGAGGACTACGGCCGCATCACCGCGCGGGAGATCCTCACGCCGGCGAACATCATCCGCCTGCTCACCGAGGGCGAGGCCAGCACCCGCATCGCCCGGGTCGTGCTCACGCGGGTGAGCGACCGGGTCGACGCCGCCCGACCGATGGTCGAGATGATGACCCAGACCCAGGTCACCGATGCGCAGCTGGCCACCGTGAAGCTGATGGTGGTGGCCCGGGTCACCGAGCAGATCCCCGGGCTGCAGCCCGAGATCGAGGCCTACCTCGAGCGCCAGCTCCAGGTCGCCGAGCTGATCGAGGGGAAGCTGAAGGCGATGCCGAAGGACGAGTTCGAGGGGCTCCTGCGGGGGATCTTCGAGGAGGACGAGTGGATCCTCGTCGCCATCGGCGGCGCGCTCGGCGCCGCCGTCGGCGTGCTCCAGGGATTGCTGGTGCTCGCCACCGGATGAGCGAGACTGTCGGGATGACCGCACTCGAGTACGACGAGCGTCCCTGGGGCAACTACACGGTGCTGTCCGACGAGGACGACCACAAGGTCAAGCGGATCGTGGTCCACCCCGGCAAGCGCCTCAGCTACCAGACCCACGCCCGGCGCGCCGAGCACTGGTACGTCGTGAGCGGCACCGCCACGGTCACCCTCGACGGCACCGACCACCAGGTCGGCCCCGGGCAGGCCGTCGACATCGCCCAGGGCATGGCCCACCGCTGCGCCAACCAGGGCAGCGAGGACGTCGTGTTCATCGAGGTGCAGCGGGGCGACTACTTCGGTGAGGACGACATCGTCCGCCTCGAGGACGACTTCGGGCGCTCCTAGACCGGCCGAAACCCCTCCCGCCGCCGGCCGGGTCGGCGCCTAGCGTCGCCGGACGTGCAGGGCTCGCTCCGATCGGGTCGCGTGCGCGCGTTCCTGGTGGCCGAGGCCATCAGCGCCGTCGGCACGTGGGCCACCTTCATCGCCATCTGGGGCTACGCCGCGTTCGAGTTCGGGGCGTCGGCCACCGACGTGTCCCTGTTCGGGGTGATGCTCACCCTGCCGGGCGTGCTGCTCGGGCCGTTCGTCGGGACGGTGATCGACCGGATCGGCCCCCGCTCGACGCTGGCCCTGGCCAAGGTCGGCGGCGTGGTGGCCTCGCTGGCCCTGCTGGCGGCCGACGACTTCCGCACGCTGGCGGTGCTCTCCGGCGTGCACGGCATGGTCGGCGCCTTCGTGGTGCCGGCGCTGCAGTCGCTGCCGCCGCGGATCGTGCCCGACGACGAGCTGGCCCGCACCAACGCCCTGGTCTCGCTCACCGACGAGGTCGCCATCGTGGCCGGCCCCGTCGTGGGGGCCGTCTCCATCGGCTGGTTCGGGTTCCGCGGCGCGTTCGTCCTCGACGCGCTCACCTACCTCCTCGGCGTCCTCGTGCTCCCGCTGGTGCACGTCCGCCCGCTGGACGGACGCCCCGAAGGAGCCGGCGCGCCCGGCGTCCGCGACGCGCTCGACGGCCTCCGGCTCGTGGCCCGCACCCCCGTGCTCCGCAACGTCGTCGTCGCCATGAGCTCCGTGCACCTGCTCTACGGCGCCGCCCTCGTGGCCGAGCCGCTCTACGTGCGCGACATCCTCGAGCGGCCCGAATCCACGTTCGCCGCGCTCCAGGCGGTGTTCGGGGTGTTCCTCGTCGCCGGCGGCGTCACGGTGGCCCGGCTGGGGGAGCGGATCGCGTCCTTCGGGTGGGTCGTGCTCGGCGTCGGCACGTCCGGCATCACGGCGGTCGTCTACCTCGGCACGCCCTCGGTGGTCGTCGCCTTCGTCGGCGTCGCCGCATGGGGCGTCTGCACCGCGCTGCTCTCGGGTCCGTCGCGCACGCTGCTGCAGCGGCACGCACCCGAGTCGGTCCACGGCCGCGTGCTCGCCACCGACACGATGTCGGGCACCGCCGCGCAGATGATCGGCATCGTCTCCACCGGCGGCCTGGTCGCCACGGTCGGCGTGTCCGGCGCGATCGCCGCGCTCGGCGCCCTCGTCGTGGTGGTGGCCGTGCTGCTCGGGCGGGCGCACGGTCGGCAGGTCGCGCCGCAGCTGCCGTCGCTGGCGGCCGCCCCGCTGCCGGAGCCGGCGCCCGACGTGGCGGTGGAGGCCGTCGGGTAGCGTCCGCCGGCGTGCCGACCCCGCTGGTGGCCCTCACCGTCGCCGGCGTCGACAGCGCCGGCGGCGCCGGCGTCCACGCCGACCTCCGGGCGTTCGCCGCCCTCGGGCTGCACGGCGCCACCGCCGTGGCGGCCCTCACCGCGCAGTCGACCCGGGGCGTCGAGGCCGTCCAGCTCGTCCCCCCGGCGTTCGTGGCCGCGCAGCTCGACGCGGTCCTCGGCGACCTCGACGTGCGGGCCACCAAGACCGGGTTCCTCGGCTCGGTGGGCACCGTCGAGGTCGTGGCCGATGCGGCCGCCGCCGGCCGGCTCGCCGCGCTGGTCGTCGACCCGGTGCTGGTGGCCGCGACCGGCGTGCGCTTGTTCGACGAGTCCGTCGAGCGGGCGTACGCCCGCGACCTCCTGCCGCGGGCCCGCGTGGCGACGCCGAACCGCGTCGAGGCCAGCCTGCTCGTGGGCCGCGAGCTGCGCACGGTGGGGGACATGGAGGCGGCCGCCGTCGACCTGCTCGACCTCGGCGTCGAGGCCGTGGTCGTCAAGGGCGGCGACGCGGACGACGAGGGCGACCGCTCCGTGGACGTCCTCGCCACCCGCGCCGGCGTCGAGCGGCTGGCGCTGCCCATGGTCGACACGCCCAACGACCACGGCACCGGCTGCACGTTCGCCGCCGCGACCGCCGCGGGCCTGGCCCGAGGCCAGGACGTGCCCGACGCGGTGCGGGCGGCGAAGGCGTTCGTCCACCGAGCGCTCGTGGGCGCCCGGCACTGGCGGCTCGGCGCCGGCCACGGCCCGGTCGACGCCTTCGGCTGGGGTTGACAGCACCCCCGAACGGAACTGGACGCGGATCCTGCGCACCCCCGAACGGAACTGGACGCGGATCCTGCGCACCGGGTGCGGCCGGTGGCCGCTGGTCGGGTAGACCGACCGCCGTGCCCACCGTCCTCATCACCGGATGCTCCAGCGGCTTCGGGCTGCGCACCGCCGTCGAGCTCGCCCGCCGCGGCCACGACGTCGTGGCCACCATGCGCGATCCGGCCGCCGGCGGTGCCCTCCGCGCCGCCTGCGACGACGCTGGCGTCGCGGTCGACGTCGTGGCGCTCGACGTCGACGACGACGAGTCGGTGCGCCGTGCCGTCGAGCAGACGCTGGACGCCCACGGCGGCATCGACGTGCTCGTCAACAACGCGGGCGTCGAGGTCCGGGGCCCGGTCGAGCTCGTCTCCGACGACGAGGTGCGGTTCCAGTTCGAGACCAACGTGTTCGGGCTGCTGCGGGTCGTCCGGGCCGTGACGCCCCACCTGAAGGCGTCCGACGCGGGTGTGCTGATCAACGTCAGCTCGATCGCGGGCGTCATCGCCCGGCCCTTCGCCGGCGTGTACGCGGCCTCGAAGCACGCCGTCGAGGCGCTCACCGAGGCGCTCCACTTCGAGCTCGGCCTGTTCGGCGTCCGCGTGCACTCGATCCAACCCGGCCAGTTCCCCACGGCGCTGGCGGCCAACACCCGCACGGCGGCGGCGTTCACGCCCGAGCACGAGGCGTACTGGTCGGTCGCCGAGCGCCTGGAGGGGAACGTGAAGGGCCTCTCCGGCGACGGCCCGGCCGACCCCGACGTCGTGGCCCGCACCATCGCCGACGTCGTCGCCGATCCGGATTCCCCGCTGCGGCTCCCGGTCGGCACCGACGCCGAGCTCATCGTGGCCGCCCGCGCCGGCCGCTCGTTCGAGGAGTACGAGGTGCTGATGCGCAGCGCCCTCGACCACTGGGAGGGCTACCGCCGCGAGCGCCCCTGACGGGGACGGAGCCGCCGGGCCAGCAGTGCCGTGGCGAGGGCAGCGAGCGCGGCTGCAGCGAGCACGGCGAGCGGCGGGACCGGCTCGCTCGCCTCGGGCAGGGCGGCGAGCACGGCCAGGGCGCCGGCCGCGACCCCGCCCACGAGCACCACGAGCATCTGGGACGTGGACCGCATCGCAGCCCGCCGGGCGTTGCGGCGGCGGGTCCGGGCGGCCTTCTGCGCCCGCGTGCTGGCGGCGGGGCGTCCCACGGGTCCGACCGTGGCACACCGCCGAGGAGCCGCGGTGGATGCCCCGGTAGCCTTGGTCCGGTGACGGCCACGATGAAGGCGAACGACCTGTGCTTCTGCGGCAGCGGCCGCAAGTTCAAGCGCTGCCACAAGTCCAGCTACGAGCCCATCCGGCAGGGCACCGTCGCGCCGCTGCGCCCCGTGCCCGACCACATCGAGCTGCCCGACTACGTCACCACCGGTCGGGTCGAGCGCTGGGACGAGCCGGCGGTGAAGTCGCCCGACGTCATCGAGCGGATGCGCCGCACCGGCGCCGACGCCGCCCGCGTGCTCGCCCTCGCCGGCGCCTCGGTGGCGCCCGGCGTCACCACCGACGAGCTCGACCGCATCGTCCACGAGGCCACCATCGAGGCCGGCGCCTACCCGAGCCCCCTGCTCTACGGCGGCCCGGAGAACCCGTTCCCCAAGTCGGTGTGCACGTCCGTGAACGAGATCATCTGCCACGGCATCCCCGACGACCGCGAGCTGCGCGACGGCGACATCGTGAACATCGACGTCACCATCTACCGCGAGGGCGTGCACGGCGACACGAACCGCACGTTCCTGGTCGGCGACGTCGACGCCGACTCCCGCCGCCTCGTGCGGGTCACCCACGAGTCGCTCCTCCGCGGCATCGAGGCCGTGAAGCCGGGCGCCCCGTTCTCCGACATCGGCCGGGCCATCCAGAGCCACGCCGAGGGCGAAGGGTTCGGCGTCGTGCGAGCCTTCGTGGGCCACGGCATCGGCGAGCAGTTCCACACCGACATGCACATCCCGCACTACTACGAGCCTCGGCTCACCACGGTGATGGAGCCCGGGATGACGTTCACCATCGAGCCGATGATCACCATGGGTGCCCACGAGCACATCATGTGGAGCGACGGCTGGACCGCGGCCACGATCGACCGCAAGCGCACCGCGCAGTTCGAGCACACGATCCTCGTCACCGACGACGGCGCCGAGGTGCTCACGCCCCACCCTGATTGAGCCTTCCGACGGCGCAGGTCGACCGCATGCGGTCGCTCTGCGCGTCGAGAAGCCTCAGGAGGCGGCGAGGGCGGGGGCGAGGTCGCCCCGGCCGTTCACGACGACGTCGTCGAGGCCGAGCCACGCCGCCATCGTGCGCAGCTCGCCGAGCAGGCGCTCGGCCACCTCCGCCTCGTCGGTCCCGCGCACTGCCAGGTCGGGCTCGGCGTGGGCGGCCTGCACCAGGAGGCGGCGGCCCGGGCGGTCGGCCTTGAGGTCGACGCGGGCCACGTAGGTGTCGCCGAGCAGGAACGGCAGCACGTAGTAGCCGTGCACCCGCTTGTGCTGCGGCACGTAGATCTCGATCGTGTAGCGGAAGCCGTGGAGGCGCTCCACCCGGCTCCGCTCCCACATCGCGGTGTCGAAGGGCGACACGAGCGTGCAGGCGTCGATCCGGCGGGGGAGCACGGCTTCGGGGTGGTGGAGCGCCGGCTCGGGCCAGCCCTCGACCTCGACCAGCTCGAGCTCGCCGTCGGCGACCATCGCGGCGAGCACCTCACGGGCCTCCCGGATGGGCAGCCGCCAGTGGTCGGCGAGGTCGCGTGGCGTTCCCAGCCCCTGCGCCCGGGCGGCCACGAGCAGGAGCCCGCGCATGGCCGTCTCGCGGTCCGGCGTGGGCCGGGCCCGGATCTCGGCGGGGACGGTGCGCGCCGGGTCGCAGTAGGCCCGCTCGAACCCGGCGCGCCGCACCGCGCCCACCCGGCCGTGCCAGAACAGGTGCTCGAGCGCCTTCTTCGTGTCGCTCCACCCCCACCACGGGCTCGTGCGCTCGTCGGCGGTGCCGAGGTGGGCGTCGACCTCGGCGGCGGAGAGCGGCAGCGGCGAGTCGAGCACGAGGCGCTCGATGGCGGCGACGAGGTCGGGGCGCTCGACCCCGACGGTGGCCGGGCCGTTCCAGCGGTGGCCGTCGGCCATCCGCCAGCGCAGCAGCGGCTCGAGCTCGACGTCGATGAGCGACGCCTCGTGGCCCCAGTACTCGAAGACCTCGTGGTGCTCGTAGGCGAGGCGGTGCAGCAGGTCGAGGTCGTGGACGCCGAGCCGGGTGAAGAACGGCAGGTGGTGGGCGCGCACGAGCACGTTGACGGAGTCCATCTGCACCAGGCCGAGCCGGCGCACCACCTTGCGCAGGTGGCGGCGGTCGACCCGGCCGGTGGGCCGTCGGTCGGCGAGGCCGTGGGCGGCCAGGACGACGCGCCGGGCCTGGGCGGCGGACAGCGACTGCGGACGGGGCACCTGGGCAGTCTGGCGTCATTCACGTTCTCGGAGCGGGACAACTACGCTCCGGGCCACCTGCCGTCGAGTTGGAGAGGAACCCGGATCCATGGGCTACAAGGTGGTCGTCGACTTCGACCTGTGCGAGTCGAACGCGATCTGCATGGGCATCGCGCCCGAGGTGTTCGAGGTGCGCGACGACGACTTCCTCTACGTGCTGCAGGAGCGTCCGGGCGACGAGCTGCGCCCCAAGGTCGAGGAAGCCGTCCAGCGCTGCCCCAAGCAGGCCATCTCCATCGAGGACGACTGATCCCGCGCAGCTGTGCGTGACATCGTCGTCGTCGGCGCGTCCATCGGCGGGTTCTCCGCCGCCGCCGAGCTGCGGGCCCGGGGCTTCGACGGCACCATCCACCTGATCGGCGAGGAGCCGGTCCGCACCTACGAGCGCCCGCCGCTGTCCAAGGGCGTGCTGGCGGGCGACGACCCGTCGAGCATCGAGTGGGCGGCCGCCCGCGACGACGACCTGCGCCTCGACTGGCTCGTCGGCGAGACCGCGGCCGGGCTCGACGTGGCCGCCTCAGAGGTCCGACTCGCCACCGGCGAGACGCTCCGCTACGACGGCCTCGTCATCGCCACGGGCGCGGCGCCGCGCCGCCTCCCCGGCCAGCGCGACCTCGCGGGTCTGCACGTGCTGCGCTCGCTGGACGACTCGCTCAGCATCCGGGCCGACCTCGATGCCGAGCCCCGGCGCGTGGTGGTCATCGGCGCCGGCTTCATCGGGGGCGAGGTGGCCGCCACGTGCCGCCGCCGCGGCCACGAGGTGACCTTGATCGAGCCGCTCGAGCAGCCGATGGTCCGGGTCGTGGGCGCCACCGTCGGGGCCGCCGTCGCGGACGTGCACCGACGCGAGGGCGTCGACGTGCGCCTCGGCGTCGGCGTCGAGGCCATCGAGGGGGAAGCGCACGTCGAGGCCGTCCGCACCAGCGACGGCGAGCGCATCGAGGCCGACCTCGTCGTGGTCGGCATCGGCGTCGTCCCCAACACCGCGTGGCTCGAGGGCTCCGGCGTGCCGGTGGGCGACGGCGTGCTGTGCGACGCCACCACGCTGGCGGCACCCGGCATCGTCGCGTGCGGCGACGTCGCCTCCTGGGAGAGCCCACGGTACGGCCGGGTGCGCATCGAGCACTGGGACCACGCCGTCGACATGGGCCGGGCCGCCGCCCGGCGCCTCCTCGCCGCCGACGACGAGGCGGAGCCCTACGACCCCGTGCCCTGGTTCTGGTCCGACCAGTACGACCTGCGCATCCAGGTGGCGGGTCGACCCACGCCACCGGAGCAGGGCGGCGACCTCGCCGTCGTGCACGGCAGCGTCGAGGAGGGCCGCTTCGTCGCCCTCTACGGCCGAGACGGCCAGGTCACCGCCGCCCTCGGCTGGAACTGGCCGGCCAAGACCGTGCGCTACCGCATGGCCCTCGAGCAGGGGCTGGCCTGGGACGAGGCGCTGGCCGGCGCCGGCGCGTAGGCAGCGGGGGCCGCCTCAGGGCGACTGCTCGGCCAGCGCCAGCACCTTCCCGGGCACGGGCACCTGGGTGCCGTCCGAGACCAGCACGTGCCGGTCGGCCACGGCGGCGAACCGCTCGCCACCGATCCACACCGGCGGCCGGGACCGGGTGAGGCGGCCCACCTCGGACAGGTCCGGCACGACGCGCACGGCCCAGCCGGTGGGCACGGGCACGGCGAGCACGCGCCCGTCCGGCGAGAGGAGGCCACGTGTGCCACGCGGCCAGGTGCCACGGGCGTCGAGCGACACGACCAGACGCCCGTCGGGCACCGACCGCAGCTCCCACCGGCGCACGCGGACGTCGTCGGCGACCGAGGCGAGCACGACGCCGCCGCCGCTGTCGACGGGCTCCCGCCCCCGGCCGAGCGGCACCTCGAGGGGCTCGAACCGCGGACGCCGCCAGCGCACGGTGCCGTCCGGGCCGGCGGTGACCAAGCCGTACGGGCCCGGCCCGAGGATCCGGTCGTCGCCGACGGCGAGCTCGGTGACCGCCCCACCGCCCTCGAGCCGCACGAGGGTCGCCTCCTCGCCGTCCCGCACCCACACGTGCCCCGGCTCGTTCGACGGGTGCAGCTCGTCGTGGCAGCACCCCAGCTCCTCGAGCGGCTCGCCGGGCCGGCCGGCCAGGAGGGCGCCGTCGACCAGCACCGCCACTCGACCCTCCGTCGCCACCGGGCCGGCCAGCGGGGCCGGCCCGGCCGCCGCGCCGCCCTCCGATCCCGGCGTCGGGCGGTGGAGCGTCGAGAACGCGGCGAGGCCACGGGCGCTGGCGGTCACGCCGAACACCACTGGTTGCGCCGGCCGTGTCGTGGTGAGGGTCTCGCTCGTCGGCGTCGACGGCACGGTGCTCGTCGTGGTGGGCGTGACCTCGGCACCCTCGTCGCCGCCCCGGCCCAGGGCCACGACGGCGACGACCGCGGCGACCACGATGGCGACCCAGAGCGGCCCCGCGCGGTTCGCCCGCTGGATCTCGACGCGGTGCTCCATCTCGGGCCCCTCCATCGACGTCCAGTAGACCATCGCCATGTCCGGCGTCGCAGTCGCGCTGCTCGTCCTCACCCTGCTCGTCGGTGCCGTCGACTGGTGGGCCGTGGCGAGGGACCGCCGGCCGGTCGAGTACGTGGCCAAGCCGGCCACGATGGTCGTGCTCATCGCTGCCGCACTGGCGCTCGACCCGGCCGACGGCACCCAGCGGGCGTGGTTCGTGGCCGCCCTCGTGCTGTCGCTGGCCGGCGACGTGTTCCTGATGCTGCCCCGCGACCTCTTCGTGGCCGGGCTGGCGTCGTTCCTGCTGGGGCACCTCGCCTACATCGCCGGCCTGTGGTCGGTCGACACCTCGGGCGTCGGCCTGGCCGTGGGCGCCGCCATCATCGTCGTCGCGCTGCCGCTGCTCGGCGGTCGCATCCTCCGGGCGGTGCGCGCGGGCGACGAGCGCGAGCTGCTCGGACCGGTGGCCGTCTACATCCTCGTCATCAGCGCGATGGTCGTGTCCGCGGGGGCATCCGGCAGCGCCATCGCGCTGGCCGGCGCGCTCTCGTTCTACGCCTCCGACGCGCTCATCGCCTGGAACAAGTTCATCGAGGAGCTGCCGTGGGGACGGGTGGCGATCATGGTCACCTACCACCTCGCCCAGGTCGCGCTCGTCGTGTCGCTCGTGTGAGCGCCGAGGTCACCAGCTGCGGGTGAAGCAGCGGTGGTCCAGCCGCCCGGGCGACCACAGCTGCCAGACGCCGAACGCCGCCCGGCGGGTGTGGTCGGTCCAGCGGATGCAGCTCGGCTCGGCGATCCGGCGCACCGTCTGCACGATGCCGCCCTCGTACACCTCGTAGCCGGCCCACGTGCCGGGGAAGTCCTTGGTGGACCCGACCTCGGTGACGGTGACCGGGCCGTGGTGCCGACGGCGGTGCCGGTGGGTGTGCCCGGAGGTCACGAGGGCGCGCGGGTTGGCGCGGCCGAGCTCGTCGAGGAACCGCCGGGCCTCGGGGCCGGGGATGCCGGCCGGCAGGTACGTCGGGAACGGCAGGCGCATCGGCTGGTGGTGCATGGCCACCAGCAGCGGCAGGTCGGTGCCGGCGGCGAGGTCGACCGCATCGCCCCGCACGTGGTCGAGCCGGCCCGGATCGCGACCGGGCTCGGAGCTGTCGACGAGCAGGATCCGGATCCCCGGGCGGTCGAGGTGGTCGACGCCGACCACGAGGTGGTGGCCGTGCGCGGCCAGCCCGTTCACGGGGTCGCGGTCGCCGCGCGCCGCCCACTCGTGGTTGCCCGGGACCACCCAGACGGGCGCCGCGACCTCGTCGAGGACGTCGGCGGCGTGGGCCCACCACTCCGG
>DASTYO010000029.1:0-9429 GCA_035764875.1 Acidimicrobiales bacterium | reverse complement strand
CAAGCGCATGATCGGCCGCACCCCCTCGCACATCCAGGCGATCCGCCCGCTCAAGGACGGCGTGATCTCCGACTTCGAGATCTGCGAGAAGATGCTGCGCTACTTCATCCAGAAGGTGCACCAGCGCCGCTGGGCGAAGCCCCGCATGGTCATCTGCGTGCCGTCCGGCATCACCGGCGTCGAGCAGCGGGCCGTCCTCGAGGCCGCCGAGTTCGCCGGCGCCCGCAAGCCGGCCCACATCATCGAGGAGCCCATGGCCGCGGCCATCGGCGCCGGGCTGCCGGTCCAGGAGCCCACCGGCAACATGATCGTCGACATCGGCGGCGGCACCACCGAGGTCGCCGTCATCTCCCTCGGCGGCATCGTGGCCAGCCAGTCGGTGCGGGTGGCGGGCGACGAGCTCGACGACGCCATCATCCAGTTCATCAAGAAGGAGTACTCCCTGGCCATCGGCGAGCGCGCGGCCGAGGAGATCAAGATGGGCATGGGCTCGGCGTGGCCGCTCGAGGAGGAGCTGTACGCCGAGGTGCGCGGCCGCGACCTCATCACCGGGCTCCCGAAGACCATCGTCACCTCCACCGAGGAGATCCGGGAGGCCATCGACGAGCCGGTCACGGCCATCGTCGACGCCGTCAAGGTCACGCTCGACAAGACGCCGCCCGAGCTGGCGGCCGACATCATGGAGAAGGGCATCGTGCTGGCCGGCGGCGGCGCGTTCCTGCACGGCCTCGACGCCCGACTCGAGCACGAGACCGGCATGCCCATCGTCATCGCCAACGATCCGTTGCACGCCGTCGCGTTCGGCTCCGGCCTCGCGCTCGAGGAGTTCGACGCCCTGAAGGACGTGCTGTTCAACAACCCGCCCGAGCACTGAGCTCCGTCATGTCCGAGGGCCACCCGTGGCCATGACCGGTCCCCGCCGCGGCGGACGGTCACGGCTGACCATCCTGCTGCTCGTCCTCACCTCGGTGACGGTCCTGACGCTGGACTTCCGGGGGGTCGGCTTCCTCGGCGATGCCCGCCGGGCGGTGGGCTCGGCGCTCAGCCCCCTGCAGGGCGCGGCCGAGTTCGTCGCCACCCCGTTCCAGAACACCTGGAACGGCATCACCACCTACGACGAGCTGTCGGCCGAGAACGACGAGCTGCGCCGGCGGATCGACGAGCTCGAGGGCGCGGTCTCCCGCAACGCCGACATCGCGGTGCAGTACGAGGAGCTCGTCGAGCAGGTCGACATCCCCTGGGTCGGCGAGCTCAGCACCGCCACGGCCCGGGTGGTGCACCAGCCGGCCAGCTCGTTCTCCCACGTCATCGGCATCGACAAGGGTGCGGATGCCGGCATCCGCAAGGGCATGCCGGTCGTGGTCGGCGGCCGGGAGAGCGTGGGAGGCCTGGTCGGCAAGGTGATCGACGTGGGCGCCCACCGGGCGTCGGTCCAGCTCGTCACCGACCCCGAGTTCCGGGTCGGCGTCCGCCTCGTCACCAGCCAGCGCTTCGGCACCGCCTCCGGGCAGGGCGCCGGCCGCGACCTGCGCATCGACACGGGCATCGAGCCGGGGGAGCGCGACGCCGACATCCCGTCGCTGGAGATCGTCACCACGTCCGGCATCGACGACCGCTCGTCGTTCCCGGCCTCCATCCCCGTCGGTAAGGTGACGAGGACCCGCGAAGCCAACGGTGGCCTCACCCTCGAGGTGTTCGCCGAGCCGCTCGCCGACCTCGACGAGCTCAGCTACGTCACCGTCGTCCTCACCACCCCCGTCAGCTGATGCTGCGCGCCGCCCGCCTCTCGTTCGTCCTCATCCTGGCGCTCACGGTCCAGACCACCTGGCTCGCCGAGCTGCGCCCGTTCGGCGAGACCGGCGACCTGCTCCTGCTCGTCGCCATCGCCGCCGGCATGGCCGGTGGGCCGATCCGGGGCGCCACCGTCGGCTTCGTCGCCGGCATGGCCATGGACCTCGTGCTCCTCACCCCGTTCGGGCTGTCCGCGCTGGCCTACCTCGCCGTCGGCTACGTCGTGGGCTCCGTCCACGACGGCGTCCTGCGCTCGGCCCCGTGGATCCCGCTCGCCGTCACCTTCTTCGCGTCCGCGGTGGGCATCGCCTTCTACGTGGTGCTGGGCCAGCTGGTCGGCCAGCACTTCCGCGTCCCGAACCTCCCGCGCATCGTCCTCGTCGTCTCGGTGATGAACACGGTCCTTGCCTTCCCCGCCCTGTGGGTCGCCCGCTGGGTCGAGCGGGCCGCACCCGACCGGATGCTGAGCCCGTCGATGCGAGGCCTCCGATGAGCCAGCGGATCGAGTCGCCGCGGCTGCGGCTGGGCGTGCTCGGCATCGTCGCCATCGCCCTCTTCGTCGCCCTCTTCGCCCGGCTCTGGTACCTGCAGGTCCTGTCCTCGGAGAGCTACCTCGAGGCTGCCGAAGCCAACCGCATCCGCATCGTCCAGGTCGAGGCGCCCCGCGGCCGCATCCTCGACCGCGACGGGACCGTCGTCGTCGACAACCGGGTGTCGATCGTCGTGACGGTCGACCGGGTCCGCTTCGCCGACCTCGAGGAGCCGGAGCGGATGGACATGCTGCGCCGGCTGGCCGACGAGCTCACGCGCTACGGGTCGCCGGCCACGGTCGACCAGCTCATCGACCGGGTGAACGACCAGCGCTACTCGCGCTACGCCCCGGTGCCGGTGGCCGAGGACGTCACCGAGGAGCTCAAGATCTACATCGAGGAGCACGAGGCCCTGTTCCCGTCGGTGGCGGTCGAGCGGGTCGCCGTGCGGCGCTACCCCTTCGGCACCCGGGCGGCCCACGTCATCGGCTACGTCGGCGAGATCAACGACGAGGAGCTCGAGGAGCGCCAGAACAAGCCGAAGACGTACATCCGGGGCAACCAGATCGGCAAGACCGGCATCGAGCGCATCTACGAGGACGACCTGCGCGGCATGCCCGGCCAGACGGCCTTCGAGGTCGACGCCAACGGCGACCCGGTGCGCATCCTCGAGGACCTGTCCACGCCCCCGATCCCCGGCGACGACGTCTGGCTCACCATCGACATCGAGACCCAGGCCCTCGCCGAGGACCTGCTCGCCCAGGCCCTCGAGGACGCCCGCAACCGACGCGTGTCCGCGAACAACCTCCCCAACCGGGGCAACGCCGGCTCCGTCGTCGTCACCGACCCCCGCAACGGCGAGGTGCTGGCCATGGCCAGCTTCCCCGTGTACGACCCCGGCGACTTCATCAACGGCATCTCCTCCAAGGAGTACGAGTACCTCACCAGCAAGGAAGCCGACGCGCCGATCCTGAACCGCGCCATCCAGGGCGAGTACGCGCCCGGCTCCACGTTCAAGCTGTTCACCGGGATGGCGGCGATGGCCTCGGGCCTGCGCACGCCCGACCAGACGATCAACGACACCGGGGCGTTCACCATCGAGGGTTGCCGAGGCGAGCAGTGCCGGTTCCGGAACGCCGGCTCCAAGGCCTACGGCATCGTGGACATGCGCCGGGCCATGACCGTGTCGTCGGACGTGTACTTCTACAGCATCGGCGCCGACTTCTGGGACGCCCGCGGCCGGCTCGGCGAGGAGGCGCTGCAGGAGGTGGTCCGCCGGTTCGGGTTCGACCAGGAGACCGGCGTGCCGCTGCCCTCCGAGCAGGACGGCCGGCTGCCCACCCCGCAGCAGCGCAAGGAGCAGTACGACGCCAACCCCGGCCTGTTCGCCGAGCGCAACTGGTACACCGGCGACAACGTCAACATGGCCATCGGCCAGGGAGACGTGGCGGTGACGCCGCTGCAGCTGGCCAACGGCTACGCCACGTTCGCGAACGGCGGCACCCGGTACGCGCCGAACATCGCGCTCAAGGTCACACGGAGCGGATCCCCCGAGACCGTCAAGCGCAGCTTCGAGCCGCGCATCAACGGTCGCGTCGACATCGATCCGACCCAGCGCCAGGCGATGATCGACGGGCTCGTGGGGGTCACCACCCGCGAGGGCGGCACGGCGACCTCGACCTTCAGCGACTTCCCCAACGACACGTTCCCGGTCGCCGGGAAGACCGGCACGGCCCAGGTGAACGGGAAGGCCGACACCGCCCTGTTCGCGGCGTTCGGTCCGGCGCAGGACCCGCGGTTCCAGGTCACGATCGTGCTCGAGGAGTCCGGCTTCGGTGGCACCGCCGCAGCACCGGTGGCCCGGGCGCTGTTCGACGTGTTCGCGGGCGTCGCCCCCATGCCGGAGATCCAGCCCGGCGGCGCCCTCGTCGAGCCGCCGCCCGCGGACGGCGAGGTCGAACCCGGCACCGATCTCGAGAGCCCGGCGTCCCGCCTCGACCAGATCGCCGAAGGAGGGGCCGACTGATGGAGAGCTTCGCCGGCCGCTGGCCCGGCACGACCCGGGCCGGCTCGATGCGCCGCAACCCGGCCGCGCCGTGGCGCCACGTCGACCTCCTCCTGCTGGGCTCGGTCGTCTGCATCGCGCTCATCGGCACGCTGATGGTCTTCTCCTCCACCCGGGGCGCGGAGCCCGGCGTGGCCGACACCTCGATCCTCGAGCGCCACCTCACGTTCCTCGCCGCCGGCGGCACGGTGATGGCGCTCGTCACCATGGCCGACTACCGGCGCTTCCGCGACTGGGCGCCGATCTTCTACATCGGGGTCTGCGCGCTGCTCCTCGGCGTCGTGTCGCCGCTCGGCTCCGAGGTCAACGGCGCCCAGGCGTGGTTCCAGCTCGGACCCATCCAGCTGCAGCCGTCGGAGTTCGCCAAGATCGCCGTCATCCTCGGCCTGGCCTCGCTCGGCGCCCACTTCGGCAACGACATCGACGTGCGCCGCCTCGCCGTGCTGCTCACGGTGCCGGGCATACCGCTCGTGCTCATCATGCTCCAGCCCGACCCCGGGACGGCCATCGTCATGGTCGCCCTCACCATGGGCATCCTCGTGGTGGCCGGCGTGCGGGCCAAGCACATCGCCGCGCTGAGCCTGGTGGGCCTGACCGCGGTGGTGGGCCTGCTCAGCTCGGGCTTCCTCGAGGACTACCAGAAGGACCGCCTCACGGTGTTCCTCAACCCGAGCGCCGGGCTGCAGGCCGAGGCGTACAACCTCAACCAGTCCAAGATCGCCATCGGGTCGGGCGGCGTGCTCGGCAAGGGCCTGTTCAACGGCACCCAGACCCAGCTCGACATCGTGCCCGAGCAGCACACCGACTTCATCTTCACGGCGGTGGGGGAGGAGCTCGGCTTCGTCGGCGCGGCCACGCTGCTCGTGCTGTTCGCCATCGTGGTCTGGCGGGTGTGGCGCATCGCCCAGCTGTCGCGCGACCAGCTCGGCGTCCTGCTCTGCGTCGGGGTGCTCTCGATGCTGGTGTTCCAGATCTTCCAGAACGCCGGCATGACCATGGGCATCATGCCGATCACCGGCATCCCGCTGCCGTTCGTCAGCTACGGCGGTTCGTCCACCATCGCGCTCTTCGCCGGCGTCGGCCTGGTGCAGAGCGTGCACATGCGCCGCTTCACCTGACCCGCGCCCGCCCCACCGTCACCCGTTCTCGACGCGCAGATCGACCGTCTGCGGTCGATCTGCGCGTCAGGAAGCGCTGAGGTGGACGAGGGAGGCGGACTCGGGCAGGAGCAGCGGGGGCTGGAGCCCGACGGCCATCAGCCACCGGCCGGTGGCCTCGACCGGGCCGCCGGCGAGCCACGCCGGCTGGCGTCCCCAGCCGAAGCCCTCGCCCGGGGCGGCGAGGTGCTCGACGCGGTAGGTGCGGTCGGGGTCCAGGCCGGCGAGGCGAAGGGTCGCGGGCGCCGTGCGGCGCGACTGGGTGAGCTGCACGAAGGCGAACAGGGCCTCCGACCGGTCCGGGGCCACCACGCCGTGGGCGAGGTTCGCCGGATCGGCGGCCTCGAGGCGGACGACGTCGCCACCGTGGAGCAGGGGCCGCAGCCGCTTGTGGAGGTCGATCCACCAGGTGAGCGCCTCGAGGTGGCGCTCCGACGCGTCGAGCAGGTTCCACTCGATGCCGAGGTGGCCGAACAGCGCGGTGGCCGCCCGGAAGGCCAAGCGCTGGGTGCGCCCGGTGGTGTGGGCCCGGGGCGGGCCGATGTGGGCGCCCGTGACCGCCGGGGGCAGCAGGTGCGACCAGCCGCGCTGGATCACCTGGCGCTCGAGGGCGTCGTTGCAGTCGGACGCCCAGATTCGGCACGTGCGGCGCAGGATCGCCAGGTCGGCTCGGCCCCCACCCGACGCGCACGACTCGATCTCGACGTCCGGGTGGGAGTCCCCCAGCGCGTCGAGCAGCCGGTAGAGCGCCTGGACCTGGCGGTGGGCGCCGGCGCCGGCGAGGTCCCGGTTCATGTCCCACTTCACGTACGCGATGTCGTGGTCGGCCAGCAGCCGGTGGAGGGCGTCGTGCAGGTGCTGCCAGCAGGCGTCGATGGACAGGTCCAGCACCAGCTGGTTGCGGCCGAGCACCTCCGGGTCGCCGAGCACCCAGTCGGGGTGGGCCCGGTACAGGTCGCTGTCGGGGTTCACCATCTCGGGCTCGACCCAGATGCCGAACTCCATGCCCAGGCCACGGACGTGGTCGATGAGCGGCGCCAGGCCCTGCGGGTGGGCATCCGGCGACACCCACCAGTCGCCGAGCCCGGCGGTGTCGTCGCGGCGGCCGCCGAACCACCCGTCGTCCAGGACGAAGCGCTCGACGCCCACCGCGGCCGCCCGGTCGGCGAGGGCGCGGAGCGTCGAGGCGTCGTGGTCGAAGTACACCGCCTCCCAGGTGTTGAGCGTGACCGGCCGCGGCCGGGCCGGCAGGTGGGCGCGGACCTCGGCGTGGAAGCGCCGGCTCGCCTCGTTGAGGCCGTCGCCCCACACGCCGTGCACGGTGGGGGCCTGGTACGTCTCGCCGGGCGCCAGCACCACCTCGCCCGGCGCGAGGACCTCGCCGGCCTGCACGGTGCGGCGCCCGTCGGTGCGGTGCGCCAGCTCGAGCTCGGCGTTGCCGCTCCAGGCGACGTGCACGCCATGGACCGACCCCGCGAGCTCCCCGAAGCCGGCCCGACCGGCGAACACCACGGGCACGTGGTCGTGCGACGTGCGCCCGCGGCGGTTCTCGATGCGCAGGGTGGTGCCCTCCCACGGGCACCGGGCCGGGGTCATCTCGGCGCACCACCGGCCGTCGAACCGGAGCACCTCGTCGGCGTCGGCGGGCACCGGGAGGGTGACGGCGAGCCGCTCGAGCAGGTACGGCTGGTCGCCGGTGTTGGTGAGCGAGACGTCGACGGTCAGCGTGGCGCCGAGGCGCACCTCGCCCTCGATGCGCAACCCGGCGCCGCCGGCGTCGGCCTCGAACCGCAGCGCCTCGTCGCCCACCATCGACCACCGCCCCTGGGCGAACCGGGGGTGGCCGCCGGCGCCGTCCGGCCGGCAGCCGAGCAGGCCGGGGCGGCCGGGGTCCCCGCCCTCGCCGGCCCCGACGAGCGGCAGCGGCGGCTCCCGGTCGAGGCCCGCCGGCGGCAGGCCCCGGTCGAGGAGCGACGGCGCGCCGTCGGGCAGCGGGCCGGGATCGGGCCCCCAGTGCACGACGGTGGGCACCGGCGTGGACACGTCGACGACGGCGGTGAGGTCCCCGTTGCGGAGGCGGTGGAGCTGCACGCCTGCACGCTGCCACGCCGGCGCCCACCCCGACGGCGATCAGGGCGGTGGCCGGGGTGTCCGGTAGCCTGAGCAGACCGTGTCTGCCGCGCCCACGAACCCCTCCTCGACGCAGGCTGCCGCCGCGGGGTCCACCAGCGTCTGGCCCCGGCTCGAGCGGCACCTCGCCCACGTGGCGAAGCCGGCGCGCTACATCGGCCTCGAGGACGGCGCCGCCGCCTCGGAGCGGGCGCCCCACAAGGTGGGCTGGCTGCTCTGCTACCCCGACACCTACGAGATCGGCCTCCCCAACCAGGGGCTGCAGATCCTGCGCGAGATCCTCAACGAGCGCGACGACGCCTTCGCCGAGCGCGGCTACTCCGTGTGGACCGACCTCGAGGCCGTCATGCGCCGAGAGCGCATCCCCTTCTTCTCGGTCGAGACGCACTCGCCGGCCGCCGACTTCGACGTCATCGCGTTCAACCTCTCCGCCGAGCTCACCTACACCAACGTGCTCAACGCGGTCGACCTCGCCGGCGTGCCGGTGCGCGCCGAGCACCGCGCCGACGCCGACCCCCTCGTCCTGGTGGGCGGGCACTGCACCTACAACCCCGAGCCCATCGCCGACTTCGTCGACGTGGTCGTGCTGGGCGACGGCGAGGAGGTCGTGGGCGAGATCACCGAGGTGCTGCGCGAGTGGCGGGCCGAGGGGAAGTCGGCGGGGTCGCGCACCAACGTGCTGCGCTCGCTCGCCCGCGTCGAGGGCGTCTACGTGCCGTCGCTGTACGACGTCGCCTACGACGGCCCCCACATCGCCGAGGTGACGCCGCGGTTCCCCGACGTGCCCGAGCGGGTCGAGAAGCGCACCGTCGCCGACCTCGCCGACTGGCCGTACCCGAAGCAGCAGCTGGTGCCGCTCACCGAGGTGGTCCACGACCGGCTCAACGTCGAGGTGTTCCGCGGCTGCACCAGGGGGTGCCGCTTCTGCCAGGCGGGCATGATCACGCGCCCGGTGCGCGAGCGGCCGGCCGACCAGGTGCGCACGATGATCGACGAGGGGCTCGCCCGCACCGGCTACGACGAGGTCACGCTCACCAGCCTCTCCAGCGCTGACTTCTCCGGCATCGAGCAGACCGTCCAGGACGTCATGGACATCGACACGGGGAGCCTGGCGCCCATCACCCTCGGCCTGCCGTCCCTGCGGGTGGACGCCTTCACCGTCGGCCTCGCCAACAAGATCCAGAACGCCCGGCGCACCGGCCTCACCTTCGCCCCCGAGGCCGGCACGTGGCGGATGCGCCAGGTCATCAACAAGCTCATCCGCGAGGAGGACCTCTACGGCGCCGTGCAGTCGGCGTACTCGCAGGGCTGGCGCCGGATGAAGCTGTACTTCCTCACCGGCCTGCCCACCGAGACCGACGAGGACACCGTCGGCATCGCCCGACTGGCCGAGCAGTGCGTCGAGCTGGGCCGCCAGCACCACAAGAGCCCCAGCGTCACGGTGAGCGTCGGCGGCTTCGTGCCCAAGCCCTTCACGCCGTTCCAGTGGTTCGGGCAGAACACCGAGGACGAGCTGCGCCGCAAGATCGGGCTGCTCAAGGACGCCACGCGCGGCGTGCGCGGCGTCCAGCTGAAGTGGCACGACCCGCGGGCGTCCATCATCGAGGGCCTCGTCTCACGCGGCGACCGCCGCCTCGGCCCGGTCATCGAGGACGTGTGGCGGGCCGGCGGCATCTTCCAGGAGTGGTCGGAGCACTTCGACCTCCGCCTCTGGACCGACGCCATGGAGCGCCACGGCCTGTCGATGGACTGGTAC
>DASTYO010000028.1:0-22199 GCA_035764875.1 Acidimicrobiales bacterium | reverse complement strand
CACCCAGTACAGGCGACGGCGCCGGCGGACGAGGACCGGTCCCTCGTCCCGCTCGGGGTGCGTTACGGCGAACGTCGAGCCATCGTCGGACATGCGGCACGGAGCGTACGAGCCCCTGCTCGGCGCATCGGGGATGTCGCGGACCGGCCCGCGTCGGCCGCGCGCGACCGCGCCGCGCCCGCTGGATGCCTACGAGCGCGCGGCCCCGTCGGGAGCCGCCAGGCTGAGGACGGCGACGAGGAAGTCGCCACCCGGGGGGAACGGGCGCAGGTCCCAGGTGGCCAGCTCCAGGTCCGTCGACAGGCCGACCTCGACGACGTCGGCGTTGAACGCGTCGAAGTCGTAGCCCCGGCCGGCGCCGAAGCCGATGGCGACCCGCCCGTCGGGCTTCAGGTGCCGCGCCATGGCGGCCAGCGCAGCCCGCCGGTCGTCGGCCGCGACGAACGTGATCACGTTGCCGGCGCAGACGACGGCGTCGAACCCCTCGTCGATGCCCCTCGACGGCAGGTCGAAGGTGGCGAGGTCGTCCACCAGCCAGGTCGGCCCGGGGTGGTCCTGCTCGGCCGCCTCGATGAGCACCGGGTCGATGTCGACGCCGACGACCCGGTGCCCGAGGCGGTGCAGCTCGCCGCCGACCCGACCGGGCCCGCACCCCGCGTCGAGGATGCGGGCGCCGCGAGGCACCATGGCGTCGACGAACCGGGCCTCGCCGGCGAGGTCGTCGCCGGCGGCGGCCATCGAGCGGAAGCGCTCGACGTACCAGCTGGAGTGGTCCGGGTTCCGGGCCACGATGTCGGTCCAGGTCGATCCGCTCATCGCCCGACCGTACCGTCCGATGGCGCGGCCACCTCAGCCGAGGCGTCCGGCGATGAGGGAGACCGTGACGAGGTGGGCGGCAGCGGCCAGCACCACCAGCGCATGGAAGACCTCGTGGTAGCCGAAGGTGCGCGGCCACGGGTTCGGTGCGTGGAGCGCGTAGACGACGGCACCGAGGGTGTAGAGCACGCCGCCGGCGACCACGAGCACGAGCTCCCCGGCGGTGAGCGCCCCGGTCAGCGCGTCGAGGTCGAGCGCGGCCACCCAGCCGACCGCGACGTAGACCGCGGCGACGACCGGATAGGGCGCATCCAGCCAGAGCATGCGGATGGCCATCCCCGCGCCGGCGAGCACCCACACGGCACCGAGCATCCACACCCGCGACCCGCCCTCGACGGCGAGGCCGACCACGCCGGTGTAGCTGCCCGCGATGGCGAGGAGGATCGTCGAGTGGTCGATGCGCTTGAACGTGGCCCGGGCGGCCGGCGAGAGACGACCGCTGTGGTACACGGCGCTCACGGCCAGCATGGCCGTCACGGAGGTGCCGTGCACGGCCAGCCAGGGGCGCAGCGCGGCTGCACCTGCGGAGGCGACGAGGACGCCGAACCCCGCCGCGAACGCCACCGCCGCGTACCGGTGGAGGACACCCCGGAGCGCGGGCCTCACCAGCACGCCGTCGTCTGCAGGGAGCACGGCCATGGCGGGAACCGTACCCGCCCCTACCGACCGGTCGGTAGGGACCTGCGTCACGTCACCGTCCGAGCAGCCGGGCCTTCTGGGCGGTGAACTCCTCCTCGGAGAGCACGCCCGCCCGGCGGAGCTCGTCGAGCTTGGCCAGCTCGTCGGCCACGGAGCCGCCCGAGCCGCCGCCGCGGCCGATGCGGTCGAACTTGCGGTTCTCGTTGGCCTCGATCTGGCGGTAGATCTCGTTCTGCACGGCCGAGGGCTTGCGCACGTCGGAGAACGACTGGCGGCCGCTCTCCCCCGCCGACTCGATCACCAGGTCGCCGGCGCCGAGCATGCGCTCGAACAGCCGCTGCGAGAACAGCACGTTGTTCACCCGCTCGAGGGGGATCTCGATGCCGTGCTTGGCGAGCACGCCGTGCCGGTAGATGAGCCGGTCGGTGGTGACCACGAAGTTGGTGGTGCGCCAGTCGAGGTAGCGAACGCCCCACCAGCCGAGGGCGACCAGGATCAGCAGGCCGGCGAGGATCTGCACGATGCCGTTGTCGACGTTGGCGAGCACCAGGATGCCCGCGGCCATCGCCGCGATGAGGGCGAGCGTCTGCTTCGCCATGAACCACCAGTGCGGGTGCAGGTCGAGGACGAGCTCCTCGTCCGCGTTGAGCAGCTTCCGCGGGAACGCCACGCGCGGGAGCGTACCGCTACGCCCAGCCGAGCTCGTGGAGCCGGTCGTCGTCGATGCCGTAGTGGTGGGCCAGCTCGTGCACCACGGTGACCCGCACCTGCTCGACCACCTCCTCCTCCGTCTCGCACATGGCGAGGATGGGCAGCCGGTAGATCGTCACCTGGTCGGGCATCGGCGGGCCGCCGGCGCCGTAGTCGCCGCGCTGGGTGAGCGGCACGCCCTCGTAGAGGCCGAGGAGGCCACCCGTCCGGCGACCGGTGCGGATGCGGACCACGACGTTCTCGAGGCCCTCCGCCAGCGGCCCGGGCAGCTCGTCGAGCGCCGCGGCCACCAGCGCCTCGAACCGCTCCTCGCTGACCTCCACCATCGCCGCCGGACGCTACCGGAGCACCCTCTACGCTCGGTGCCGATGGATCCCGCGGCGGCGCTGGCAGCACTCGACGACGACCAGCGCCGGGCGGCCACCTCCCCTGCGTCGCCGCTGGCCGTCGTGGCGCCGGCAGGGTCGGGGAAGACCCGGGTGCTCACGGCGCGGGTCGCCCACCGCATCGCCACCGGCGAGATCGAGCCCGCCCACGTCCTGTGCGTGACCTTCACCCGCAAGGCGGCCGGTGAGCTGCGCGACCGCCTCCGCGGCGTCGGCATCCGCGACCGCATCGAGGCCGGCACCTTCCACGCCGTCGCGTGGCGCCAGCTGCGCGACCGCTGGGCCGCCCAGGGGCGGACCGCCCCGCACCTGCTCGACCGGGTGCGGCCGTTCCTGCGGGAGCAGCTCGAGATCACGGCCCCCGCGGCGCTGGCCGAGCTGTCGAACGAGCTGGCGTGGGCCCGTGCCCGGATGCTGCGACCCGACGACTACCCCGCGGCGGCGCGGGCTGCCGGCCGGCGCACCCGGATGCCGGCCGCCGAGGTGGCCGCCCACTTCGCCCGCTACGAGCAGGCGAAGGCCCGGCGCCACGTCGTCGACTTCGACGACCTCCTCGCCGCGTGCGCCGCGGCCATCGAGGGCGACCCCGGGTTCGCAGCGGCGCAGCGGTGGCGGTTCCGGCACCTGTTCGTCGACGAGTTCCAGGACGTGAACCCGCTGCAGTTCCGGCTGCTGGAGGCGTGGCGGGGCGATCGCTGGGACGTGTTCGTCGTGGGCGACACGCACCAGTCGATCTACGGCTGGAACGGCGCGGAACCCGGCCTGCTCGACGAGCTCGCCGCCCGCTGGCCGGCGCTGGAGGTCATCCACCTCGACCGCACGCACCGCTCGACGCCCCAGATCACCGCCGCCGCCGCGTCCGTCGTCGCTGCCGCCGGCCTGCCCGACCGGCACCCCACCTCCACCGGCGCCCCCGGGCCGCCCGCCCGCATCCTCGAGCACGGGGACGAGGTCGCCGAGGTCCGGGCCATCGCCCGGGCGATCCGCCGGCGCCGGGGCGCGGACCTCCCCTGGCGGGCGTTCGCCGTGCTCGCCCGCACGCACGAGCGCATCCTCGACCTCGACCGCGGCCTCTCGGCCCTCGGCGTGCCCACCCAGGTGCGGCGCCAGGTCTCACTGCTCGACGATCCCGGCGTGCGCCGGGTGCTCCACCGGCTGCGCGACGACGACCGCCCGCTGCTCGCCGCCCTCGGCGGCGCGCTCGCAGGCGACGCCGGCGACCCGGCGGTGGAGGCCCTGGCCGAGGCCGCCGAGGCGCAGCGCACCCTCGACGAGGGCATCACCGGCCGCACCTTCGTCGGCTGGGCCTACGCCAACCTGACCGACGAGGAGCGCGACCCCGACGCGGTCACGCTGTCCACGATCCACGCGGCGAAGGGCCTCGAGTGGCCCGTGGTCCACGTGGCCGGCTGCGAGGACGGCTCGATCCCCCTGGCCTCGGCCCGCCGGCGCGAGGCGCGCGACGAGGAGGCCCGCCTGCTGTACGTGGCCATCACCCGCGCCGAGCAGGAGGTCACGCTCCACTGGGCCCGGCAGCGCACCGTGCGCGGCACCGTCCGCCCCCAGGCGCGCAGCCCCTTCCTCGCCGGCTTCGAGGAGCGCATGGCCGAGGTCGTCAGCCCGCCACCGTCGCGCGGTGCGACGCAGCTCGCCTCGGTGCGAGCCCGGCTCCAGCCGCCCGCACCGGCCGACCCGCTGCTCGCCGCCCTCCAGGCCTGGCGCGCCGGTCGAGCGAGGGCCGCCCGCACCGCCCCGCACACCGTGGTCCCCGACGACGTGCTGCGGGAGATCGCGGCGCGCCGACCCCGCACCCGCACCGAGATCGAGGCCGTCACCGGCCTCGGCCCGGCCCGCCGGGCCCGGTTCGCCGACGAGCTGCTCGCCGTCGTCGCCCGCGTGGAGCCCGGACCGTGAGGTTCACCGTCGAGCAGCGCTTCTCCACCCCCGCCGACGACACCGCCCGGGCCTTCACCGAGCCCGAGCTGTACGCGGGCTTCACCGACCTGCCGAAGGTGTCCCGACCAGAGGTCCTCGGGCGCGAGCTCGAGGGCGACACCGTGCGGCTGCGCATCCGCTACCGGTTCGCCGGCCACCTCTCCGGACCGGCCCGGGCCGTCATCGATCCGGCGACGCTCACCTGGGTGGACGAGTCGGTGCACGACCTCGCCCGCCGCGAGTGCCGCTTCGTGCTCCACCCCGACCACCACGCGCACCGCTTCCGGTGCCAGGGCGACTACCGCATCGACCCGCGCGGCGACGGGTGCACCAGGCGGGCCACCATCGACGTGCGCGTGTCGGCCCCGCTCGTGGGGCGCGCCGTCGAGCAGGCCATCGCATCCGGTCTGCGGGAGCACCTGGCCGACGAGACCCGCGTGGTCGAGGCGTACCTCGCCCGTCGCTAGCGTCGCCCCGTGCGCCTGGCCACCTGGAACGTCAACTCGCTGAAGGCCCGGCTCGAGCGCGTGGAGGCCTGGCTGGTCGAGACGGCGCCGGACGTCCTGTGCGTGCAGGAGACGAAGTGCACCGACGACGCCTTCCCCGCCCTCACGCTCGCCGGGCTCGGCTACGACGCCGTCCACCACGGGCAGGGCCGCTGGAACGGGGTGGCGATCATGTCCCGCCTCGGCATCACCGACGTGGTCCACGGCTTCGCCGACGGCGGGCCCAACGACGCCGAGGCCCGCCTGCTGACCGCCCGGTGCGGCTCCACGGTGGTGGTCACCGGGTACGCCCCGAACGGGCGGGCGGTAGGCCACGAGCAGTTCCGCTACAAGCTCGCCTGGTTCGACCGGCTGGCCGCCCACCTCGACGCCGTGGCCCACCCCGACGACGAGGTGGTGGTGTGCGGCGACCTCAACGTGGCGCCCGAGGACCGCGACGTCTGGGACGTCCGCGAGATCCACGGCGCCACCCACATCACGCCGCAGGAGCGGCAGCGCTTCCAGCAGCTCCTCGACTGGGGCCTCGTCGACGCGTTCCGCAGCTGCTACCCGGACGACGGCGACCTGTTCACGTGGTGGGACTACCGCGCCGGGAACTTCCACAAGCACAAGGGCATGCGCATCGACCACGTCCTCGTCAGCCGCCCGCTCGCCGACCGGCTCCGGTGGGCGCTCATCGACCGCAACGCCCGCAAGGGCACCGCCCCGTCCGACCACGCCCCGGTCGTCGTCGAGTTCGCACCGGCGACGTCCGAGGGCTAGCAAGGCAGCCGTGACCGACACCCCGCCCCCGCCCGACGACCCGCGCGGCGCGCACGGCCCGGGCAGCCCCGAGTGGGCCCGGCAGCTCACCGAGCTGAACGTCGAGCAGCCCGAAGGACGGCGCGCCGAGCTGCGGCGCATGGCGGCGGCCGCCCGGCGGCTGATCGACGGGATGGTGATGACCGACGCCTCGGACGACGAGCTGGCCGCCGCCGCCACCGTCCTGGAGGAGGTCGCCGACCGCTTCGATCGCTCGCTGCACCCGGCCCGGCGAACCCTGTGGGAGGGCTACGGCGAGGCCGCCACCAGCGGCAACCCCCACGGGTTCTTCGACCACAGCCCGATGCTCGGCGCCGCGAACCCGATCGCCCCGCCCATCGTGCTGCGCGCCGTCGACGAGCGCACGATGGAGGGCACGGTCACGTTCGGGGCCGCGTACGAAGGGCCGCCCGGCAACGTCCACGGCGGGTTCGTGGCGGCCGCGTTCGACGAGGTCCTGGGCGCGGTGCAGTCGCTCTCGGGCCAGCCGGGCATGACCGGGACCCTGACCGTCCGCTACCGGTCGCCCACCCCCCTGCACGAACCGCTCCGCTTCACCGGGCGCTTCGACGGCGTGGACGGGCGCAAGGTCCTCACCTCCGGCACGGTGCACGCGGGCGATCGGCTGTGCGCCGAGTCGGAGGCGGTGTTCATCGCCATCGACTTCGCGCGGATGACCGAGCTCCGCCGACGCCGGGCCGAGCAGGAGGCCCGACGCCGAGGAGTCGGAGGCGAGGCAGAGCCGGGTTAGGAGCTGGCGCGCTTCGCGGGCGCCTTCTTGGCGGTGGCCTTCTTGGCCGCCGCCTTCTTCTTCGTGGCGGCCTTCTTCGCCGGGGACTTCTTGGCCGCCGCCTTCTTCGTGGCCGCCTTCTTCGCCGTGGCCTTCTTCGCCGTCGCCTTCTTGGCGGTGCCCTTCTTCGCCGCGGCCTTCGTGGTCGCCGCCTTCTTGGCGGTGACCTTCTTCGCGGCCGCCTTCTTGGCGGTGGCCTTCTTGGCCGTCGCCTTCTTCTTGGTGGCCGACTTCTTGGCCGGGGACTTCTTCACCGTCGCCTCCTGGGGTCGTTCGGCTTCGGCTGCCGCTTCAGCAGCCTGCTGGGCACGGAGCTTGCGACGCTGGGACACCGAGAGCTTGCGCTCGCCGGCGTCGCCGACGGGCTCGAGCTCCTGGGGAACCGGCGCCTCGGTGGGCTCCGTGATCTCGACGGCCGCAGGGGCCTTCGACTCCGAGACGGCCGCAGGGGCCGGCTCCTCGACGGCCGCAGGGGCCCTCGACTCCTCTTCGACGCCCTCCATCCCGGGCATGACCAGATCGATGCCCCGGCGGGGCGTGTCGATGGCCTTCACCACGAACTGACGGGTCTCGCCGATCGTCAGCACCTCGCGGGCGCTGCGGGGCGGCGGGTCGGAGATCGACTTGAGGGAGATGTAGCAGCGGGTGCCGTCGCAGATGACGTAGGCACCGTGGCTGGCGAACTGCTCGACCTCGGCTTCGATGATCGAGCCGACGGGGTGGGCGCCCACGAACTCGATGAAGGGGAGCGGCTCGTTGTAGGGCTCGGGCTCCTTGCCGCCGCGCTTGCGCCCGGCGGGCTCGTCGGCCTTCACCGCCTTGGCCTTGGCCGCCTTGCCCTTCGCAGGCGTGGCCGCCTTGGCCTTCGACGACGGCCGCTTCGACGCGGGCTTGGCCGCGGCCGCCGCCTTCTTCGATCCGCGGCGCTTCCGCTTGGCGTCGGACACGGCCCGCCGGCTGGTGGGCCCGCGCACGGGTGACCGGGCGAGGAAGATCCACCCGACCCCGGGGACGTGCTTGCCGCCGAGGAGGCGACCCTCCGTGAACAGCCACTCGTAGGTGCCGTGGAACTCCTGGAAGGAGTCGTTCGACAGCACGATGGCGCCGGCCCGGTCGGCGACCTCGAGGATGAACGCGTCGCCGCGCCCGATCACGCCTGCCGGCGGGGTGATGATCTCACCCTTGTTGATCTTCTCCTCGTAGGCGGGCCGCTCGGATGCGTCGATGCGGTGGCCGAACGTGGCGTCGACGATGACGGTCACGTTGGCGTGCTCGAACTCCTTGGTGATCGCGTCGACGGCGTCCAGCAGCTGCTGGAGGCTGGGGAGGGAGCGGCCCTCCGTGGCGATGTTCGATCCGTCGACGACGAGGTGCGTGGTTGGCAAGTTGTCTGCAGCGAAGTCGTGGTGCAGGGCCCGCAGCTGCGATGCCGGACCCGCTCGCCGGGGAACCCTAGTGGGACCACCGTCGTGAGCCGCGGAGCCACCGTGGTAGGAACGGCCGCCGTGCCGGCCGAACGACCCCAGATCACCGCCGCCCTCTTCGACTTCGGGGGCGTCATCCTGTCGAGTCCCTTCGAGGCCTTCGCCTCGTACGAGCGCGAGCGCGGCCTCCCCACCGACTTCATCCGCGGCCTCAACGCCACGAACCCCGACCACAACGCCTGGGCGAAGATGGAGCGCAACGAGGTCTCCATCGAGGAGTTCTGCGAGCTGTTCGAGGCCGAGGCGCGCGCGGCCGGCGGCGAGCTCGACGCCCGTGAGGTGCTCGGCCGACTGCGCGGCGAGATCCGCCCGGCGATGGTCGAGGCCGTGCGGCGGTGCAAGGAGCGCCTCCAGACCGCCTGCCTCACCAACAACTTCGTGGCGCCGGACGCCGCCCACCCGCAGGGTCGCATGGACCCCGAGAGCTACGACGGCGTGATGGAGCTCTTCGACGTCGTCGTCGAGTCGTCCAAGGCCGGGTGCCGCAAGCCCGACCCGCGCTTCTACGAGATCGCGTGCGAGGAGCTCGGCATCGAGCCCGCCCAGGCGGTGTTCCTCGACGACCTCGGCGTGAACCTCAAGCCGGCCAAGGCGATGGGGATGACCACCATCAAGGTGGTGGACCCCGACGTCGCCATCGCCGAGCTCGAGCAGGTGGTGGGGTTCCCGCTGCGCTGAGGCCCGGCCCTCAGTAGGTGAGGGCCTTGTCCAGGATCATCGCCTGCTCCTGGTGGTGGATCTTGTTCGAGCCGGTGGCCGGCGACCCGGACTCGTGGCGCGACACCCGCTGGATCTTGTGGCTGTCGCCGAAGCCCTCGTACAGGCGGTGGCTGACGAAGTTCCAGGCACCCATGTTCTGCGGCTCCTCCTGGAGCCAGATGAGCTCGGTGGCGTTCGGGTACCGCTCGAGCTCCTCGGCGAGGCGGGCGCCCGGCCAGGGGTAGACCTGCTCGACGCGCACCACGGCCACCGGCACGCCCCGCTCGTCGCGGGCGGCGATGGCGTCCTGGGCGACCTTGCCGGTGGCGAGGACGACGCGGCGCACGTCGCCCGGGTCGAGCGAGCCGCCGGCCAGGGCCGGGTCGGGGAGGACCTCCTCGAACGACCCCTGCGTGAGCTCGTCGACGGCCGAGCGGGCCGGCTTGGCCCGCAGCAGCGACTTCGGCGTGAACACCACCAGGGGCCGGCGCGCCTCTTGGTGCATCTGCCGACGGAGCAGGTGGAAGAACTGGCCGGCGGTGGTGGCGTTGACGACCTGGATGTTGTCCTCGGCGCACAGCAGCAAGAACCGCTCCATGCGCCCGGAGCTGTGCTCGGGACCCTGGCCCTCGTAGCCGTGGGGCAGCAGCATGATGAGCCCGGAGTCCTGCCGCCACTTGTCGCCGGCGGCCACGATGAACTGGTCGATGACGATCTGGGCGCCGTTCACGAAGTCGCCGAACTGGGCCTCCCACGCCACCATCGCCTTCGGGTTCTCGACCGAGTAGCCGTACTCGAAGCCGAGCGCCGCGTACTCCGACAGCAGCGAGTCGTAGATCCAGAGCTTGCCCTGGTCCTCGGCGATGTTGGCGAGCGGCACGTACTCGGCGCCGTTCACGAAGTCGTGGAGCGTGGCGTGGCGATGGGCGAACGTGCCCCGCCGCGAGTCCTGTCCGGCGAGGCGCACGTCGACGCCCTCGAGCAGCAGCGACCCGAAGGCGAGCGACTCGGCGAGACCCCAGTCGACCTCGCCGCCCTCCCACATCTTGCGACGGGTGTCGAACTGCTTGGCCAGCTTCGGGTGGAGGTTGAAGTCGTCCGGGACCGAGTCGAGCGCGGCGAAGATGCGGTCGAGCGACTCGCGGTCGACGCCGGTCTCGATGTGGGGCAGCACGCCGCGGGGCGCGGGCGGCTCGGCCGCGATGTGCTCCTCGGGCGAGGACCGGGTCTCGTCGAGCGCGTCCTGCAGGCGGGCCTGGAAGTCGTCGAGCGCGGCCTCGGCCTCCTCGATGGACATGTGGCCCCGCTTGACGAGCGACTCGGTGTACAGCTTGCGGACCGACCGGTGCTGGTCGATCTTGGCGTACATCAGGGGCTGCGTGTAGCTCGGGTCGTCGCCCTCGTTGTGGCCGTGGCGGCGGTAGCAGACCATGTCGATGACGACGTCCTTGTTGAACCGCTGCCGGAACGCGAACGCCAGGCGCGCCGCCCGCACGCACGCCTCGGGGTCGTCGCCGTTCACGTGGAACACCGGCGACTGGACCATCTTGGCGACGTCGGTGGAGTAGATGCCCGACCGGCTCGCCTCCGGCGTCGTCGTGTAGCCGATCTGGTTGTTGATGACCAGGTGCACGGTGCCGCCCACGCGGTACCCGCGGATGTCGGACATCTGCAGGGTCTCGGCCACGACGCCCTGGCCGGCGAAGGCGGCGTCGCCGTGGATGAGGATGGGCAGGACGCTGAACGCGTCGGGCCGGTCGATCTGGTCCTGCAGGGCCCGCACCATGCCGACCACCACGGGGTCGACGGCCTCGAGGTGGCTGGGGTTGGCGGCCAGCTCGACGGTGATCTCCTTGTCGTGCCGGGAGCAGTACACGCCCTCCTGGCCGAGGTGGTACTTCACGTCGCCGCTGCCCTGCACCGACCCCTCGGGCACGTAGCCCTCGAACTCGCTGAACAGCTGGTCGAGGTTCTTGCCGGCGATGTTCACCAGCACGTTGAGCCGGCCCCGGTGGGCCATGCCCATGATGGCCTTGTCCATGCCCTCGGCCGCTGCCTGCTCGAGCACGGCGTCGAGGATGACGATGGCGGACTCGCCGCCCTCGAGGCCGAAGCGCTTCTGGCCCACGTACTTGGTGGCGAGGAACTTCTCGAAGGCCTCGGCGGCGTTCAGGCGACCGAGCACGTGCTGGTGCTCGTCGGGCTCGAGCTCGACCGACACCCCCTCGACCTGCTCCTGGATCCAGGTCTTCTGGTCGGGGTCCTGGATGTGCATGTACTCGATGCCGAGCGTGCGGCAGTAGGCGTCGCGCAGCACCTTGAGGATCTGGCGCAGCGTCATCCGGTCCTGCCCGGCGAGGCCGCCGGTGAGGTACTCGCGCTCGAGGTCCCAGATGGTGAGCCCGTACGTGAGCGGGTCGAGCTCGGTGTGCATGTTGGGCTCGCGCCAGCGCAGCGGGTCGAGGTCGGCCATGAGGTGGCCGCGCACCCGGTACATGTTGATGAGCTGCTGCACCGCCATCTGCTTCTCGCGGCGGTGGGTGTCCTGGTCGACGGGGCGCTTGTCCTGGCGCCACTGGACGGCCTCGTAGGGCACGTCGAGGGCGCGGAAGATCTCGTCGTAGAAGCCGTCCTCGCCGAGCAGGAGCTCGTGCACCCGCTTGAGGAACAGGCCGGACTCCGCGCCCTGGATGATGCGGTGGTCGTAGGTCGAGGTGATGGTGACGACCTTCGACATGCCGATGTCCGCCAGCGTCTCGGGGTCGGCAGCCTGCATCTGGGCGGGCCAGTCGATGGTGCCGACGCCGACGATGAGGCCCTGCCCCGGCATGAGGCGCGGCACCGACTGCACGGTGCCGATGGTGCCCGGGTTCGTGAGGCTGACCGTGGTGCCGGCGAAGTCGTCGGGGCTCAGCTTGTTGTTCCGCACCTTGCGGATGAGCTCCTCGTAGGTGGCCCAGAACGCGCGGAAGTCGAGGGTGTCGGCCTGCTTGATGACGGGCACGAGGAGCGACCGGCTGCCGTCGGGCTTCTCGAGGTCGACGGCGATGCCGAGGCCGATGTGCTCGTTGCGGACGAGGCGGGGCTTGCCGTCGGAGCCCTCGGCGTAGCTGTTGTTCATCGCCGGCACCGCGTCGGCGATGGCGCGCACGATGGCGTAGCCGATGATGTGGGTGAAGCTGACCTTCCCGCCACGGGTGCGGCCGAGGTAGCCGTTGATGACCGCGCGGTTGACCTCGAGCAGCTTCGCCGGGACGTTGCGGAAGCTGGTGGCGGTGGGGACGCCGAGGCTGCGCTCCATGTTCTCGACGATGCGGGCGCCGACCCCGCGGATCGGCTCGCCGGGCTCCTCCGCCGGCTTCGCCTCGTCTGCGGCGGGCTTCGGCGCCGGCGCGGCGGGGGCAGGCGCAGGGGCAGGTGCCTCGGTGGCGCCGTTCGTGGCCGGCGGGGCGGGGGCCGGAGCAGGTGCGGCCGCGGGCTGGCCGTCGATGTCGCTGCGGTAGTCGGCGAAGAAGTCGCGCCAGGACTCGCTCACCGACGACGGGTCGTTGCGGTACTGCTCGTACATCTCGTCGACCATCCAGGCGTTGGGTCCGACGAGATCCGGGGTCTGCTTGTCAGCCACCGTGCGAGCGTACCGCCGCCCGGTCGGAGCGCCGTCCCCCCGAGGGACCGTTCAGCGTCCCTTCAGGCGCTCCGAGGCACGGTGGGGACCTGGGACCTGCACCGGGACATCGGGAGGGAACGATGCACCATCGCACGCTGCTCCGCACGGTCGCCGTGGCCGGCACCCTGGCGGCCGTCCTCGCCGCCTGCGGCGAGGACGCCGACGACGGCGGTGCCGCCTTGCCCCGGGGCGACGATGCCGTGGACCTCGACCCCGACGACTTCACGGTGGCCGTCGACCACGAGCTGTGGCCCATGGAGCCCGGCACCCGGTGGCGGTACCGAGAGGTCGACGAGGAGGGCCGGGAGCTCGAGGTCGTCGTGACGGTCACGAGCGCGACGAAGGCGGTCGCGAACGGCGTGACCGCGCGCGTGCTCCGCGACACGGTCACCGACGACGGCGAGGTGGTCGAGGACACCTTCGACTGGTACGCGCAGGACGCCGACGGCAACGTCTGGTACCTCGGCGAGGACACCGCCGAGCTCGAGGACGGCGAGGTCACCAGTCGAGACGGCTCCTTCGAGGCCGGCGTGGACGGGGCGCTCCCGGGGATCATCCTCCCCGCCGAGCCGGCGGTCGGGATGGCGTACCGCCAGGAGCGGTACGAGGGCGAGGCCGAGGACGACGGCGCGGTGCTCGCCCTCGACCAACAGGTCGAGGTGCCGGCCGGCCACTTCACGGGTGCGCTGCTCACCGCGGACACCGACGGGCTCGAGCCCGATGTCCTCGAGTACAAGCTCTACGCGCCTGGCGTCGGTCCGGTCCTCGCGCTCGGGATCTCCGGTGGCGCCGGCCGGGAGGAGCTCCTCGAGCGCACGACGGTTCCCGACGACGTCGCGCGCGCCGCGGGCACCGTGCCGCTCGGCGAGCCCTATGGCTGACGTGCCCATGACACGAGCGTTCCGGGATCGTCACGAGGTGGGCATCAACCACCACCTGGAAACGCCGATCCAGTACACCGATGGACATGGCGAACACCGCAGGAACCGAAGGGTCCACCGGTGCGCAGGCCACGCAGCTCAAGTCGCTCACCGACCAGCTCGTGACCGTCACCACCGGGCAGGGCCAGGTGACCGGCGTCGTGCTCTCGTGCACGCGGCGCTCCGTGTGGCTCGTGTGCGACGACGTCGACGTCGTCGTCGCCCTCGACGAGATCACGGCGCTCACCCAGCTCCGCGCCGCCGCCTGAGCCGCGGCTCACCGCAGCGGGACGGTCGTGCGGGCCAGGCGCTCGAGGTCCAGCTCGCCCGCCACCCCCATCAGCTCGTCGACGCCGAGGACGTCGGACGACAGCTCCACCGTCACGCCGCCGGCGTGGTCGAGCACCAGCCGGCTCCACCCCCGGATCCGCCGGTCGGTCGGCGCCGTCCCCGGGTGCTCGAGGGCGGCCGCCGCCGTGATGCGGGTGACGCCCCGGACCGTCACCGCGACGGCGGGGCCGAGCGCCCGGCGGGTCACCTCGGCGTCCACGAGCTGGTCCTGCACCACGCTGACCAGCAGCGCGTCGGTGCCGTGTCGGTGGAGCAGACCGTCGATGGACGCGCCGCCGGACTGCCCGATCAGCGGGCTCCCCGCCGGTGACGCCGGTCCGCTCATGCGGTCCCGCACCACGAGGCCGAGCTCGGCGAGGGTGGCCGGGTGGAGGCCGGGTGGCTGGCCGTTGAGCAGCGACGGTCCCGCCGGGAGCCACACGGCGTCGGCCAGGCGCTGCTGGGCCGCGAGGTCGAGGCCGACGCTGGTGAGCGAGAGGCCGTAGCCCTCGACGTCCCACTGCAGCGTGCGCAGGCCCTCGCCCTCGGGGGCGCCGAGGATCCGCACCTCGGGCGCCGCGTCGGCCCAGCCGGCGTCCGGGCCGCCGAAGGCCCGCCGGGTGGCGTCCACCACCAGCAGGGCGTTGACGGCTCTGCCGGCCAGCGCCGACTCGGTGGCGAGGCCGACGACGTGGACGCGATCGACCACCGCGGTCCCGCGCCCGTCGGGGTGGTGCTCGAACACGCCGCCCCACGCCGCGTCCACGACCTGGGCCGCCTCGACCACCACCGCCCCCTCGGTGCGCACGACGGCCGGCACGATCGGCGCACGTTCGATGCCGCCGGACGCCGCCGGCCCACCGGCCGCGCCGGCGCGCGCCACCGAGGCCAGGAGGAGCAGGGCCACGGCCACGCGCAGGGACGGCGACCGGTGCGGGTCGGCGGCCCGGAGGGGCGGGGCGTGACGGGTGGCGCCAGGCCCGAGGTCGACCGGGGCCGGGCGGGGACCGGCGGGCCGATCGGCGACCTCCAGGTAGGCCACCCGGCGGCGCACCATCGCCGTCGAGCGTACCGGCGCGGGGATGGGGAAGGTCCCGGCCCGGCCAATAGGGTGCCCCCGTGGCCGAGTTCATCTTCACCATGCAGAAGGTCTCCCGCTTCTACCCGCCGGATCGGGAGGTGCTGAAGGACATCTCGCTGTCGTTCTTCCCCGGCGCCAAGATCGGCGTCATCGGGCACAACGGCTCGGGCAAGTCCTCGCTGCTGAAGATCATGGCCGGCGTCGACGACGAGTACTCCGGCCAGGCCCGCCTCTCCCCCGGCTACACCGTCGGCTACCTGTCCCAGGAGCCCCAGCTCGACCCGGGCAAGGACGTGCGGGGCAACGTCATGGACGGGGTCGCCCACGTGGCCTCGCTCCAGGAGGAGTACGACGCCCTCCTCGCGTCGTACGCCGACCCCGACGCCGACTACGAGAAGATCGGCGCCCGCCAGGCCGAGCTCGAGGCGAAGATGGCCGCGAGCGGGGTCGACGACCTCGACCGCACCATCGACATCGCCATGGACGCGCTGCGGCTCCCGCCCGGCGACGCCGACGTCACGGTCCTGTCCGGCGGCGAGCGCCGCCGCGTCGCCCTGTGCCGGCTGCTGCTCTCCCAGCCCGACCTGCTGCTGCTCGACGAGCCCACCAACCACCTCGACGCCGAGTCGGTGGCGTGGCTCGAGCGCACGCTGAAGGACTACGCCGGCACCGTCGTGGCCGTCACCCACGACCGCTACTTCCTCGACAACGTCGCCGAGTGGATCCTCGAGCTCGACCGGGGCCGGGGCTACCCGTTCCACGGCAACTACTCGGGCTGGCTCGAGCAGAAGCAGGCCCGCCTCGAGCAGGAGGAGAGGTCCGACCAGCGCAAGCGGGAGACCCTCCAGCGCGAGCTCGAGTGGATCCGCATGTCGCCCAAGGCCAAGCAGGCCAAGGGCAAGGCCCGCCTCAACTCCTACGAGGAGCTGCGGGCCCAGGCCGACGCCGGCGCCGGCCGGCTCGAGAAGCTCGAGATCGCCATCCCCCCGGGCAACCGGCTCGGCGACCAGGTCATCGACTTCCACGAGGTGTCGAAGGGCTTCGAGGACCGCCTCCTCATCGAGGACCTCAGCTTCCGCCTGCCGCCGGCCGGCATCGTCGGCGTCATCGGCCCGAACGGCGCCGGCAAGACCACGATGTTCAAGCTCATCACCGGGGCCGAGAAGCCCGACGAGGGCGACATCGTGGTCGGCAAGACGGTGGAGCTGTCCTACGTCGACCAGGACCGCGACGTCCTCGACGGCGACCGCACCGTGTACGAGGAGATCACCGGCGGGGTCGACGTGCTCCAGATCGGTCGTCGGGAGATCAACGGCCGGGCCTACGTGGCCTCGTTCAACTTCAAGGGCTCCGACCAGCAGAAGAAGGTCGGCGTGCTCTCCGGCGGCGAGCGCAACCGCGTGCTGCTGGCCAAGAAGCTCAAGGAGGGCGGCAACGTCATCCTCCTCGACGAGCCCACCAACGACCTCGACGTCGACACCCTGCGCGCCCTCGAGGACGCGCTGGAGACCTTCCCCGGCTGCGCCGTGGTGATCTCGCACGACCGGTGGTTCCTCGACCGGCTCGCCACCCACATCCTCGCCTTCGAGGGCGAGAGCCAGGTGCGCTGGTTCGAGGGCAACTTCTCCGAGTACGAGGACTGGCGCCGCAAGGAGTTCGGCGCCGAGGCCACCGAGCCGCATCGCATCAAGTACAAGCCGATCACCCGGTAGTCGGGTCCTCGGCTAGAACCGCGGCCATGACGGCCACGGAGACCGAGCCAGCGGCAGGTGGGAGCATCCTCGGCACGCGGGTGAAGCGCATCGAGGACCCGGCGCTGCTCCGCGGCCAGGGCACCTACATCGACAACGTCGCACCGACCGACGCGGTGCACGTCGCGTTCGTGCGGTCGTTCACCGCCCACGGTCGGATCGAGTCGATCGACACCAGCGACGCCGAGGCGATGCCGGGCGTGCTCGCCGTGTTCACCGGCGCCGACCTCGACGTCGGTCCGCTCACGTCCAGCGCGTTCCTGGCCCACCAGGTGTCCCAGCCGCTGCTCGCCCGCGACGTCGTCCGCTTCGTCGGCGAGCCGCTGGCCGTGGTGGTCGCCGAGACCAAGGCCCAGGCGGTGGACGCCGCCGAGGCGGTGTGGGCCGACGTCGAGCCGCTGGACGCCATCGTCGACCCGGAGGCCGCGGCGCGCGACGAGCTGGTGGTCCACGACGACATCGGCACGAACGTGGTGCTCGACCAGGGCGAGCCGGTCGGCCCGGAGCAGATCGGCGGCGACGACGTCGTGGTGGTGTCCGAGCGACTGGTGAACCAGCGCATGGCGGCGGTGCCGCTCGAGGGCCGCGTGGTCGCCGCCCGCTGGGACGGCGACCGGCTCACCCAGTGGTCGTGCACGCAGGGCGCCCACGGCACCCGCGACGAGCTGGCCCACGTGTTCGGGCTCGACCCCTCCCAGGTGCACGTCATCACGCCCGACGTCGGCGGCGGCTTCGGCGCGAAGCACGGCACCACGCCCGAGGAGCTCGTCGTCACCTGGGTGGCCCGGCGGCTGCAGCGACCCGTGCGCTGGGCCGAGACCCGCTCCGAGAACCTGATCGGCATGGTGCAGGGGCGGGGGCAGGTGCAGCACGCGAGCCTGGCCGGCACGCGCGACGGTCGCATCACCGGCTACCGGCTCGACGTCATCCAGGAGGGCGGCGCCTACGCCGGGAGCGGGTGCGTGCTGCCGTACATGACGCGGATGATGGCCCCCGGCTGCTACGCCGTCGACGACGTCCGCGTGCGCATCCGGTCGGTCGTCACCAACACCTCCAACGTCGGCGCGTACCGCGGCGCGGGCCGGCCGGAGGCGGCCGCGGCCATCGAGCGGATGGTCGACCGGTTCGCTGCGGAGATCGGCATGGACCCGGTGGAGGTGCGGCGTCGCAACCTGATCCCGCCGGACGCCTTCCCGCTGCGCACGGCCACGGGCGGCAGCTACGACAGCGGCGACTACGAGGCGGTGCTCGACCTGGCGCTGGAGGCCGCCGGCTACGAGGAGCTGCGGGCCGAGCAGGCCCGCCGGCGCGCTGAGGGCGGCCCGGCGCAGCTCGGCATCGGCGTGTCGGTGTACGTCGAGATCACGAACGTGATGCGCCAGAGCGAGTACGGCTCGGTCGAGATCACGCCCGATGGTGGCGCCGTGGTGCGCACCGGCTCCTCCGCCCACGGCCAGGGGCACCACACGGCCTGGGCGATGCTGGTCAGCGACCGCACCGGCATCCCCATGGAGCGCATCGAGGTGCGCCACGGCGACACCGACGACGTGCCCCGGGGCGGGGGCACGGGCGGCTCGAAGTCGCTGCAGATCGGCGGTGCCGCGGCCGCCGCCGCGGCCGAGCTCGTGGTGGACGAGGCCCGGAAGCTGGCCGCCGAGCTGCTCGAGGCCGATCCCGCCGACATCGTGCACGACCCCCGCGCCGGCACCTTCTCGGTGGCCGGTGCGCCGGTGTCCGCGAAGTCCTGGGCCGAGCTCGCGGCGGCCGCGCCCGCCGCCGGCATCGAGCGCCTGTTCGCCGAGACCGACTTCGAGCCGGGCGGATCCACGTTCCCCTTCGGTGCCCACGTCGCCGTCGTCGAGGTCGACACCGACACGGGGAAGGTGCGGCTCCTGCGGCTCGTCGCCTGCGACGACGCCGGCACCATCATCAACCCCCTGCTCGTCGAGGGCCAGGTGCACGGCGGCGTGGCGGCCGGCGCCAGCCAGGCGCTGTTCGAGGAGATCCGCTACGACGGCGAGGGCAACCCGCTCACGACGACCTTCGCCGACTACGCGTTCCCCTCGGCGGCCGAGCTGCCCTCGTTCGAGCGCATCCCCCACGAGACGCCGACCCCCCACAACCCCCTCGGGGCGAAGGGCATCGGCGAGTCGGGCACCATCGGCGCGACGCCGGCCGTGCAGAACGCGGTGGTCGACGCGGTGGCGCACCTCGGCGTGCGCCACATCGACCTGCCCCTCACGCCCGAGCGCGTCTGGACCGCCATCCAGCAGGCCACCGGTTAGGAGCTGGACGGCGGCTGCGCACCGCCGAGCGCTCGGTCAGCGGCTGGCGGCGTGGGCCCGCAGGTCGTCGAGCCGGCACCACTCCAAGGTCTGGACGTGGGTCGCCTCGAGCACGACCCGCGGCGCCTTGCCCGCCTCGAACGCCTCCTGCCAGCGCGGCGCGCACAGGCACCACTGGTCGCCGTCCTGCAGGCCGGGGAAGCCGTACTGCGGCATGGGGGTGGACAGGTCGTTGCCGGCCGACTTCGAGAACTCGAGGAACTCGTCGGTCATCACCGCGCACACCGTGTGCACGCCGACGTCGTCGCCGCCGGTGTTGCAGCAGCCGTCCCGGTAGAACCCGGTCATCGGGTCGGTGGAGCAGGGCTGGAGGTCGGTGCCGAGGACGTTCTTGGCCATGTCCCAGTGTGCTCAGATCCCGACGCTCGACGCCCGCCACGCCTCCAGCGCCTCGTCGGAGCCGGCGACCTCCACCTCGGCCTCGCGCCCGAACAGCAGCAGCATCAGCTCGCCGGGGCGTCCCGTCAGGGTGACCGAGGGCGTCCCGTCCCTCGCCGTGCGCCGACGCCCGTCGTGGGCCACCAGCTCGACGCCGACGTCGACGCGGCGGGTGAGGATGCGGCCCCACGTCTTCAGCGCCGCCCACAGGGCGTCGTCGAGATCGGCGTCCTGGCGGGGCGGCCGCCCGTCGGCACGGCGGACGTCCTCGTGGTGGACGAACCACTCGTGCAGGTCGCCCGCCGGCACCCAGTGCCCGAACCACCGCGTCGGCGGCCCCGCCCGCAGCTCGTCCACCAGGTCGTCGTAGGGGCGGCCCGCCGCCTTGCGCTGGAGGCGCTCGGTCCAGCCGGCGAAGGGTCCTCGCCCGAGGAGGCCCGGGCCGGCGTCGAGGCGGTGCTCGCGCACCCACAGGTGGGCGGCGAGCTCGGTGGTGCGCCACCCCTCGCACATGGTGGGCGCGTCGGGGCCCAGCTCCTCGAGCAGGTCGCACAGCGCCGAGCGCTCGCGCAGGGAGGGGTGCATGGCGCCAGTCTGGTCGTGCGGCCGCCGGCGCACCGGTCGCCCTGTGCCGGCCCTACGCTGCGGCCATGCCGAGGGTCAGCGGTGCGAGCCACGTGTCGTTCTCCGTCCGCGACCTGCCGGAGGCGCTCGAGTGGTTCCGGCGGGTGTTCGACGCGGAGGTCCTGCTCGACGAGCCCGGCGACGAGCGCGCCGCCGCCGTGCTCTCGCTGCCGGGCACCGACCTGCTCGTCGGGTTGACGCAGTTCGCCGAGCGCCCCGACCACCCGTTCGACCCCCGCCACACCGGCCTCGACCACTTCGCGTTCGCCGTCGAGTCCGAGGCCGCGGTCGCGGAGTGGGCGGCGCAGCTCGACGCGCTGCGGGTCGAGCACTCCGGCCCCATCCCCGTGCCGCCGGGGGTGATCTTGAACTTCAAGGGCCCGGACGGGATCGCCCTCGCGCTCCTGTGGCGCCGGCCGACCTGAGCCCGCCCACCCCCGCACTGCTCCTACGGTGAGCGGCGTGGACGTGCCCGCACCGCCCGACGACGCGCCCGGCCGGCGGCACCGCGGGCTCGTGCTGGCGGCCATCGTCCTCGTCGTCGGTGTGCCGATCACCGGATGGACGTGGCTGTCGGAGCGCAACGCCGACCGGGAGGCGAAGGCGCTCGCGGAGGACGTCCGCATCGCCGCCCGGCTCGTCGACGACATCGGGGCGCTCGGACCGGATGGCGGTCCTCGTCGCCTGGCGGAGGCTGTGGGCCATGGAGACGAGCTCGCTGGGGCGGCGTTCGGTGCCGATGAGATCAGCGCGGCGTACGAGGTGCGCTGGGGGTTCGCGGCCAGGTGCGTGCACCTGTTGCTGCGTGCCGACGAGGTGCGCACCGACGTCACCGACTCGACGACCTGCGTCCCCCGCGACCTGTAGCCGCCGACCGAAGGGTTCCTGAAGCTCCTATGTCAAGGCTCGGCTCAAGTCGTGGACGAGGAGGCGGTGGAAGCGTCGGGCGAGTGCTCGTTTGAGGCAGCGTCGGATGGCGCGGTCGGTCTTGCCTTCCGTCGTTCGATGTGGGCGCGGGTCTCAGGGCAGGTGCCCCAACGGTGCATGGCAACGGTGTGTAGGGCGTTGTTGTCTTGCCGATTCCCGCCTCGGTTGAGGCGGTGGGCGCTGTGCTTGCCCGATGACGCTTCGATCGGACTGGTGCCGCACAGGGCGGCGAAGGACGCTTCGTTTCGGAGCCGGTGCGGGTTCTCTCCGACGGCGATGACGAGCTTCGCGGCGACGTCGATCCAGGCGCCGTGTTCGCAGAGCACGTTCGGGACAGCCTCGACCTGACCGCTCATCTCCTTGGGCAAGCCCATGGCTTCTCCGGCCAACACGGCACGAGCCGCTGCTTCGGCATCGGTGGGGTCGGACTTGCCTCGCCGCCGCCGGCGTTGCCGGTTCTGTCGGTCGACTTCGATCACCGTGACACCCTCGCCTCGAAGGTGTCGGTTCAGGGTGGCCCCGTAGGCGCCGCAACCCTCGACACCGGCTCGATCGAACCGGCCCAGGGCCCGGGCCCAAGCGACCAACGAGGCGAACCCCGCGGCTGTAGTCGGACCTCGATCGTGTCGAGCACCTGGCCGAGACCGTTGACACCGGCCACCCCGAGACCGCCATCGACTAAGTGTCAGACCCCCTGAGGAGAATGGGTGGCATGACCGGTTCCGCCACGTACGCCGCCAGCGCCGACACCGCGTCGGTGGCGCGGGAGCGGTTGGACCGCGTCGCTGCGTCAGTCGCGACGGTGGAGGATGCGCAGCGGACCATGCTCGCCGGGCTCATCGGTCTGTGGCCCACGTCGGCATGGCTCGCGGCCGGCGCCACGTCGGCCAAGCGGTGGCTGCTGGCCTACACGCGCTGCTCGGAGCAGGAGGCGCACCGGCTCGAGCGGTTGGGCGGGCTGTGCCACCGGCATCCGGAGCTGGCCGAGGCGGTCCTGTCCGGTGCGCTGTCGCTGGCCCGGGCCAACACGCTCGGCCATGCCGCCAACCCCGATCGGCAGCCGTGGCTGGCCGACTCCCTGCCTGCGTTCCTCCGGTTGAACGACCGGGGCGTGGATGACGGTGAGTGGGCGGCGGCGGTGCGGCACTGGGCGGCGCTGGTCGACCAGGAGCGCGCGGTTCGCCGGGTGCCGGCCCACAACGTGGTGCTGTCGCAGCGGCTGTTCGGCGGTGGGCAGATCCACGGAGACCTGTCCCCCAACGCGTTCCTCAACGTGGCGACGGCGCTGGACGCGTGGACCGACGACCCCGACCCCGCCGACGCCCCCTACCAACGCTCGCTGGGCGAGC
>DASTYO010000027.1:0-16136 GCA_035764875.1 Acidimicrobiales bacterium | reverse complement strand
GGTCGTCCCCGGTCAGCTCCATCTCGTCGTCCTCGTCCAGCTCGTCCTTGCCCACGAGGTCCTCCGGCTCGGCCGGGTCGATGCCGTCGTCGTCGAGTCGCACGCCCATCCCCTACCCCGAACCACGCGCAAAGGCCCCGGCCGAAGCCGAGGCCTTTCCTCTCCGAGTCGGGCTGGGGAGATTTGAACTCCCGACCTCTTGACCCCCAGTCAAGCGCGCTAACCAAGCTGCGCCACAGCCCGTGGGACGGTCGAATCTACTCGCCCGCGCGACCGTCGCCGCCAATCCGCGTGTGGCCGGTCGCACGCCCCACGCAGGATGCCGGTGCGAGCGTGTCGAAGTCCGCGCCATGGCCGTCGTCACGCTCCCGGTCCCCCCGCAGCAGGCATCGGGGCTGCTGCTCGCCGTCCAGGCCACCGACGCGGTGGCGTGTGCCATCCCGCTCGAGGTGATCCGGCAGGACCTCGAGCGCCTCGGCTGCCCGCCGTGGCTGCAGCGCACCATCCCGGTGGTCAAGGGCGCGTCGGTCGTCGGGCTGCTCGTCGGACGTCGCCACCCGAGGCTCGGCCGGCTCACCACCGACGCCCTCGTCGCCTACTTCCTCTGCGCCCTCGGCGCGCATGCCCGCGTCCGCGATCCCGCGTGGCGGTGGGCTGCGGCGGCCGGGATGCTCGGCCTCACGATCGTCGCCCGCCAGGCGTACGCGGAGCGCGGCCCCGAGCCAGAGGTCATCGACCTGACGGGAGACACCGGCCCCCTCGAGCGCCCCGCTCCGCTCCCCGAGGACGAGACCTCCGCCAGCGAAGCCGCTCCCGCCGAGCCTGCCGAGGCCTGACCCCTCGCTCAGAGGAGCATGCCGACGAACTGGACGAAGCGCCAGCCGAGGTAGGCGATGAGCAGCGCGAGCATGAGCTTGAAGTGCCACGGCACCGGCGGGGGCTGCTCCTCGGGCTTCGGCTCCGCCACGTGGTGCCCGGCCGGGCAGTCGCCGGTCTCGGTGAGCGTGTTCGGGTTGTAGAAGCGGTCGCAGGCGTCGCAGTACGGCACCGTCACCGCCCGAGCGTGGCCGTGATGCGCGAAGGAACCGCCCGGCCGATGAGCGCCGACACCGTGCCCGCCGTGCGGATCATCTTGTCGAGGTCGATGCCCGTGTCGATGCCGAGCCCGTCGCACAGGTGCACGAGGTCCTCGGTGGCGAGGTTGCCGCCGGCGCCCTCGGCGAACGGCGAGCCGCCCAGGCCGCCCACGGCGGTGTCGAACGCGGACACGCCGAGGGTCATCGCCGCGAAGGCGTTGACCAGCGCCGTGCCCCGGGTGTCGTGCAGGTGCAGGCGGACGTCGACGCCGGTGGTGGCGACGACGTCGGCGATGCGGTCGGGCGTGGCGACGCCGGTCGTGTCGGCGAGGGTGATGCGGCTGGCGCCGGCGTCCTGGGCCGAGTCGACGATGGCGGCCACGTCGAACGCCCCGATGTCCTCAGCGGCGTCGTACGAGCCGAACGCGCAGGAGATCACCACGTCGACCGGGCGGCTGCCGGCGACGTCGGCGATGGAGCCGATCTGGGCCACCGACTCGGCCACGCTCATCTTCACGTTCTTCTGCGAGTACGTCTCGGATGCCGACACCGTCACGGTGAGCCCGTCGACGCCGGCCTCGACGGCCAGCTCGGCGCCCTTCACGTTCGGCACGAGCGCCCAGTAGCGCACGTGCTCGTCGCGCTCGAGGGCCCGGAACAGGTCGCCGGCGCCGGCCATGGCGGGCACCGCCCTCGGCGAGACGAAGGCGGCGGCCTCGACGTCGGTGACGCCGGCGTCGACGAGCGCGGTGATCAGCGCCACCCGGTCGGCGACCCGCACCGGCTGCTCGGGCTGGAGGCCGTCGCGCGGGCCGACGTCCCGGATCGAGATCGTGTCTGGCAGGTCCCAGGCCATGTCGCCTCCTACACGGGCGGGACGCCGTGGCGTCGGTCGGAGAACTCACGCCGGCGCGTGCCCGCGGCGTCGAAGCGCCGGACCACTTCGGCCCGCAGGGCGCTCGGCGGCACGATGGCATCGATCACCAGCTCGGACGCCAACCGCAGGATGTCGACGTCCTCCTCGTAGATGCGGATCTGCTCGGTGACGAAGGCGTCACGCTCGGCCTCGTCCTCGATCGCGGCGATCTTGTTCGCGAACACGGCGTTGACGGCCGCGTCGGGTCCCATCACCGCGATCTTCGCCGTGGGCAGGGCGATCGTGGCGTCCGGCTCGAACGCCGGCCCGCACATGGCGTAGAGGCCGGCGCCGTAGGCCTTGCGCACGACGACGCACAGCTTCGGGACGGTCGCCTCGGTGATGGCGGTGACCATCTTCGCCCCGTGGCGGATGATGCCCTGGCGCTCCACCTGGGTGCCGATCATGAACCCGGGCACGTCGGCGAGGAAGAGCAGCGGGATGTTGAACGCGTCGCACAGCCACACGAAGCGCGACGCCTTGTCGGCCGAGTCGACGAACAGCACGCCGCCGAGGTGCGCGGGGTTGTTCGCCACGATGCCGACCGGGCGGCCCTCGAGCCGGCCGAGCCCGCAGACGAGCTCGCGGGCGTAGAGCGGCTTGTACTCGAAGAACGACTCGTCGTCGACGATGCCGTCGATGAAGCCGTGCATGTCGAAGGCCACCGACTCGTCGACCGGCACGACGTCGTCGGCCAGCTCGTGGGCCGGCGGGGCCGGGTGGTAGCGGGGCGGCTCCTCCCGCCAGCTCTGCGGGAAGTAGGAGAACCACGCCCGGGCCTGGTCGAGGGCGTCCTCGTCGTCGTGGGCGAGGGCGTCGCCGCAGCCGGAGACGGTGGCGTGCATCCGGGCGCCGCCCATCTCTTCGAGCGTGGTGTGCTCACCGATGACCTTCTCGGCCATGCGGGGCGAGCCGAGGTACATCGAGGCGTTGCCCTCCACCATGAACACGACGTCGCAGAAGCTCGGGATGTAGGCGCCGCCCGCCGCCGAGGGCCCGAACAGGCAGCAGATCTGCGGGACCCGGCCCGACAGGCGGATCTGGTTGGCGAAGATGCGCCCGGCGCCACGGCGGCCCGGGAACAGCTCGACCTGGTCGGTGATGCGGGCACCCGCCGAGTCGACCAGCCAGAAGATGGGAAGGTCGTGAGACAGCGCGTACTCGCTGGCCCGGATCATCTTCTCGACCGTGCGGGCCCCCCACGAGCCCGCCTTCACCGTGGGGTCGTTGGCGACGACCACGACGCGCCGGCCCTCGATGGTGCCCGTGCCGGTGACCACGCCGTCGGCGGGCAGGTCGTCGCCGAGGTTGTTGGCGAGCAGGGCGTCCTCGACGAAGGAGCCGGGGTCCAGGAGCAGGTCGAGCCGGTCGCGGACGAACAGCTTGCCCTGCTTCTCGAGCTTGGCCCCCTGGGTCTCGAGGTTGCCGGCGAGGGCGCGCTCGGTGGTCTTGCGGATGTCCTCGAGCGGGTCGTCGTGCACCGGCACCCCACGATCTTGCCCCCTCCCGGAGGGAGGGGGCGAAGTGCGCAGCATGCGCGTCCAGTTCCGCATGGCGACGAACCGATGGGCCAGATGCCACCGATAGCCTCTCCTTATGTCATCGGTCCGCCCCACCGTGCGTCAGCTCGAGTACGTCGTCGCGGTGGCCGACCACCTGAGCTTCTCCCGGGCCGCCGACGCGTGCGGGGTGAGCCAGCCCGCGCTGTCGACGCAGGTCCGCGAGGTCGAGCAGCGCCTGGGGCTCAGCCTGTTCGAGCGGGGTCGGGGCGGCGTGTCGATCCCCGACCACGCCCGTCCGGTGCTCGACGCGGCCCGCCGGGCCATCCGCGCGGTGGACGACGTCGTCGACGCCGCCGTCGACCTGCGGGGCGAGCTGGTGGGACCGGTCCGCGTCGGCGTCATCCCCACCATGGCCCCCTACCTGCTGCCCACGCTCGTGCGCGAGCTGCGCCGGCGGCACCCCCGAGCCGAGCCGGTGCTCACCGAGGAGCGCACCGACGACCTGGTCCGGCGCATCGAGCTCGGCGAGCTCGACGTGGGCCTGCTGGCGGCGCCGGTGCCCGGCGAAGGCCTCGAGGTGGTGGACGTGGCGGTCGACGAGTTCCACCTGGCCATGCCCGAGGATCACCCCTTCGCGGGGCACGGACCCCTGCCGTCCGGGGTGCTCGCCGGGCTGCCCGTGCTGCTGCTCGAAGACGGCCACTGCCTGCGGGACCAGGCCATCGAGGCGTGCGCGTCGGTGGGCGCCACCGCCGAGGGGGCCATCCAGGGGACGAGCCTCACCACGTTGTGCCAGATGGTGTCGGCCGGCAGCGGCGTGACCCTGGTGCCGGCGAGCGCCCTCGACGTCGAGTCCCGTCCCGGCTCCGGGCTGGTCACCCGGCCGCTGCGCGACCCGCGCCCCAACCGGGTCGTGGTCCTGGCCTGGCGAGAGACATCGCCGCTCGCACCGCTGTACCGGTCCTTCGCCGAGGCGATCGCCCCGGCGCTGCAGGCCGAGTGCCCCACGGACTAGTCCGTCGGTTCGACCCCGCTGGGCGCCGGACTAGTTCCGGCGGATGGCGAGGATGGCGGTGTCGTCGGTGACCGGCTCGGTGGCGAAGTCCTTGGCCGCCTCGAGCAGGGTCTTGCACAGCACGTCGGGCGGCACGCCGGGGTCGCGGCGCAGGGTGTTGGCGATGCGCTCCTCGCCGAAGAACTGGTCGCCGTTGCGGGCCTCGGCGAGGCCGTCGGTGTAGAGCAGCACCAGGTCGCCCGACTCCAGGTCGATCTCGCGGGAGTGGTAGTGCGAGTCGGGGTCGAGCATGAGCAGCGGCCCGGTGGCCCGCAGGGGGCGCACCTCCTTGGCGTGCCACAGCCAGCCGGCCGGGTGGCCGGCCGAGCAGACGCGCAGGGTGCCCGAGTCGGTGTCGAACACGACCACGCAGAGGGAGATGAACTCCTCGACGCGCTCCAGGGCCGACATCTGGGCGTTCAGCTCCTCCATCGCCTGGGCGGGGTCGCGGTACTGGCGCAGGAACACCCGCAGCAGGTACTTGGCCTGGAAGGCGGTGATGGACGCCTCGATGCCGTGGCCGGTGACGTCGCCGATGACCGCGGCGATGCGGCTGGGCGACACGCGGAACACGTCGTAGAAGTCGCCCGCCATCATCCCGGAGCCCGGCTCGTACACCCGGCCCAGCTCGAAGCCCGGGAAGTCGGGCAGCTCCTCGGGGGCGAGGCGGGCCGCCCACTTGCGCGGCGCCAGCTCGTCCTGGGTGAGGACCTCCTGGGCCTTGCGCTCGAGCTCGTTGCGGTCCTCGGCGATGCGGGCGACCCGGCGGAAGTCGCGGTTGTAGTAGAGCGACATGCCGACCGGGATGACCACGAACGCGAACAGGACCTGGGCCTCGGGCGTGCCGGCGATGCCGACGATGAGGCAGGCGACGGCGAGGATGCCGTACAGCAGGGCGGCGTGGAGCTCCTTGCGGAACGCGGCGCCGGCCAGGATCGCCTGGTCGGAGCTGTCGCCGTACTCGCCCTGGACCCGGTGCCAGCTCTGCTGGAACCGGAGCGCGGACCGGCCCCACACGAGCGCGGCGACCGCGCACAGCAGGGCGACCACCGCCAGGATCGGTTGCTCCATCGACTCGCGACCCTATCCGGCGGGTGCCGCGAGGTCGTACAGGTCCGGTTGCATCCCCGTGATCGTTCGCGTCATCTCGGCACCCTTCGTACCTGCTCAGTCGCGCCGGCGGACGCGGAGCTTGAGGGGCGTGGCGCCCAGGTCGAAGGCCTCGCGGAGGCTGCGCTCGAGGTAGCGGACGTAGGTCTTCGGCAGCTCGCGGTTGGCGAAGATCGTGAACGTCGGCGGGTTCGCCGCGCCCTGCAGGGCGTAGAGCACGCGGGCGCCGTGGGGGGCGGGCTGGGCCTGCTGGGCCCGGCGGATGACGTCGTTCACCTGGCGGGTGGGGATGCGGGTCTCGTAGGCCCGGATCGCCGAGCCGAGCGCCGGGTACAGGCGGTGGACGCCCTTGCCGGTGAGCGCCGACACCTGCAGCACCGGCGAGTCGCCGATGAAGTGGAGGCGCTCGGCGATCTGGTACTGGGCGCGCTCGCGGTCCTCGGGCGAGGCCACCTCCCACTTGTTGAGCAGGACGATGACCGGGCAGCCGGCGAGGTCGACGCGCTCGGCGAGCCGCTGGTCCTGGGCCGTCACGCCCTCGGTGGCGTCGATGACCAGGATGGCGATGTCGGCCGTGTCGACGGCCTGGAGGGCCCGCACCACCGAGTAGTACTCGGTGCCGTCGTCCACCCGCGACCGGCGACGCATGCCCGCCGTGTCGACGAAGCGGATGACGCCCTCGGGGGTCTCCACCACGGTGTCGACGGTGTCGCGGGTGGTGCCGGGCATGTCGTGGACGATCGAGTGCTCGCCGCCGGTGAGCCGGTTGAACAGCGTGGACTTGCCCACGTTGGGCCGACCGACGATGGCGACCGCGATCTCCGCGCTCCCCCCGTCCTCGGGGGCCTCGGCGTCCTCTGCCTCCTCGGGCAGCTGGGCGACGAGCTCGTCGAGCAGGTCGGCCGCGCCGTTGCCGTGCAGGGCGCTGAGCGCCACCGGCTCGCCGAGGCCCAGCTCCATGAACTCCCAGATCAGGTGCTCGCGCTTGGGGTCGTCGATCTTGTTGACGACGAGGCGCACCGGCTTGCCCTTGCGGCGCAGCACGTCGGCGGCGCGGGCGTCCTCCTCGGTGACCCCCACCGTGCCGTCCACGACGAACAGCACGGCGTCGGCGTCGTCCATGGCTCGCTCCGACGCGCGGGACACCTTCTCGTCGAGGGCGGTGCCGCCCGGCATCCAGCCGCCGGTGTCGACGACCTCGAAGTGGCGACCGGCCCACTCGACCTCGACCGCCTTGGCGTCGCGGGTGACGCCGGCGCGCTCCTCGACGATGGCGGTGCGACGTCCGGCGAGGCGGTTGACGAGCGTGGACTTGCCGACGTTGGGGCGGCCGACGATGGCGACGCGGTACGGGGAGGACATGTGCGGTTCCGTTCGGGTGGGGCGGAGGCGGTGGTCAGGCGTGCGGTGCGGCGGCGGTCGCGGCCACGCGACCGGCCTCGAGGGCGCGCCGGAGGCTGGCGCCGTCGGTGGGGACGACCTCCACCGGGCGGGGCAGGTCGGCGACGGAGAGGCCGTCGAGGAAGCGGTCCTCGGACAGGCACACGTCGGGCAGCAGGTAGCGGTGGCCCTCCGGCTGCTCGGCGAGCGCGCGGGCGAGGTCCTCCCCCACCATGAGCCCGGTGACGCCGACGTTGCCGCCGAAGAAGCGGTTGGCGACCTCGACGATGCGCACGTCGGGCCGGCCGAGGGACTCGACGAGCGGGGCCAGGACGCGAGCGCCGTAGGGGGCGGTGAGGATGCCGACGGGCGCGTCGGCGGCGGGGCGGCGGGGACCGAGGCGCACGGGGACGCCCTCACCCGTTCTGGCGTGCAGATCCGCCAGCTGGTGGTGGTCCTCGTGGGCCAGAACGGGCGGGGAGCCGGTGTCGGTGGTGCGGGGGGCGCGGTAGCCGGCGGCGGGGGCGCCGTCGACCCAGGCGAAGAAGCCGGCGGCGGGCCGGGTGACGTCGTCGACGTCGCCGTGGAACTCGGCCTCGAACGTGCGGGCCATGCCGATGCCGTCCTCGTGCATGGCGAAGCCCTCGTAGGCCTCGGCCGGCGGGAACGGGCGGCCGGCCAGCAGGTAGTACTCGTCGGCGGCGAACACGAGGCGGCGGCCGAGGACCCGCAGGTACACGTCCTGCCAGTCCTCGACGACGTCGACGACGGTCTCGGCCTCCTCGAGCGTGTGGAACCGCATGCGGGGCTCGTTCGAGTGGTCGCTGATGCCGAGCGGCACCACGGCGAGGCTCTGGAGCTCGGGGTACTCGTCGAGGATGCCGGCCAGCGTGTCGGCGAGGACGGCGCCGTCGTTGATGCCCGGGCACACGACGATCTGGCCGTGCACGGTGACGCCGTGGTCGAGCAGCGCCCGCAGCCAGCGCAGGCTGGTGGCGCCCCGCCGGTTGCGCAGCAGGTCGGCCCGCACCTCGGGATCGGTGGCGTGGATGCTGACGTAGAGCGGGCTGAGGCCCTCGGTGACCACCCGCTCGAGGTCGATCTCGGTGAACCGGGTGAGGGTGGTGAAGTTCCCGTAGAGGAACGACAGGCGGTAGTCGTCGTCCTTCAGGTAGAGGCTGCGGCGCATGCCCGGTGGCAGCTGGTAGATGAAGCAGAACTCGCAGTGGTTGTCGCAGGTCTGCACCTCGTCGAAGATCGCCGCATCGACGTCGGCGCCCAGCGGCTCGCCGGCGCCCTTGCGCACGACGACCTGCTGCTCGAGCCCGCCCCGGCGCACGTCGAGGACCACCTCCGGCTCGTCGACCAGGAGGCGCCACTCGATGACGTCGCGCGGCTGGACCCCGTCGAGGGACAGGATCTCGTCACCGGGGACGAGCCCTGCCCGGGCGGCGGGTGATCCGGGCGCGACCGCGATGACGCGGGGCAGGCTCACCGGCGCCAGGCTACCGGGGGTGGTCCGTCCGGCACGACGTGGCGGGAAGTCAGCCCACCCGGCGGCGCCAGCGGGCGTAGGTTCCCGCAGCGATGGAGCTCACGATCGAGTCGTTCCGGCCGGGCGACGAGGAGCGGCGCCACGCCCTCGGCCGGCAGGCCTTCGGTGCCACCAACGCCTTCGACCCCGACGCGCCCCCCATCGACCCCGAGCGGGCCGTGTGCGCGTACGCCGGCGACGTCCTCATGGGCACGGTGATCACGCTCGACTTCGCCATGACGTGGGGCGGCCGTCCGGTGGGATGCGGTGGCGTGTCCGGCGTGGTGGTGGCGCCGGAGATCCGCGGCCGGGGCGCGGCCCGGCGGATGCTGGCCGAGTCCTTCGACCGCATGGCGGAGCGCGGTGAGGTGATCAGCGCGCTGTACCCGACCACCGCCTCGCTGTACCGGTCGATGGGGTACGAGGTCGTCGGCTGGTTCGAGCAGCGGCGCGTGCCGCTCGGCGCCGTCGCCGGCGTGAGCGCCGAGGCGCTGACCTGGCGCCAGGTGGAGCCCGGCGACGACGCCATCCTCGCCCTCCACGACGACATGGCGGCCCGGCACGACGGCTGGTTCCGAGCCGATCCGGGCTGGTGGGCGTTCCGCACCCGCCGGGCCAGGCAGGAGCCGGCCGTCAACCGCTTCGCCTACGTGGGCAGCCGCGGCGGCGCCGATGCCGCCGCCGTCCAGTTCCGGTACTCGTCGTCGGAGACCGCGCTCTACGACCTCGACGTCGAGGCGGTCGCCGGCCTGGACGGCGACGCGGTGGGTGCCGCCCTCGCCTTCCTCGCCGGCCACGGCACCACGGCCGCAACGTTCCAGACCGCGCTGCCGGCGGCGATGCTCGCCCCGCACGTGCCCCAGCTCCAACAGGCGAAGGTGAGCAGCGACTGGCCCTGGATGTTGCGGTTGGTCGACGTGCCCGGCGCGATCCAGGCCCGAGGCTGGCCCCGCAGCGTCTCGGGCCGGGTCGATCTCGACGTGGTCGACCCCGTGCGCCCGGCGAACAGCGGCGCCCACGTGCTGGAGATCGACGGGGGCGACGCGGAGCTCGTGCGGGGAGGGAGCGGCCGCACGACGGTCACGGTCCAGGACCTGGCGATGCTCTACTCGGGCTGCAGCGTGCACGCCCTGCGCGACGCCGGCCGCCTCGTCGAGGCCGGCGCCGACGACCTCGACCTGCTGGCCGCCGCCTTCGTCTCCCGGCCCACCATCCCGCTGTTCTTCTGAGGCCGGCGCCGGCGCCGGCGGCGTCCGGCGTGATCGGCTTGCGGCTGTCGCGCAGGCGGTGGTCCCACCCGGCGTGCTCACGCCCTCCCCAACTGCCCGGTCCGGGTCTGGAGGTCGTGGTCCGGGTCTGGACGACGGCCCACGCCGGCCCCGAGTGACCACACCACGACTCCGGCACCCGGACCGGGCAGTTGGGCGGTGTGCGCTCCTGCCCGAACCCACCTCACGCCGCTCGCGACCGCAGCCGCCGGTCGAGCCAGTCCCACAGCGCGGTCTGCCCGGGCAGGAGCGCAGATGCATCCACCTCGCGCAGCGACCAACCCGCGCGCTCCAGCTCGTCCGCCCGGCCTTCGTCCGAGGGCCACCGGCGCGGCCCGTGCGGAAGGCGACCGGCGTACTCGAGGCCGACGAGTCGCTCGGGCCAGCCGACGTCGATGAAGCGCATGCGGCCATCGACCTCGACCTGGACCTGGGTCTGGTACCCGGCGTAGCCACGCTCGCGCAGGAGCCGGAGCAACCGCGCCTCCGCGGGGCTTCCAGGCCTGATCTGCCCCGTCCAGACCTGCAGGGCGGCGCGGAGGAGGGCAGTGCCATGACGTCCGGGAGCGAGCACGATGTCGTCGATCGTCGACAGCAGGCGAGCCGGGTGGACGCGGCCGTCGGTCACGAGCGGATCCAGCACTGCGGCGAGGCCGTCGAGGTCCGTGACCGATGCGAGGTCGACCAGGGTGCGGTGCAGCGTCGTCACCGGCAGCCGTCCCACCATCGCTCGATGGGTCGGCGGCAGGGGCGACCGGTGGGCCACCACGTTGTCGAGGCGGAGCCGCACGTCGGGGTGCACCGTCAGGTGCACCTGCGACGGTGCCGGGCCGAGGCCGTGGAGGAACAGCGCGGTCTCGTGGGACGTCACGGCGTCCGGCGGCGCAGCCAGGACGGCGAGCATGGCGTCCTGTCGATGGTCGCTCGGCACGGTGGTGGCGACGTAGAGGCCCCGTCGCCGGCGCCGCAGCAGCCCGTCCCTGACCATCCGTGCGAGCTGGTCCTTCGTCAGGCCGACCGCTCGAGCCTGATCCGAACGGATGGCACCGTGCTGGGCCCCCGCGAGACGGAGCGCGTGCGCCACCGGGCTCGCCTTCGATCCCTTTCGTTCCATTTCCACATCTTCCCCACACCTGGGGACAAGAACTCCTGCGTACTCCCCGGTCCGGGTCGCGGCGTCGTGGTCCGGGTCCTGGAGGCGGGCCACGCCAACCACCAGTGACCAGACCACGACGTCGGCACCCGGACCGGGGAGTACGGCGGCGGTGGCACGTTCGGGCGGCCTGGTCACACGCCGGCCGGGCGGCGCACCCGCACCCGCACCCGCCGCACCCGCCGGCGCCGGCGCACCCCAGGTGCGCCGGTAGCGTGGGGCCGTGCCCGTCGACAAGGTCCTCCTCGCTGCGCCCCGTGGCTTCTGCGCCGGGGTGGAGATGGCCATCAAGGCGCTGGCCTGGATGGTGCGGGCCTTCGAGCCGCCGGTGTACTGCTACCACGAGATCGTCCACAACCAGCTGGTGGTGCAGCGTTTCCGCGACATGGGCGTGGTGTTCGTCGACGACATCGCCGACGTGCCCCCGGGCCGGCCGGTGATGCTGTCGGCCCACGGGTCGGCGCCTGAGGTCGTGGCGGCGGCCGAGGCGAGCGGCGGCTACGTGGTCGACGCCGTCTGCCCGCTCGTCACCAAGGTGCACCACGAGGTGAAGGTCCGGGCGAACAAGGGGTACCAGATCGTCTACGTCGGCCACGAGGGCCACGAGGAGGCGGTCGGCACGATGGCGGTGGCGCCGGAGGCGATCCACCGGGTCGAGTCCGTCGAGGAGGTCGACGCCCTCCCCCACTTCGACGACCGCGTCGCCCTGCTGGCCCAGACCACCCTGTCGCACCGCGACTGGGCCGGGGTGCTCGAGCGCACCCGCGAGCGGTTCCCCGACGTGTGGACGCCGGGCCGCAGCGACCTGTGCTTCGCGACCACGAACCGCCAGGCCGCCCTCACCGCCCTCGCCGAGCGCTGCGACGCCATCGTGGTGATCGGTTCGGCCAACTCGTCGAACACCCGGGCGCTCGAGTCGCTGGCTCGCGACATGGGCGTCGAGCGGGTCCACCGGGTGAACACCCCCGAGGAGGTGCCCGACGACCTCGAGGGCGTCGTCGGGGTCACCGCCGGCGCCAGCGCCCCCGAGGAGCTCGTGTGCTGGGTCATCGACCGGCTCGACCCCGCGAACGGCATCGAGGAGGTGCGCATCACCGAGGAGGAGGAGTACTTCCCGCCGCCCCGGAGCCTGCGCGACCTGCTCGCCGCCCTCGACGTGGTCGCCACCCTGGCCGTCGGCGGCACGCTCAGCGACCGCCCGGCGGTGGTCGACCGGGAGACCGAGGCCAGCGCCGTCCTCGGGGCGCTCGTCAAGCAGCCGACCTGACGAGCTGCGGGCGCCGCCGCCGGCGGACGTCGCCCGACACGCCGTCGCCCTACACGCAGTGGTCGCCCGGGTCGGGCAGCTGGAGCACGTCGTCCTCCAGGCCGTCGACGTCCCCGGGCAGCAGCTTCACGTCGGTCCCCTCGACGGTGAGCGGGAAGTAGCTCATCCCCCGGTCGGCCGGGCCGCGGCGCAGCTCGCCGAACGTGCTGTAGCGGGAGCCGTGGCACGGGCACTCGAACCAGCCGGAGTCCTCGCAGTACGGCACCCGGCAGCCCTGGTGGGGGCACTTCTGCCACAGGGCGAGCAGGCCGGCCTCGAGACCGGGGCGGAGCGACTCGTCCACGGCGTCGGCGAGCCGGGCCTGGTGCTCGGCGGGCACCTCGACGACGTAGGCCCGCGCCTCGGGGACGTACCAGGCGCCGCCGCCCTGCTCGACTCTGGCCCGCACCTCGTCGAGCGAGCCGAGCGCCATGCCGCCCTCGGGCACGTCGGCGGCCTGGTCGTCGCCGCAGCCGGCCAGGCCGGCCCCGGCGATCGAGACGGCGGTCACCTGCAGGAAGCGGCGGCGGTGCATGCCGGACACTCTCGCCGCAGCGACGCTCAGGGGTGAAGTCGCCCGACCCGCCGCTGGGCGTCGTCGAACAGCCGCTGCACCGCGACCTGGAGCGCGTCGGTGGTGGTCCGCAGCTGGCGGCGCGACGGGCGCTTGCCGTCCTCGCCGGCGGGCGCGGGGATGGGGTCGCCGATGACCAGCACCACCTTCACCGGCTTGATCCACTTGGCGCCGGGTGGCATGGCCGCCTCGGACCCGCCGATGCCCACCGGCAGGATCGGCGCGCCGGTGCGGCTGGCCACGAACGCCGGCCCCTCGAAGAGGTCGTCGACCACCGGACCGGTGCGCCGCTGGCCCTCGGGGAACATCACCACCGGCTCGCCGTGCCCGAGGGCGGTGACGCACGCCCGGAGCGCCTCCCGGTCGGCGGAGCCGCGGTGGACCGGGATGCCGCCCATGGCCGTGAAGAACCGGCCCGGGAGGTCGTACTTCCACATGGTGTGCTTGCCGAGGTAGCGCATGCGCCGGCGGGTGACGCCGGCGACCAGGAGCGAGTCGACGTTCGAGCGGTGCACGGGCGCGAGCACGAAGGGGCCGTCCGGCACCTTCTCCGCCCCGTGGACCTCCATCCGCCAGAAGAGCTTGCAGAAGCCGACGATGATGTCGCGGATCACCCGGTAGAAGCGCAGCTGCCCCCGGGTGGGCGGCGCCAGCGGGTCGGGCTGGCCGGCGCGCTCGGTGGCGACGTCAGCCATCGAGCTGCCCGGCGATGAGCTCGACGATCTCGGGGATGTCGAGATCGCTCGTGTCGACCTCGACGGCGTCGCCGGCCCGGGTGAGCGGCGAGGCGTCGCGCCCCTGGTCGAGCGCGTCGCGGCGGGCGATGTCGGCGGCCACCGTCTCGTAGGAGAGGTCGGAGACCTCCTTGGAGCGCCGGGCGGCCCGGACCTCGGGGCGGGCGTCGAGGTACACCTTCAGCTCGGCGTCGGGGAACACCACCGAGCCGATGTCGCGGCCCTCGATGACGCCCCCGCCCCGGCGGCGGGCCCACTCGCGCTGGCGGGACACCAGCTCGGCCCGCACCTCGGGGTTGGCGGCGACGGTGCTGACGGCCCGCGTGACCTCGGGGCCGCGGATCTCGATGGTGGCGTCCACCCCGTCGACCACCACGCCGTCCACCGTGACCGAGAGGTCGACCTTGCGGGCCAGCGCGGCCACCGGCTCGGCGTCCGCCGGGTCGAGGTTGCGGCGCAGGGCGGCGAAGGTGATGGCCCGGTACATCGCGCCCGTGTCGAGGTACTCGAGGCCGAGCCGCTCGGCGAGGAGCCGGGCGACCGTCGACTTGCCCGACCCGGCGGGCCCGTCGATGGCGATCACACGCATGCTGGTCGGCACGGTGCGGAAACCTAACGGGCGCGTGCCGGCGGCACGGACCCCGCCCGGAGCGCGTCGAGCAGGCCCCAGAAGCCGGGGAACGTCTTGGCGACGCAGCCCGGGTCGCGCACCGCCATGCCCGGCGCAGCGAGGCCGAGCAGGGCGAACGCCATGGCCATCCGGTGGTCGCGGTAGGTCTCGAACGTGGCCGGCCGCAGCGGCCCGGGCCGGATCACCATGCCGTCGTCGGTGGCGGTGGCGTCGATGCCGCAGCGCTGCAGCTCCGCGACCGGCGCGGCGATGCGATCGGATTCCTTGCCCCGGATGAACCCCACGCCGCGGATGGTGGTGGGGCCGTCGGCCAGGGCGGCGAGCACGGCGAGCGTGGGCACCGTGTCGGAGATGTGGGCCATGTCCACGTCGATGCCGCGCAGGCGGGCGCCCGCGGCGACGGTGACCGCGTCGTCGTGCCAGGTGACCGACGCGCCCATCGACTCGAGCACGTCGGCGAAGGCGACGTCGCCCTGCAGCGAGCCCCGGTGCAGCCCCGGCACGGTGACCCGCCCGCCGGAGACGAGCGCGGCTGCCCAGGCGTAGGAGGCGGCCGACGCGTCGGGTTCGACGACGTACCGGGTGCCCCGGTAGCCACCGGGTGCGACGGTCCAGGTCCCGGCGTCCTCGGTCACGGCAGCCCCGAACGCGGCCATGACGGCGGCCGTCATCTCGACGTAGGGCCGGGAGATGAGCTCGGTGGTGAGCCGGACGGCGACCCCTCCCGGCACGGCGGGCCCGGCGAGGAGCAGCCCGGACAGGAACTGGCTGGACACGTCGCCGGAGAGGTCCACCGTGCCCGCCCGGAGCGGCCCGCGGACCTCCACGGGGAGGTGGCCGGGCTCGCCCTGCTCGACCACGTCGGCGCCGAGGGCGCGCAGCGCGTCGAACGACGGGCCCATCGGCCGGGCGCGGAGCTGCTCGTCGCCGTCGAGCACCCGGGCGACCCCGTCCAGGGCCAGCACCGGCAGGAGGAACCTCGACGTGGTGCCGCTCTGGCGGGCATCGATCGATGCCGAGGCCCACGGCGCCGCCGGCTCGACCTCGACCGTGCCGCCGTCGGACCGCACGCCGATGCCGAGCCGGCCGAGGCAGTCGATCATCGCCTCGGTGTCGTCGGCGTCGAGCGCACCGACCAGGGCCGAGGGCCCGTCGGCGAGAGCGGCGCACACCAGCGCCCGGTTCGTGATGCTCTTCGAGCCGGGGAGCGTGACGGTGGCGTCGAGCGGACGGTCGACCGGCTCGATGGGCAACGGGTCGGGCACGGGTCAGTCGAGCCGTTGGATCGACGGCCGGTACCCGCGGGCGAGCAGCCCACCACGGAACCGCTCGGCGAGCCCCTCCTCGATGAGCAGGATCAGCACGCCCTGCTGGCCCTCGGAGGAGTGGGCGATCTCGAGGTCGACGATGTTCACGGCCAGCTCGGAGGCGAGCGTGGTGACGTCGGCCAGCACACCGGCCCGGTCCTGCACCGGCACCCGGACCTCGGCGAGCTCGCTCGGGCGGGTGTAGCGGGCCGGCAGGTTCACCCGGGCGGCGCGCGCCCGGGTGAGGTCGGCGAGCAGGCCGTCCCGGTCGTGGGTCGCCACCTGGGCCCGGGCCTCGCCGAGCGCGGCGATGAGGCGGTCGAGCCCGGCGACGATGGCGTGCCGGTTCTCCTCGCAGATGTCCGGCCAGATGCCCGGGTGGCCGGACGCGATGCGGGTCATGTCGCGGAAGCCGCCGGCGGCCAGCCGCAGAAGGGCGGCGTGCTCGTCGGCTCGCTCGTCGGCGATGCGCATCAGCGACGCCGCGGTGAGGTGCGGCACGTGGGACACGACGGCGACGATCTCGTCGTGGCGCTCCGGCGGCAGGGCGAGCACCTCGGCGCCGAAGGACGAGACGACCGATCGGATGCG